>NZ_BAAAAV010000003.1:0-561082 GCF_054768095.1 Clostridium sp. CTA-7 | reverse complement strand
TATTATTAGCTAATAATTCTATTTCTTCCTTCGTAAATAACTTGCTACTCATCTAATCCACTCCTATCGTTATGTTTTATTATACATAAAAAAACCTATAAAATAGACATTTTTTAGTTGTCTATCTTATAGGGTACATTTTAAAAAAATGAATATGCGGTATTTTTTATACTTAAATAATAGAGGAGTGGACTACATAAGTAATCCACTATATATAACATGATTTACTTAAGAAACAAATAGCTTTCCATCACCAATAATTACAACTCTATAATTAGGTGATAAAGGAAGTAGATTATATTTTTTAGATGAAGGATCCAAGCGGATGGCTTGCATAGTAATTAAGTCTTCATTAAAAACTTGGACATAAAGCTGATCTTTATTAGATATATTTTGGATAATGTATTCATGGCCAGATGGAAGATTAAAATCAGATACTTTATATACTCCCTCAGTATATACATTAGAAACAGGGTTAGGCTGAGCCTTAACAATATTAAAATTTAAAAACAAAGAAACTAAAATAACAGAAATAAATTTTTTCATTATAGTAACCACCTTTCAAGATTATTTTGGCTAGATAAGCATTTAAATATACAAAAAGGTATAGATTAAGGAGGGATATAATGGATAAAGAACTATTTAGAAAGACAGAAGGAAAATTATATAGATATTATAATAAAGATAAGTAAATAATTATAATTAATATGGTAGTTATCAGAGAGGTAAACATAGTAACCACAATGAGGAAGATAAAGACAAGTATAAGAAGATATATAAAACCTTAACAAAGGCATATCATCTCGATATAGTAAAAGATGATGGAGAAATGATGAAAATAGTTAATCAACTAAAATGGGAGTGGGGTATATAGTAGTTACCTAATAAATTTATGTAGTAACTACACTTAAATCGTTGATGTAACTAGCTTTTAAAGATGGTTTATGCTAAAACAAACATACACATAATAATTAAATAGAATTAGTACGACACTATTTTAGTGGATAGTTTTATATAAGAGACTGTAGAGGTATATCAGTTTAGGCTGAAGAATATCCTGTGGTCTTTTTATTTTTAATATAAGCAATTTTTATTAATCTAAATAATAAAATATGTTCTTTGAGAATTGAATAATGAGGTATTTAAATATGGTATAATTTACTTAAAATAGAAATGTAAATTTGTTCAGATTTCTAATGGAGGTAAAAATAATGGGTATAATTGCGGTGTACTTTTATCCTATAAAAGAAAGAGATAGTATTTATTATGAAATGAATCTTGAGAAAGAATTAAACCTTAGAGAAAATGAGGAAATAGAAGAAAAATTAATAGACGTTATTGAAAATGAAATTTCTTTAGATTGTATAGATTATCTATATGATTTAGAGCAACATTATGTTATTTATATGAGATCAAGAGATGTACTATCCTCTGCTAAAAAAATTTATGAATTATTGGATAAATTACTTCCACAAAATAGTGAAATTGTTATAGAGATAAGTATATGTAATTCAGGAAATTATACTGTGCAAGAACCAATTTATAGTATACAGAGAAATTTAGGAGATAAAAATGGATGCAATAGAAATACTCAATGCTAATTATAGCGGAATTCAAGGAAGTTTTATATATTTTCTTCATGAAGAATCAAAATTTCATAAAGAAAGTTTTTGGGATTATTATATTTGTCTTGTGAAACTAAGTAGGCAATCTATTTCTAATGGGATCGATAATGAAATTTCATACAAAGTTATTTTTACTTATGGATATATATTAGAAAGTATTGCGCATCACTTTGACCCAAATGATTTGTATAAAATTAAATATTTTCCTAGGAAAAAATATAATTTATATCTTGAAAGACTTAGATTTGCAATGGATGGATATTTTTTAGGAAGGATTTATGAAGAAGATATTTTTGAATTAAATAATCCAAATTTATAAAGTGTAGATTTTATGATAAATTCTGGTCATATTAGAACATTATTAAGTTGAGAATAAATAACATATTATAATACCGTATTATTCAAAAAAAGAATATACGGTATTTTTATATTTAAATAATAAATGAGTGGGCTACATAAGTAATCCACTCTATATAGAATATGTTCTTTGAAAATTGAATAATGCGGTGTTGAGAAATAGAATTATTTTACAATTATTAAGGAGACAATCATCTTTTATCACGCAAATTATGATATAATTATCATTAATAAAGTCATAAAATAGGACTAACTAATGGAGGAGTATAAATGGAGAAGGAAAAGATAAATTCAGCGATGCCATGTATATTAAATCGTAGAAGTGTCCGAGCATATACTTCAGAAGAAGTTAGTAAAGATGCTATCATGCAGATGTTAACTGCAGCTAATTGGGCTCCATCTGGTAATAATATGCAACCATGGAGATTCTCTGTAGTAATGAATAATAAGGAACTAATAAAAAAAGTAGCGTCTCTTACTGTATACCATAATTGGGTAGAGACTTCCCCTTGCTTGGTAGCAGTTTTTTTAGATACTAAAGTTCTAGACGATAAGGTTCCAAGTATTTACTTGAAACATGCTCAATCAATTGGAGCTGCAATACAAAATATGCTACTTGCTGCTCATGAACTAGGGTTAGGTACTTGTTGGATTGGAGAAATATTAAAAAATGAAGATAAAGTACGAGAATTATTGGGAGCTTCAGATGAGTTACAATTAATGGCCGTTATATCTGTTGGCTACTCAAGTAGAAGTAATCTAAAATCTAATAGAAGAGACATTTCTGAAAATATTATAAGTTGGTTATAAAGTTAAGCATTTACAAAATATGCTATAATGATGAAGTAAATTATAATTCATAAAAATGTTATTGAGGTAAAGATTAGGTGAAGAATAAAAGTAGGGTTCTAAAGCAACACTATAGAAATGTAGAAAGAGAAGTAAGAGATTTTAGGATAGACATAAGTGAGAATTCGTGGTATAAATTATGGCACACTCATTTAGATTGGAATGGAATAACTTCTTCAAGTAGTAAGCATAGAAAGAATCATATTTTATATTACTTTAAGATTTTTGATAAAATTGAGGAACAAACAAAGGGAGTAAAAAGAGAGTTTCAAACATGGATATTTTTAGATAAAAATGATGGTATAGATGATGCTATTTACTTTAACACCAAAAGTCCAAATGAAGAATTTCCTTACAATCTAGATAATATTGAATGGAATATAGAAATTCCTCAAATACTAAAAGGTTTATTAGACTTATCAAAATTTACTATTGGTGTTGTTAAAGATGAAAAGGGAGAGGTAGCTTGTTATATAATTCAAAAAAAAGAATTAGGATTGACTGTAAATAAAAGATAATTTGTTAATATAAATAGGAATTTAATTAAAATACCGTATTATTCAAAATGAATATAAGGTATTTTTTTATTAGCAATTATAAATAATAAATGAGTGGGCTACGTAAGTAATTCACTCTATATAACATAATTTACTTAAGAAACAAACACATTTCCAGCACCAATAATTACAACTCTATAATCAGGTGATAAAGGAATTAGAGTATATTTTTTAGACGAAGGATCGAAACGGATGGTTTGCATAGTAATTAAATTTTCATTAAAAACTTGGACATAAACCTGATCTTTATTAGATACATTTTGGATAATGTATTCATGTCCAGATGGAAAATTAAAATCAGATACTTTATATACTCCTTCAGTATATACATTAGAAGCAGGATTAGGCTGAGCTTTGACAATATTCAAATTTAAAAATAAAGAAACTAAAATAACAGAAATAAATTTTCTCATTATAATAACCGCCTTATTCAAGGTTATTTTGGCTAGATAAATATTTAAATATACAAAAAGGTATAGATTAAGGATGGGGTGAATAGATAAAGAACTATTTAGAAAGACAGAAGGAAAGTTATATAGATACTATAATAAAGACAAGTAAATAAATTTATTAATAATTATAATTAATATGGTAGTTATCAGAGAGATAAACATAGTAACCACAATGAAGAAGACAAAAGTAAATATAAGAAACTATATAAAACTTTAGCAAAGGTATACCATCCAGATATAGTAAAAGATGATGGAGAAATGATGAAAATAGTTAATCAGCTAGAAGAAGAATGGGGTATATAGTAGTTATTCAATAAATTTATGTAGTAACTACACTTAAATCGTTGATATAACTAGATTTTAAAGATATTTTATGCAAAGCAAACATAAACATAATAATTAAATAAAATTAGTACCCCACTATTTTAGTGGAAGGTTTTATATAAGAGACCGCGGGAAGTATATCAGTTTAAACTGAATATTATCTTGTGGTCTTTTTATTTCTAATAAATATAAAAAGGATTATTGATCTAAATAATAAAACATGTTCTTTGAAAATTGAATAATGCGGTTTTTGAAATTTATTGGAGTATATATTAATAATTATGTATAATTGTATTATATTGTTAATTATAGAGTTAATATGCTATAAGGAGGTTGAGGGGAATGATCTTATTAGTATTATCTATTGGAATTATATGTATAATACTTTTTGTAAATAATATTATATCTATTATGCATAAAGTTAGGGATGGAAAAGAAGATACAATTAAAAATACATTTGTTTGTTGTATAACATTGATATATCTATGGATTAGCACAATATTTTTATCTGGTATATGATTAACAAATAAGTTTAATATATTATGAAGATAAACTTTAGAATACCGTATTATTCAAAAACGAATATGCGGTATTTTTTTATTATTAAGGAGGGATAGAATGGATAAAGAACTATTTGATGATATAGAAAGAAAATTATATAGATATTATTCAAAAGATGAACATGAGAGGTCATTAAAACAAAGATTAGAGATACTAGATAATCGGATAGAACAATAAATAAAGATCTAAGAGAATGTAATATTAATTTAGAACCAGAGAGTAAAAGTTCTAGCTTTGAAGACAGGGTACAAACATCTGGAGATGGAATGAGCTATGCTGAAAGAGAAGTAATGAGGGTAGCAGAATTAAAAATAAGGAGAGTAACTCAAAAATGTATAGATAGGGAACATATACTAGAGCAGTTAGATAACCTTGAAATAGAATATAATGAGATATATTGGAAGATAAGAGATTTTAAAGGTTCATTAAAACAGTTATTAGAATTAAAATACAAAGAAGGGCTAAATGAAATAAAGATAGGGCAGAAAAGGCACTTGGACCAATCGCAAGTTAATAGAAGAAAAAAACAAATAATAAAGAAAATAGCTATGTGGGATATGTGGATTAGTAGCATAAAAAACGCATAAAAGACGCATAATTTATTAGAAAATAAGATTTATAATAGTATTGTGAAGATGATTAAATTTTCATAGTTCTCATAAATTCTCAATACCCTTTATATTTAAAAGACACTTGTAGAAATATAGGTGTCTTTTATTATATTATATGTAAAATAATATAAATATTGAAAAATAATAAGATATTTGATAATATTATACACGAAAAATAAATAAGGGGATGTATAGAATGGACATAATTAAAACTACTAAAAAGAAATTTAAGATTATAGGATGCGTTATTGCAGCATTACTACTTAGCTTTATCGGAATGGGAGCTTTATCAACAAGTGCTTCAGGTAAAGGTTATATGATAGGAACCTCCAATCTAAATAATACAGAAAATAACAGTGCACAATTAGGGTCAAAATTAGAATCGCCTGAAAAGGGTTGGGCAAGAGTGAAATATGACAATAAGAATATTGAATATGGAAGGGTGAAATATAACAATAAGAATATTGAATATGGAAGGGAAGAATGGCGCTATGATGGTGACAATACAAAATCGTATTTTGGTAATTGGTCTGATGATAGTTCATATGTAAAATTTAATTTTACTGGAGATAAGATAAGGATTATTTCTAATACATGGTGGAGTGGAAGTGGAAAGGTAAATGTCACTATTGATGGTAAGGATGAAGGCTCATTCTCTTGCCAGGGGGGAAATGCTGCTAATCCTATAGTACTTTATGAAAAGACAGGATTAGAATCTAAAGAGCACAGTATAGTTATACAAGGCACTAAAACAGGTCAATATAATTACATATTTATAAAAGGTTTTGATATAGATGAGAATAGCGAAATTAAGCCTTATGGTGAAGTTTCTAAAGATATAGAAGCAACAAGCATATCTTTAGATAAAACATCTATGAATTTGTTAGAAGGTAGCTCAGAGAAATTAACAGCAACAGTTTTACCAGACAATGCTACTAATAAGAAGGTTATATGGACATCAAGTAATAATGATATAGCTACAGTAGATGAAAATGGAAATGTAACAGCAGCTAAAGAAGGACAAGCTACTATAATGGCAAAAGTAGAAGGAACTGAATTAACAGCTACTTGTGTAGTAAATGTTACAAAACCACAAGTTCCAGAAGAAACAGGAAATGCAATATTAAGTATATCATTAGTGAATGGAAGTACTAAGGAATATGATGTAAGCATGGAAGAAGTAAATAAATTTATACAATGGTATGAAACAAGAACTAAAGGAGAAGGATCAAATATATATGCTTTCTCTAAGAAGGGAAGTCCGTATAAGGAAATAAAGGAATATATAGCACAAGATAAGATTGCTTCTTTTGAAATCAAAGAATATGTAAGTTCTAATTAATAGAGTGAAGAGCCTTAGAAATAGGGTTCTTTTTTATTTATAAATTCTCACCCCTTTATAGAAAAGCACTTAGCATAATAAATGTTAGGTGATTTTCGGAGGATTTTACATTTATTTGTAGAATAGTAATGTTATAAGGGGGAGTTAATATGTTTGAAGAATTATATACAAAAGGTGCATGTGATATAATAAGAGATAATGCTGATATAGATTTTAATGAAGAAATAAAACTGTTTTTATGTAATTCAAAGTTATATTCAATTGCATCGACACAACTTCAATTTATTGATCTATTTAATAAGAAACCAGAAATGCCTTTATTTCAAGAGGTGCCTGAAATAACTTTTAATGATTTAATTGAATACATTAATACTGAAGAAGGATTAGAAAATGAAAAAAAGCGATGCTTCATGAATTCATATGAATTATTTGAAAAAAATATAAGTGAAATAATAATATATATACACTATAAAAAACCTCAAATTGTTTTAAATAAAGAGAATTCAATTAAATGTAGTGAATTACTAGGAGAAAAGTCGAAAGAAGATATTATGAAAGAACTCATAGAAAAGAATGTTAATTCAATAATGTATTCTAAAAACATAAAAGAAATTATAGAATTTATAGTTAGATATAGTAAGTCAAATATCGATAAAGATTTAATAGGAGCAATAAGTGCATTCAGTAAAATTAGAAACGCATTAGTACATAGGAAGGGAAATATAAGTAAGTCTGAGTGCTTGAAATTGGAAGGCTTTATAAATTTTGAAAATCTAGATAATATTGATTTAGATGAAATTACAATAACCCTAGAGGTTAATTTAGTAGGAGAGTCTATACAAATTTATAGAGAAATTATAAAAATATTGTGCAGTGATTTAGAAAAAATTTTTGAAAAATAATACACTTAAAAAGAATCCTAGAAATAGGGTTTTTTTATTTATATAAATAGCCTGAAGGAGCCAGTAGAAAAAAAGATCCATGAATATACAACAAATAATAAAAAGAAAAGGTAGGTGAAAGACCTTCCACTATACAATATATTTATTTAATACTAACTCTACTGGCTTTTAATATATAAAGTTACGTATAAATAAAACGAAATTATTAGAAGGGGGATAATATGGGGAATTTAGATTATTTAAAAATATTAGGTACATGTATTGCAACAATTAGTGCTATAGTAGCATTTTTTATATCATATTTTAATAATGAACAGAAAAAGTATTACAAGTTATCTGACGAATATTTTGAGAAAGTATTAGTAGAGTATATAAATAAATATAATGAAAATAAAACAATAAATACAGTAAAATACATAAAAAGAAATTATCAAAAGAAAGATTATTTTATACCGAGTTATGTTTTTTATTTAGTTGAAAATGATGAAAAAGAATTATTACATAAAATTTTAGTGGTAGACTATTCGAACAAATTCCCAAATGATTCAAATATAGTAAAAAAAACTATAGATTCAGTATATAAACATATGACTCTTGTTATAATATTTACATATATTCTTTGTACTTTAGCAAGTTTAATATTTGGAATAATGTACTTAAAAATATTGTTAGAAACGATATATGCTTATTATAATGAGGGGTACCATATGTTAAATAAAAATAATATTATTAGTTCTATATTTATGATAATACTAAGTATGGGATTAAGCGTTGTATCTATAAAAATGAGTAAGTTTATGATAAATAGTATACAAGATGAATACACAATGGAAAAGAAAAAGATAGAAAAAATAATAGAAAGGAAGAATGATATATATATAAAGAAAGCAAGTAAATTTTATATAGATTAGAATTTAAAAGTAACTCTAGAGTTACTTTTTTTATAAAAGAAGGTGAAATAATGAATATACAAAGCAAAATAAATAAACTACTACAAGCATTTAGAATTAAAGGATACATATTAAAGATAGATACGGAACAATTCTTATCAGAATATGAAAGTAGAATAATGACTAAGTATATTCTTTATGAGAGCCATCCTAAAAATGGAGTAGTATTTTATAGTAAGGTTAAGATGCTAATATATTTAGCAGATTTATATAAGAAGGTAGGTTCTAATAATGAATAAGGTATTAACACCTAAACAAAAGGCATTTACAGATTACTATATAGAATTAGGAAATGGTACAGAAGCTTATATAAAGGCTGGATATAATAAGAAAGGTGCTAGAGCAAATTCTGCAAGACTGATAGCAAATGATAGCATAAAACAATATATAGAAGAACGTCTAGCTAAAATAGAAGATGCAAGAATAGCCAAAGGAGAAGAAGTCCTTCAATATCTCACAAAGGTAATGAGGGGAGAAGAAAAAGACCAATTTGGATTAGATGCATCACTTCAGGATAGAACTAAAGCTGCTGAATTATTAGGTAAGAGATATAGATTGTTTGTAGATAAAGTTGAAGCAGATGTAAATCAAACAGTAGTGTTTACTGGAGAAGATGAATTAGAAGATTAGAATTTCAGTAAATAATGATTATACGAAAATAAAAATAAATAAGGTGTTATCTATTTTTATATGAACCTTAAAATAGGGTATCATTTTTTATTTTAGAGGATTTTATAATTATTTATAGAATTGTAATTATAAGGAGTTGATAGAATGAAAAACAATATACTTGAATTTGATAAAAGAGAAATAAGCATAGATGAGATAAGAGAGAATGTAGATTATTATATTAGTATGGCTAAAAAAGGATTTGAGTTTCTTAATGACAATAATAAAAAAGTAGCTATGGAAGTATTAAAAGAAATAAGAATATATATGAAAGAAGAATTTAGTTATTATAGTAAATCAAAAGTACAAAGATATATAAATGCTAATAATATGTACATGACATATTACAACGGATTATATGAAGCATTTGCAAAACAAAATAGGCCAACAGCATACGAAACATTAAGTAGCAATTTATACGATATAGAAGATTATATGAGCAATTATGGAATGGAAGTTTTCAGATAAAAATGCGATCGATTATATGTGGTAATAAAGGGAGAGGATAATATGAAATGGGATGTATTTATTTCTCATGCGTCAGAAGATAAAGAGCAATTTGTAATTCCACTTGTTGAAATATTAAAAAACTATGGAATAAATGTTTGGTTTGATAAGACTGAACTTAAGATTGGAGATAGCTTATCTAAAAAAATTGACGAAGGGCTAATCAAGTCTAATTATGGATTAATAGTCATAAGTAAAGATTTTATGAAAAAAGGATGGACAGATTATGAATTAAGATCTTTATTAAGTAAAGAAATAAATAATAGAAAGGTTATATTACTAATATGGCACAATGTTACAAAGAAGGATATAGAAGAATTCAGTCTGTTTTTAACAGATAAGGTAGCTATAAATAGTGCTAACCAAACAATAGATGATATAGCTAAAAGCATTATAGAAGTAGTTAGGCCAGATATACATAAAGTAATAACAAATTTAGCTATTTCAAAAAGATTATATAAAAATGCTGAAAATGTAGCAATGGAAGCTAAAGAAATTACTAAACTGATTGAGTATTCTGATCAAACAAAGACTAAGAAACATGAAGAGTTGGCATTGGATACTAAAATAATAATAAGAGCAATACATGAAATATTTAAAGAGGTTACAAAAGAGAAATATGAGGAAGTAATAGATATTTATAAATATAATACTAATCCTCATAAAGAAGCACTGGTTGAGTTAAAAAATGCTATATTATATTATCAATGCACAAACAAGTGTGGATATTCATTAAAGAAAAGAAAAGATATTTATAAATTAATACAAGGTCTTTCTTTATTTGGTGATAATTTTGAGTCTATTGGATTTTTCAAGTATTTAGACAAAGAAGATATAAAAAAAATAAAAAAAGCTTATTATGAATTTGAACCTGATACAAGTGAAGTTAATAGTACTATCTTATTTACAGTAAAAAAAGATTAATTGCTATATGAGGAAACTCTTAACTATAGTTTAGAATAATATTTTAAATTATTTGCGATGGAGGACTTTATGGGGAAAAGCATAGAAGAGTGTAAGTATTGCTGTGAAAAATTTGATATTGTCATACATGGCTATTTATATCCAGGATGCAGGAACGAGAAGAAGTAATATGTCCTTATTGTGATAAAGAAACTGGAAGTATAATGACAAGTCAGTTTGTTGCCACTAGAAAAATAAATGATAAATAATATTTAAAAAAGATACTATTGTTTAGTATCTTTTTTAATTTTATAGTGGGAAAAGAAGTGGGAAAAAGAAAAATGACCTTATCAAAAGGTGTTTAAACCTACTGATAAGATCATTTCTTTTAAATATTGGTGCCGGCAGTGGGAATCGAACCCACACGGTTTCCCGCATGATTTTGAGTCATGTGCGTCTGCCAGTTCCGCCATGCCGACTGACTGCAAAAATTATTATATCAGATGTGGATTAAAATAGCAAGAAGTAAAATTTTATACCATAAAAGACATTTTTTTATAAGATTATATTGTTAGAGTTATATTCATCTGTTATTATAGATATAGGATAAATTTATCCCAGTGGGTATAGATTTGTCCCGATTACTTGTAGTCTACATATATTAAAAAGGTGTTCATAAACCTAATAAGACTATAGCAATCTATAATTAGGGAGGAGATATAATATGATGTATTCAAGAGAAGTTGAAGAAATGTGCGTTGTTGCTAAGGGACCAAATCATGGGTCTGCGCCAATTCCTGTTGAAGGAAGATGGGTACAAGCTAAAGAGGTTAAAGACATTTCAGGATTAACTCACGGTGTGGGTTGGTGTGCACCTCAACAAGGAGCTTGTAAATTAACTTTAAATGTTAAAGATGGGGTAATCGAAGAAGCATTAGTTGAAACTATCGGATGTTCAGGTATGACTCACTCAGCTGCTATGGCGTCAGAAATCTTACCAGGAAAAACTATATTAGAAGCATTAAATACAGACTTAGTTTGTGATGCTATAAACACAGCTATGAGAGAATTGTTCCTTCAAATAGTTTATGGAAGAAGCCAAACTGCTTTCTCAGAAGGTGGACTACCTATAGGAGCTGGACTTGAAGACTTAGGAAAAGGTCTTAGATCACAAGTTGGTACTATGTACGGAACAGTTGCAAAGGGATCAAGATATCTAGAAATGGCAGAAGGTTATGTAACTAAAATCGCTTTAGATGAGAACAATGAAATTATTGGATATAGATTCGTTCACTTAGGAAAGATGATGGAAATGGTTGCTAAGGGAATGGATGCTAACGAAGCTATGGAAAAGGCAACAGGCCAATACGGCAGATTTGACGAAGCAGTTAGAACTATTGATCCAAGACACGAATAGTTTGAAGGGGGAAAAGTATTATGCCATTATTTGAAAGTTATGAAAGAAGAATTAATCAAATCACTCCAGTATTAGAAAAATACGGAATGACTAAAATAGAAGATGCAAAAACTGTTTGCGATGAAAAGGGTATAGATGTTTACGATATCGTAAAATCAACTCAACCAATCGCTTTTGAAAATGCTATGTGGGCTTACACTTTAGGAGCTGCAATAGCTATAAAGAAAGGTTGCACAAAGGCTGCTGAAGCTGCTGAGGCTATTGGAGAAGGCTTACAAGCTTTCTGTATCCCAGGATCAGTTGCAGATGATAGAAAAGTTGGTTTAGGCCATGGTAACTTAGGAGCTATGCTTTTAAGAGAAGAAACTAAATGTTTTGCTTTCTTAGCAGGACACGAAAGCTTTGCTGCAGCAGAAGGTGCTATAAAGATAGCAGAAAAAGCTAACAAAGTAAGACAAGAACCATTAAGAGTTATATTAAATGGTTTAGGTAAAGATGCTGCATACATCATATCAAGAATAAATGGATTTACTTATGTTGAAACTAACTTTGATTTCTACACAGGTAAATTAGAAATAGTTAGAGAAGTTCCATACTCAAAGGGACCAAGAGCTAAGGTTAAATGCTATGGAGCAAATGACGTTAGAGAAGGTGTTGCTATAATGCATCACGAAGGAGTTGACGTATCAATTACTGGTAACTCAACTAACCCAACTAGATTCCAACATCCAGTTGCAGGAACATACAAAAAAGAATGTGTTGAAATGGGCAAGAAATACTTCTCAGTAGCATCAGGTGGTGGTACAGGAAGAACTCTTCACCCAGATAACATGGCTGCAGGTCCAGCTTCATACGGTATGACAGATACTATGGGAAGAATGCACTCAGATGCACAATTCGCAGGATCTTCATCAGTTCCAGCTCACGTTGAAATGATGGGTCTTATCGGAATGGGTAACAACCCAATGGTTGGAGCTACTGTTGCTGTAGCAGTTGCTATAGAAGAATCAATGAAATAGTAAGTAAGACTTTAAAAATATAGTACACGTTATGTTAAATTTGACATAACGTGTACTTTTTTTATGCCTAGAAAGGAGTATTAATGAAAAAAAGATTAACTATTAGAAGAAATAATTTTAATACTTTTGAAGATGGGTTCGAAGAATTTATAGCTGGTTTTGTAAAGAGAGTGATCTAAAGATTTAAAAGAATATGAAGCGGGAGAATTAGTAAGTTAGGTGGGGTATATTTCTAAATATAAAGCAGTAATATAATAGTATAGTTTACATAAGTATTATAATATTATTTAAAAAGCATAATATAGACTCATAATTATATTGTTTT
The DNA here is from genome assembly GCF_054768095.1 of Clostridium sp. CTA-7. Lineage (NCBI taxonomy): Bacteria > Bacillati > Bacillota > Clostridia > Eubacteriales > Clostridiaceae > Clostridium > Clostridium sp. CTA-7. Next base: position 547,712 of record NZ_BAAAAV010000003.1, on the reverse strand, counting down.
TTAGTATACATTTAAGGAATGAGGTTTTCTTGTAAAAACTAAATAAATAATTAATTGGAGGTTTAGATATGAATAAACTTATGCAAATTTTAGTGTTCTTAATAATAACGGTATTCTTAATTTTTAATCCTATTTCTTTAACAGGTATAAATAACAATTTAGTAAAGGCTGAAACTATTACGGATACTCCGATAGCAAATTTCATGGTAGTTTCCGACATTCATGGTTACTTAGATAATTTAAAAAATGCTATTACCGATGCAAAAAATAATAATTGTAGTGCAATAATATTTAATGGGGATTTAACAGAATCGGGAAGTGATTCTCAATACAATTCATTAATATCCACTGTAAATACAAATATAGCAAACAGTACACTTTCACCATATTATGTAACTGGTAATCATGATCTTAGATGGTTATCAGGAGGATATAATGAGGGAAAAAATAGATTTTTATCAAAAACAAATATGCCAGGTATGTATTATGATCAATGGATTAATGGGTATCATTTTATCTTTTTAGCCTCAGATCAAGATCTTAAAGATCAGGCAACACTTTCAGATACTCAATTAAACTGGTTGGATACAAAGCTTAGTGAGGATGCTAGTTCAGATAAACCAATTTTTATTTTTATACATCAAGCTTTGGTTAAAACAGTATCTGATACCTATCCAGAACAAGGATATAATAAGTCATATCCTGATGGAGTTGTACAAGATCAGCAACTTAGAAGTATTTTAAGTAAATATCCTCAAAGTATTCTTGTTACTGGTCATACTCATGCTCCTGTAACATCAAGTATGAATTTTTTCCCATCGTCATCATTTAAAATGATTAATGATGGTACTATAAAACAAAGTCAAGGTCTTCTCTTTAATATTTACAATGATAAGGTAGTTATTCAAGGAAGAGACTTCTCAAATAAAAGTACAGTATCAAGTTGGACTATTAAATATGGCGCCCCAGAAACACCTTTTGATAGTAATGCCTATTATATTATAAAAAATATTTTTAGTGAGAAAGTAATGGACGTAAGAGGTGAATCATATGCAGATGGTGCAGATATAATTCAATATTCACCTAATAATAAATTAAATCAACAATGGAAATTTGTTAGTACAGAAGATGGTTATTACAAAATTGTAAGTAGATTAACTGGAAAGGTTGTATGTGTTACTAATGATTCTCTAGATAATAATGCAAAACTATCTCAATGTACAGATACTGGTGCTGACAATCAACTTTGGAAAATTGAAGATATGGAAGGCGGAGTATATAAGTTTATAAATAAGAAGAGTAGCAAAATAATTGATGTTCCTGGAAGTTCAACTTCCAATAGCACTATCTTAATTCAATATTCAGATAACAACACAGCAAATCAATTTTGGAATATTAAGAGGGCTGAGTAAAAATGAAATTTAATTATTATCATTTTGTTAATTAGTTATGACTAAGGTTGAAATGATGTTTTTATAAAGTTTTAAAAGTGTAAGTCTCATGCATGATTTTTATAATATGTGCATGAGATTTTTTATTAAAGTAGTTAGTATATTATATCAGAATTCTAAAAGTATGAATTATTAGTAGAGTAATAGTTATTAAAACATCGTTGTTGGTATAAATAATATAGTGTGTCTATTTATTAGAGAAAATAACGATGCTATTATAAAAATAGTGACAAGCACTAAAGTTGAAAAGAAAAAGAGAAAAATGTACAAGAAAATGATGAACTATAGAAATAATAGTACTAAATAATTATGTTATAATAATTAAAATGGTATAAAAAATGTTTAACGGAGGTATTTATTTTGGCAGAGGATATTATTTTAAAACCTATAGGAATTATTCACAGTAAATTTAAGGATATAAAAAGCATGCCTATTCAACCTACTGGTGATAATGCTGATAAGGGTAGAATAGAAGTAGACTCTAAGTATTTAGAAGGACTAAAAGATTTAGATGAATTTTCACATATAATAATTATTTATAGTTTTCATAAAGCAGAACAAGTTAAACTTACTGTAAAGCCATTTTTAGATGATAATACTCATGGAGTTTTTGCAACTAGAACTCCAGTTAGGCCGAATCATATTGGAATTTCTATTGTTGAAATTGATCAAATTAATGAAAATAATATTTTTTTGAAGAATATTGATGTATTAGATGGTACACCTGTAATTGATATAAAGCCTTTTGTTCCAGGATTTGATGTACCTAAGTCAGACATTAGAATAGGATGGTTAGAAAAAAGTATACAAAATGTTGCAACAAGGCTTTCAGATGATTGATTTAAATAAAGTTTATATTAGCCTTGTGCTTAGAAAATAATCTAGGCACAAGGCTTTTTAGCACATTAAATTATCTTTTGATGTTTAAATATCATTGTAAGAATATCAATTTTCTATTATCTAAATCATTAATATTCCATTGTAAATTTCCCGAATTATAAGTCTATAATTACTCAAAAAATAAAGTTGTGTAAATATTATCACAAAAAATAATTTAAAAAAATAAAAAAATATTCGCATATATACTTGGCATTTATAGAAAAATGTTGTATTATAGTTCAGGGAATTATAAAATAAGACGAAAGAGGGATAAGATGAAGGAAACATCAAAAACAAATAAATTATTAGATAATTATTTTGGATTAACTGAAAAAGGAACAAATGTTAAAACAGAGCTTTTAGCAGGTGTTACTACATTTATGACAATGGCTTATATATTAATAGTTAACCCCTCAATACTTTCTGCTGCAGGAATGGATAGTGGAGCGGTATTTACAGCAACAGCAGTCTCAGCAGTTATTGCTACATTAATAACAGGATTATATGCTAACCTTCCTTTTGCTCAAGCACCTGGAATGGGTTTAAATGCTTTTTTTGCTTTTACAATAGTAGTACAGATGGGATATTCATTTCAATTTGCATTAACAGCAGTTTTTTTAGAAGGTATAATATTTATTCTACTAACTTTATTTAATGTTCGTGAAGCAATTGTGGATTCAATTCCTGACAATATAAAGAAGGCAATTTCAGTAGGTATAGGTCTATTTATTGCTCTTATTGGTTTAGAGGGAGCAGGAGTTGTGGTTAAAGGAGAAGGGGTTTTAATTTCTCTTGGTGATATAACACATGGACCAGCATTACTTGCTATTATAGGAATAGTTATAACAGGTATATTAATGGCTAGAAAAATAAAGGGTGCTTTATTTATAGGGATGATAGTAACAGCTATAATAGGTATTCCTATGGGAATAACACATCTTCCAGAAGCTGTTTTAAGTGCTCCACCATCAATAAGTTCTGTATTTATGAAATTTGAATGGCATAATATATTTTCAGTAGATATGGCAATAGTATTATTTACATTATTATTTATGGATATGTTTGATACTATAGGAACTTTAGTTGGAGTTACTACAAAGGCTAAAATGTTAGATAGTGAAGGTAAGGTTCCAAACATTAAGAAAGCTTTATTTGCAGATGCAATAGGAACAACAATTGGAGCTTGTCTTGGAACTAGTACTGTAAGTACTTTTGTTGAAAGTGCATCAGGAGTTGCAGAAGGTGGTAGAACAGGTTTAACTGCAGTATCAACAGCTATTATGTTTGCCTTTGCTTTATTCTTTGCTCCTTTATTTGGAGTAATAACTCCAGCTGTAACATGTTCTGCTTTAGTTTTAGTAGGTTTATTTATGTTAGAACCTATAAAGGAAATAGATTTAGAGGATTGGACAGAAGCTCTTCCAGCTTTCTTAACCATAATAATGATGCCATTAGCTTATAGTATTTCTGATGGAATAGTATTCGGAGTTGTTTCATACATATTAATTAAATTATTTACAGGTAAATATAAAGATATAACTATACCAACAGTGATAGTTGGAGTAGTATTTGTTTTAAAGTTTATAATATAAATCTGTAAGCATAAAAGCTTAGGAATAATTTATTAAATATTCTTAAGCTTTTTAATATTATAAATAAAAATGAGGGAATTTGTAATATCATAAGAATTTTTGCTATATTATAAGAATATAATATAAATAATCATTATAAAATGAAATATTATCAATAAAGTGTTAAAAAAATATCAAAATAATAAATTTATATTTAGTATAAAAATTTTAATATTGTGAGAAGATATTGAGATTGATAAAATTATTAGGAATTAATTTTTTATAATTTAACAATTGAGGAGGCACGTTATGGGAGAAGACGCTAAAAAAATTAGGTGGTATAACCTTGCGTTAATGGCCTTTGTATCTGTTTGGGGATTTGGTAACGTAGTTAACAATTTTGCAACACAAGGCTTAACCGTAGTTGTATCATGGGTATTAATAATCGCTTTATATTTTGTACCTTATGCTTTAATGGTAGGAGAGTTAGGCTCAACCTTTAAAGATGGAAAAGGTGGAGTAAGTACATGGATTAAACAAACTATGGGACCAACTCTTGCATATTTTGCAGGTTGGACTTATTGGGTTGTGCATGTGCCTTATTTAGCTCAAAAACCTCAGTCTGTTTTAATAGCTCTTGGTTGGGCTGTAAAACAAGATGGAACTCTTATAAAAGGAATGAATACACTTGTAGCACAAGGCTTAACATTAGCAGTATTCTTAGTATTCCTATGGATAGCTTCTAGAGGAGTTACATCACTAAAGAAAATTGGAACAATTGCAGGTACTTCAGTTTTCGTAATGTCTATGTTGTATATATTACTAATGGTAGCAGCACCTGCAATAAGAGGTATAGAACCTGCTACTACTAATATAACTATTAAATCAATGATGCCACAATTTAATTTTGCATATTTTACAACATTATCAATGTTAGTATTTGCAGTTGGTGGAGCAGAAAAAATCTCTCCATATGTAAATAACATGAAAAATCCAAGCAAGGAATTCCCAAAAGGAATGATTGTATTAGCTGGTATGGTTGCAGTTTCAGCTTTACTTGGATCAATAGCTATGTCAATGATGTTTGATGCAAATAATATTCCAAAGGACTTAATGATGAATGGACAATACTATGCATTTCAAAAGTTAGGGGAATATTACGGTGTAGGTAATTTCTTATTAATAATATATGCTATTGCAAATATGTTAGCTCAAATTTCAGCGTTGGTATTTTCAATAGATGCTCCGCTTAAAGTTTTAATTGCAGATGCTGATGAAAATTATATACCAAGAAGTTTAACTAAAACGAATAAGCACGGTGCTCCAATTAATGGATATATAATGACAGCTATATTAGTTGGTATATTAATAATAGTTCCAGCTTTAGGAATTGGAGATATGAATTCATTATTTGATTGGTTACTAAAGCTTAATTCAGTAGTTATGCCATTAAGATACTTATGGGTATTCTTAGCATTTATTATGCTTAAGAAGTATTCAGATAAGTTTAAGTCAGACTATAAATTTGTAAAGAATAATAAAATTGCACTAGGCTTTGGTATATGGTGCTTCTTCTTTACAGCTTTTGCTTGTATAATGGGTATGTTCCCAACTGGAGTAGAACTATACTCAAAGGATTGGTGGTTTAGAATATCACTTAATGTAATAACACCATTTGTATTATTAGGATTAGGGTTAATACTACCAAAGATTGCAAGAAAAGATAAAACTACATCTTAATAACATTAAGAGTTATAATAAACCTTTTAAAGAAATAAATTTTATCTCTTGTTGAAAATGATTTTTTGCTATGGTATAATAGTTTTAATGTAGTGAAAAATAACAATATTAAATAAAAGAGGTAGATTTATTATGAGTAATGGATTGAAGACAGGATTATACATAGTTAGTACAGTTTTAGTAGTAGGAGTAATAACAGTTTTAGCTGTGCAACTTTTAGTTTGGGTGCTACCTATTATATTAGGTTTATATATTTTCTTTAAAATAAAAGGATATATCAATAATAAAAAAGGTAAAAGCTCATCAAGTACTAGTTACAATTCAGGAGCTCAAACAAATTTTAGTAATGACTATTCAACTAAAGTTGACGATTCTGTTGGAGAAGTAATTGATGTAGAATATGAAGATGTAAATAATAAATAATAAATAATATTGTAGAACTCAGCATTTGCTGAGTTCTTCTATTATATAATAAGGGGAGGATATTGTGAATTTTAGGAAGCTTAAGATATTTTATGAAACTGCTATATACTTAAATATGACAAGGGTTGCAAAGGAAATGTATATAAGTCAGCCTTCTATAAGTCAGAGCATAAATGAATTAGAAGCAGAGCTGGGTGTAAAGCTGTTTGATAGAATAGGAAAGAAGTTATTTTTAACACATGAAGGAGAAGTGTTTCTAAATTATACTAGAAGAATACTTAATTTATATGATGAAAGTGTAAAAAGTATTAGGGATTTTGCAGATAATAAAAAGGGGAAAATAATAATTGGAGCAAGTACAACTATAGGAATTTATATATTACCAGATATAATTAAAGATTTTTCAAGTAAATTTAAAGATATAGAAATATCACTTATAATTGAAAATACAAAAAACATTGAAAAGCTAATACTTGAGAATAAAATAGATTTTGCCTATGTAGAGGGAGAAGTCCACTCTGATGAAATACATAAGGAAGTTGCTTGGAAGGATGAATTAGTATTTATTTGTGGTGATGAAAATAAACTTAAAGATTTTAATGTTGTTTCAGCTAAAACCTTAGAAAGGGAAAAGCTTATAATGAGAGAAGAGGGTAGTGGAACAAGAGAGCATACAGAGATGTTTTTAAAAAAGAATAAAATAAACTTTAATACCTTTTTAGAGCTAGGAAATACAGAAGCAATAAAAAGAACTGTTGAAGCTAACTTAGGTGTGGGATGCATATCTTATAGGGCAATAGAGGATAATTTAAACCTTGGAAAACTATTTTACTTCAGATTAGAGGAAGGAAAAATTGAGAGAGATTTATATTTTATAATGCATAAGGATAAATTTATTTCAAATAATATGAGAATATTTATAGATTACGCTAAGAAGAAATATTCATATATAAGTAATTACTTATCATAATAATAAAATAATAATAGTTTAACTTTTAATTAATAATATTTATAATTAGTCTAGAAAACAAATGATTTAATTTATATATTTAGGAGTGAACATATAGTGAAAAAAGTAAAAGGTATATTGCCAGGATTAATAATTTGTCTAGTTATAGGTATTATTTCTCAGGCGTTAGGTAAAAAATTCTCTACAGTAGGAGCTGCAACTTTTGCCATATTTATTGGAATATTAGTTGGAAATACTATATTTAAAGGAAATAAATATGATAGTGGAACTAAGTTTGCAGAAAAAGATCTTTTAAACTATTCTATAGTACTTATGGGGGCCAATTTAAACTTAAGTGAAATATTAAAGCTTGGATTTAATGGACTTATATTCATAATAATACAAATGACATTAACAATTACAGCAGCATATTGGATAGGGAGAAAACTTAAATTTAATAGAAAGTATTGTTTACTTATGGCATCAGGAAATGCTGTTTGTGGATCATCGGCTATAGGTGCAACAGCTCCTGTTATTGATGCAGATGAGTCTGATAAGGTAATAGCAATAACTATAGTAAATGTAATAGGAACTATAATGATGATTTCATTGCCTTTTTTAACAGCTTTTTTATATAATAATGAAGCACTGCACACATCAGCTTTAATAGGAGGAATTCTGCAATCAGTTGGACAAGTAATAGGTTCTGCAAAATTTATTTCAGATGATGTTGTAAAATTAGCAACTGTTTTTAAAATAATAAGAATAATATTATTAGTTGCAGTTGTTTTAGTTTATGAAAAAATAGATTTTTCTAAAGAAAATAATAATCAAGAAAATAATGATAGAATAAGTGAGAATGAAGAAAAAATTAAAAATAAATCAAATAAAAAGAAAAGAATAAATATTCCATGGTTTATTAATGGATTCTTTATAATTTGTATATTATATACTATAGGGCTAGTACCTGAATTTATATCCGTTAGCTTTAAATGGATTAGTAGTAACTTTGAAATAATAGCCCTTGCAGGTATAGGAATGAGAGTGAAAATAAATGATTTAGTAAAAGAAGGACCAAAGGCAATGCTTTATGGAGGTACTGTAGGGGTTTGCCAAGTAATTTTCGCTGTAACTCTTATTTCATTCTTATTCTAAAACTATATATAAATACTATTAAGTAAAAAATAAGATTATAAAGGTATGGCAATTTTTGCTATACCTTTATTGCACTATGAACTATATTAGTTTTATATATTTAAATATAATTGTAAAATAGAAGGTTATAATGTATAATTACTTTTAAATTATACACTTGGGGGGCTAAAAATGAATAAAATAAAGATGAAAACACCATTAGTTGAAATGGATGGAGATGAAATGACAAGAGTTCTATGGGGCATGATTAAGAAGGAACTTTTAACTCCATTTATAGATTTAAAATCAGAATATTACGATTTAGGATTAGAATATAGAAATAATACTAATGATAGTGTTACAGTAGAAGCTGCAGAAGCAATAAAAAAATATGGTGTTGGAGTAAAGTGTGCAACTATTACAGCAAATGCAGAAAGAGTTAAAGAATATAACTTAAAGGAAATGTGGAAAAGTCCAAATGGAACTATAAGAGCTCTCTTGGATGGAACAGTATTTAGAGCACCTATAATAGTAGACTCTATTAAACCTTATGTAAGCACATGGAAAGAGCCTATTACAATTGCAAGACATGCTTATGGAGATGTTTATAAAGATGTCGAAATGAAAATAGAAGGCAAAGGAAAAGTTGAGTTAGTTTATACTAATGAAAATGGAGAGGAAAAAAGAGAACTTGTTCATAATTTTAATGGAGATGGAGTAGTTCTTGGAATGCATAACTTAAATAAATCTATAGAAAGCTTTGCAAGAAGTTGCTTTAACTTTGCAATAGATACAAAGCAAGATTTATGGTTTTCTTCAAAAGATACTATTTCTAAAAAGTATGATCACACCTTTAAGGATATTTTTGAAGAAGTATTTAATAAGGAATATAAATATAGATTTAAAGAGCTAAATATAGAGTATTTTTATACATTAATTGATGATGCAGTAGCGAGGGTCATTAAATCAAATGGTGGGTATATATGGGCATGTAAGAATTATGATGGTGATGTAATGAGTGATATGATTGCTACAGCCTTTGGATCTCTTGCAATGATGACATCAGTATTAGTTTCACCAGAGGGTTATTATGAATATGAAGCAGCACATGGAACTGTGCAAAGACATTATTATAATCACCTAGAAGGCAAAGAAACTTCTACTAACTCCATAGCAACTATATTTGCTTGGTCAGGTGCTTTAAGGAAAAGAGGAGAACTTGATAATATAGATGAATTAGTTCAATTTGCAAATAATTTAGAAAAAGCTTCTCTGCAAACTATTAATGAGGGATATATGACAAAGGATTTAGCTATTCTTTCAAACATAGAAAATATAACAGTTACAAATTCTTATGATTTTATAAAAGAAATAAGAAAAAGATTAGAAAAATTTTATAAAAATAATTAAATTGTAATAATAAAATATACTAGTATTATTAACTTGAATTTTAAAATATTGCTTAGAATAAAAACAGTTAATTGGCTTAAAATATATTTAAGACAAGGAGGTGTTTTTATATGGCACATAAGAATAATAAAAATTCAAAGAAAAATAAGAAGTCAGGGCAAAAAACTAGGACAGAATTAAAGAAAATGCAAGTAGAAGTAGCTGATGAAGTTGGGTACTCTAAGGAATCTAGAAAGCTTGGAAAAAATAAGCCAAGATCTGAAGATAAACATTAAAATTTCTATAGAAAAATAAAAGGAGAATATCCTTTTATTTTTTTATAATTAGTAAAGTATAAAAATTTAAAGTTTTGAAAATGTAACTATATAAGGATTTTAGTAATTCAATGTGAAAAAGTAGATTTGTTTTATGCTTTCCTTTCTTCTCTTCAGTTTTCGAGTGAAAATATATAAGTTTACGTTGACTTGGAGCGAAGAGACGGAATAAGTAAACTTATATATTTCCACTTTCTTATAGAAATTTATTAGAAAAAATGTAATAATATTATTAATATAAGGTATAAAGAGGGGGATTCAAATGAGTGATTACACTAGAAGTATTGTAGTTAATAAACCTATAGAAAGGGTATTCAAAGTATTTATAGATTTAAACAAAAAGCAAATGCCTAAATTTAATGATAAAAATCCTACAGAAGTGAGTTATAAGAAAGTTATAAAAAATGTAGGAAAACAAAAGATCGAAATGGTAACTAGTATAACTGGGTATGAAAAAAATAAATTATATGAAGTAACAAATACAATAAATAATGATAAGTATGTTTCAAAGTATATATTTAATGAAATAGACTTAGATTCTACAGAGATAGTTTTAAATGAAAAGCAAGAAATATACGCATTTTCATCTGCTGTAGCTTTGTTCTTTCAAAAAATTACTGCAAGAAAGAAGATAAAAGCTAAGATGGAAGGTATAAAAGAGGCATTAGAAGAGGAAATTGAAAGAAGAAACAGAAGAAATAATATTTCCAAAGGTGAAGAAGAATAAAAAAAAGCTTCGGTCAAAATTTTGACTGAAGCTTTTTTGTTAAAGAGTTAAAATATTAGTAAAATTAAAATGCCCAATTTCCAGAAGTAAATATTTTAATTTCAGTATTATCACAAGTATATCCTAATATATCTAAATCATCTGTACCAACCATAAAGTCTACATGGATTATAGAGTCGTTAGCTCCTTTTTTAGATAAATCCTCTGTGCTTAAATCTTCTCCATTAACTATACAAGTTGGATAAGCTTTACCAAAGGCTAAATGACAAGCAGCATTTTCATCAAATAAGGTATTGTAAAAAATTAAGTTAGAGTTTGAAATAGGAGAATCAAATGGAACTAAAGCAACTTCGCCTAAATAACTTGCTCCTTCATCACTAGATAATAATTCTTTTAAAGATTCAAATCCTTCTTCAGCAGTAAAGTCAACAACTTTACCATCTTTAAAAGTAAGAGAGAAGTTATTTATTAGGTTTCCCCCATAACTTAAAGGTTTTGATGACACTACAGTACCATTAACTCCATCTTTTTTAGGTAATGTATAAACTTCTTCAGTTGGCATATTAGCATTAAAATCTATTCCAGAAGAACATTTTTCTGAACCGCCAAGCCAAATGTGTTCTTTAGGAAGTTCTATAGTTAAATCGGTACCCTTAGAGTTTCTAAAGCGAAGCTTTTCAAACTTGTTAGAATTTAAAAATTCTAAGTTTTTGTCTATATTGCTATTATGTTCATCCCAAGCTTTAATTGGATCCTCTTTATCTAATCTAACAACATTAAATATAACATCCCAAAGCTTAGCTATAGCTTCTTCAGAGTTAGAATCATTAAATACTTTTAATGCCCAAGCTTCAGTAGGAGCAGATACTACAGTCCAACGTATTTTATTTGCCATAGAATAATCGTAGTATTCTCTTAACGCTAGTTGACGATGCTTTTGGAATGTAGATATTTTTTCCATTGGTATTCCTTTGTAGGCATCAGGATCAAAAGCTGAAATAGATATAACAGCACATCCTTCTCTAGCATAAGAGTTATAGGATTCAGATACCCAGTTTGGGACTTCTTTTAAAGTATCAACAGAAGCATAATCAAGCTTAAGTCTTTGCAGTTTTTGATCAGCATAATGAACTATAACCTCTTTTGCACCTTCTTTGTATGCAACTTCAGCAATTGCTCTAGCAAAGTCTGAGCATTCAACTAGTGAGTTGACAAGTAAAACCTGATCTTTTTGCAAGTTAACACCTTTTTTTACAGCTAACATTGCATATTTTTGTAACATATTTTTCATATCCATGAAATCACCTCAGTTTTTTAATTTTATACTATTTATTCTTACATAATTTAGTAAAATAGTCTAGTTAAAAATATAGAGGTATAAATTACCTTGTGTATAATAATAATTATTAATATAATAGAAATACTTAGTGATAAAGGTAGGATAATCTAAAGATAGTAAGAGGTGATATTAGTGTTTAATTTATTAAATACATTAGTTGATAAAAATAGAAAATACGGGAAAGATGGAAAGCTTGCATCATACATTCCAGCTTTATTAGAAGCAAATCCTAATGATTTAGGAATATGTATAGTTGATTTAAATGGAAAAGAATATTATGCAGGAGAATGTGATACAAAGTTTACAATTCAAAGTATATCAAAGGTTGTTACTTTGATTTTAGCTCTTAAAGATAATGGAAGACACAATGTTTTTAAAAAGGTAAATGTAGAACCTACTGGTATGGGGTTCAATTCAATAGTTAACTTAGAAGTTAGAGATACAGTAAGACCATATAATCCAATGATAAATGCAGGTGCAATTGTAACAACTTCTTTAATAGACGGAAAAACAGTTGATGAAAAGCTAGAAAAGATCTTAGAATTTATAAGAACTGTAACTAACAATAAAGATATATATGTAAATGAAAGAGTTTATTTATCAGAAAAAGAAACTGGAAATAGAAATAGGTCTTTAGCATATTTTATGAAAAGCACAGGTATATTAGATGGAGATGTAGAAGAAATATTAGATTTATATTTTAAACAATGTTCAATAGAAGTATCTGCAAGGGATTTAGCTAGATTTGCTTCAGTTCTTGCAAATGATGGGGTTATACCTTGGACTAATGAAAGAATTATGTCTAGAGAAGTGTGTAGAATCGTAAAAACTATTATGGTGACATGTGGAATGTATGACGCATCAGGAGAATTTGCAGTTCATGTCGGTATACCAGCAAAGTCAGGAGTTGGTGGAGGAATTCTTGCTGCTGCTCCAAGAAAATATGGAGTAGGGATATATGGGCCATCTTTAGATGAAAAGGGAAATAGTATATCAGGACTACATGCAATTAAAGATTTATCTGAAGAATTAGATTTAAGTATTTTTTAATATTTATATATGAATTAATATATTGAAATGTGGAGATTTTTATAAGGAAAACAAATTTATTTATTAATTAAAATGTAATGATTTGTTATTGTAAAAATAGTATAATTTATATTAAACAAAGCTTTAAGGATTTAATTCCTTAATTGGAGGAAGATATGGAAAGATTATTAATTTTAGACTCTAACTCACTTTTAAATAGGGCATTTTATGCAGTTCCAGAATTAACAACTACAGATGGAATTCATACAAATGCAGTTTATGGGTTTACAAATATGCTATTTAAAATGAAGGAAGAGTTAAAGCCTGATTATATAGTTGCTGCTTTTGATAAAAAAGGACCAACTTTTAGACATAAAGAATATGAAGATTATAAAGCTGGAAGAAAGAAAATGCCGCAAGAGTTAGCTGAACAATTTCCTATTGTAAAGGAACTTTTAGGTTTATTGGCTATAAGTAAATATGAAATTGATGGATTTGAAGCTGATGATATAATAGGTTCTCTTGCAAAATATGCGGAGAAAAACGAAATTGAAGTTTACATAGTTACAGGAGATAAAGATGCACTTCAATTAGCTTCAGAAAATATACACGTTGTAATAACTAAAAAGGGTGTTACTGAGACAGCTATATATGATTATAAAAAATTTGTTGAGGACTTTGGAGTTACACCAACTCAATTTATAGATGTTAAGGGTCTTATGGGTGATAAGTCAGACAATATACCTGGAGTTCCAGGCGTTGGAGAAAAAACTGCCTATAAATTAATTCAAACTTATGGTTCTGTAGAAGAAGTATTAAAGAATATAGATAATATTAGTGGGAAAAAATTAAAAGAAAATCTAGAGAATTTTAGAGAGCAAGCTATATTTAGCAAAAAGTTAGCTACCATAATTACAGAAGTGCCTATAGAGTTTGACTTAGAAGAGATAAAAAGTCAAGAATCTTACGATAAAGATGGATTAAGAAAATTATTTTTCAAACTTCAAATGAAGTCAATGTTAGATAAACTTCCTGAAAGTAATGAAGAATTAAACATAGAAGAAGAAGAGTTAGATTTAATTACAATTAAAGATTCTAAAGAGTTAATGGGTTTATCAAAAGTCTTAAAAGATATATGCTATATTACTTATGAATCAATAAATAGTGGGAAATATTCAGAAATAGAATTAAAGAACTTTTATTTATCAAACGATGGTAAAGTATATTTAGTTGATTTTAAAGAAGTTCAAAGCTCTGATTCTAATGAAGCTTGTTTAGCTTTAAAAGAAATTATGGAAAATGAATCCCTAAGAAAAGTAATTCATGATGGAAAGTCTTTAGTTACCATATTAAATAAAATGGGTATTGCTATAAAGAGTTTTGAATTTGACACTGCAATAGCTGCTTATTTAATAGACTCAGCAAGGTCATCATATGATTTATTAACATTAATAAATGAATATTTAGGTCAAGATATAAGTGGTGATAAAGAGTTATTAGAAGGAAAGATAAACTTTAAGCTAAAAGATATTTATGAGTTATTAAAGAAAAAGATTCAAGAAGAAAAAATGGATGAACTTTATTATGAAGTTGAACACCCATTAATATTTGTTCTTTCTTCAATGGAATCTTTAGGATTTAATATAAATAAAAATATGCTGGATGATTTAGCAGTTAAATTTAAAGAGGAGATTACTAGAACAGAAAAAGAAATTTTCGCTTTATCAGAAGAGGAGTTTAATATAAATTCTCCAAAGCAATTAGGAAAAATACTTTTTGAAAAGTTAGATTTACCTGTAATTAAGAAAACAAAAACAGGATACTCAACTAATGCAGAGGTTTTAGAAAAACTTCAAGATAAGCATGAAATAATACCAAAAATAACTTATTATAGACAAATAACAAAACTTAATTCTACTTATGTGGAAGGCCTTAAGAATGTTATAGATAATGATGGACATATACATTCAAGTTTTAATCAAACTGTAACTACTACAGGAAGATTATCAAGCACAGAGCCTAACCTTCAAAATATTCCTATAAAATATGAAATGGGAAGAGAAATAAGAAAGGTATTTATACCTAATGAGAAAAATGATATTTTATTATCTTGTGACTATTCACAAATAGAGTTAAGGGTTCTTGCTGATATGTCAAAGGATGAAAATATGATAGATGCGTTTAATCATCATAGTGATATACACACAAAAACGGCCTCAGAAGTATTTAAAGTACCATTAAATGAGGTAACATCATTAATGAGAAGTAGAGCTAAGGCTGTAAACTTTGGAATAGTTTACGGAATAAGTGATTTTAGCCTTTCTCAAGATTTACACATAACTAAAAAAGAAGCTTCAGAATATATGGAGATTTACTTTGATAGATACCCTAAAATTAAAGGATATTTAGATAGTGCAATTGAAGAAGCAAAAGAAAAAGGATATGTGTTAACAATTTTAAATAGAAGAAGATTTATACCAGAAATTAAGTCTTCAAATAGAATTGTTAAGGCTTTAGGAGAAAGATTGGCAATGAATGCACCTATTCAAGGAAGTGCAGCTGATATAATAAAATTAGCTATGGTTAAGGTTTATAATAAGCTAAGAGAAAAAGGATTAGAAAGTAAAATAATATTACAAGTTCATGATGAACTTATATTAAATGTTAAAGAAAAAGAGTTTGAAGAGGTAAAACAAATAGTAAAAGAAGAAATGGAAAGTGTTTTGGAGATGAAAGTGCCTCTTGAAGTAGATATTAATATAGGTAAAACATGGTATGAAGCTAAGTAAGGGGGCTTAACTGAAAATGATTAAGATAGGGTTAACAGGAGGAATTGGTTCAGGTAAGAGTACTGTTTCAAAGATGCTTATTGATAAGGGCTTTAAAATAATTGATGCAGATACAATATCTAGAGATGTCCTTATTAAGTACCCTGAAATTCTAGATAAAATAAATATAGAATTTGGATCAGGTTTTTTCGATTGGAGAGGGGAATTTAGAAGGAGGGAATTTGGAAATCATATTTTTAGGTTTCCAAAGCAAAGAAAAAAATTCGAGGATATAATAATTCCATATATAAAAGAAGAAATTTTTAAAAGCTTAGAGGAATATGAGAAAAATGGAGAGTCTATGGTGATACTTGATGCACCAACTTTAATAGAAAATAATCTTCACCAATATATGGATTATATAATCGTAGTTTGGGTTGATAACAATACACAAATAATTAGGTTAAAAAATAGGGATAGGCTATCTAAGGATGAAGCTATAAATAGATTAAATGCACAAATATCATTAGATAGAAAAAAAGAATATGCTCATATTGTTATTGATAATAATGGAGATTTAATAAAGACTAAAAATCAGGTAGATAAAATTATTGATTTTTTAAAGGTAATTAATAAGTAAGGAGAAAATAATGAAGTTTAAGCGTATAGTAACTATTTTAATTGTAATATTAATTACTTACTTAGGAATAACATTAGTAATGAAAAAATATATATATCCTTACAAATATACTGAGTATGTAAATAAGTATAGTGAGGAATATGAAATAGATCCATATCTTGTATTGGCAGTTATTAAAACAGAGAGTGATTTTAATAAAGAAGCAGTTTCTAAAAGAGAGGCTAAAGGGTTAATGCAAATAATGGATACTACAGGACAGTGGGCGGCAAAGGAAATAGGAATTAATTATTTTATGCCATCTATGCTTTTTGATCCAGAATTAAATATAAGAATGGGATGTTGGTATTTAAAAGCATTAGAAAAGGAATTTGATAATTTAGATTTAATTCTTGCAGCATATAATGGTGGGAGTGGGAATGTTAATAAGTGGCTAAGTGATGAAGAGTATTCTTCAGATGGAGAAAGTTTAAATTATATACCATTTCCAGAAACTAAAAAATATGTTGATAAAGTAAAAGCAAATTATAACATATATAAATACTTATATAATAAATAAGAGATGCACCTATTTTGGTGCATCTTTTATTTAAATGTAGCAGTTATCCACTCATTGGTTTGATATTTTTTTTCTAATTCAAATCCGTAGCTTTCTACAATGCTTTTAACTTTGTCAAAACTCCACTCAACTAATCCAGATACAAGAAGATTACCATTAATATTTAAATGGTCTTTTATAAAATTCATAAATAATTCAGTTTCTTCTCCACCTATATTTATATAAATCCAATCATATTTATCTTTTATCTGAACTTCTTCAGTCAAAGCATTACCAACTAAAACTTCAACATTATATAATCCATTTAATGAAGCATTTAACTCAACTTCTTCTTTTACATCTCTTATATCTAGTGCAGTAACTTTAGCTGCTCCTATAATTGCAGATGCAATTGATAAAATTCCTGAGCCAGTTCCTATATCTAATACTGTTTTATTACATAGATCAATTTTAGTTAAGATTATATTTAGTAAATCCTTTGTTGTTTCATGTAAGCCAGTACCAAATGCACCTTGAGAAATAAAAGTGATTTTATGTTTATTCTTATCATTTATAACTTCATCAGGAGAAGCTAAAACCCAGTTATCATTTATATGAACTGCAGGGAAATCATAATTCTCATAATCATAATTTACCTCTTCCACAGTTATACAATCTGTTTCTAAAAGTGATGAAACATTTTCTTTAAATAAAGTTAAATTAGCATCATCTAATTCATAGGCAACTTTAATATCGATAGTGTCTACAGGTTTCTCTAAATAACCATAACCATATTCATCTGTGGTTATTTCCAAAGGACTTTCATAAAATATATTGAAGATATCATTTATTTGTAATATTTCAATTTTTTCATCTAGTTCTTCAAATTTAATTTTATAGGTTAGTATAAACATAGTTTAATCCCCCAATTTAATTAATTGTAACATTATAGAGTATAGATAGATTTTTAATTTATGTCAAGGAAAGCATTTAATTTTTACTTTCTTCTAGTAGGTGTTAAAGTTTTTTTCTTGGAGCTTTTTTTATTTGAATAAGTTTTCTTATTATTTTCTTTAGGCTTTTTAGCTACAGAAAATCCAAAGGAGCCTATAGCATTTTGAGGAAGTTTAAAGTATTCCCCATGACAATAGGAAATTAAATCACCTTTTTCAAAATGGATTTTGCCTTTATCATCTATTAAATTGTTATTTATATGTGAACCAACAACTTCAGCTATAAACATATCATGTGAACCAAGTTTGATTATATCCTTTACTTTACACTCTATAGCAACTGGACATTCATCTATGTAAGGAACGTTAACATTAGTACCTTCTTTCATGGTAAAGCCCATATCTTTTATTTTATCAAACTTTCTACCAGGCTTTACTCCACAATAATCAACAGCTTTAACCATTTTAGAGGAAGGCATATTAACGATAAATTCTTTTGTCTCTGATATATATTCATAAGATAATCTTTCAGGTCTAATTGATATAGAAAGCATTGGAGGTTTGGTACATATAGTTCCAGTCCAACCAACTGTAAATACATTATCTTTACCAGCTTTATTTCTTGAAGTAATTAGTACAACTGGAACAGGATTTAAAACAACACTACCTTTAAAATCAGTTTTATTCAATAGTATCTCCCCTTTAAAATATTTTCTTTAGGATTATAGCATATATTTATAATTATTTATATAAACAAGAGTTTAAATAAAAAAGTGGACATATGTAAGTTTACTTATTCCGTCGCTCCGCTCCAAGTCAACATAAACTTACATATGTCCACTTATAAACTGAAGGAAGGAAATTATAAAAAGTTATTCACAGGGGAATCTTTTTATAATTTCCTAAAGAATAAATAATAAAAGGCAGATTTAATCTACCTTTTATTTTAATAATAGTATCTTCTTCTTTTTCTCTTTTTCATATTTACAATTTTAACTATAAATATTATTAAAACCAATATAACAATAATTATTAATAATGATAATAAATATATAGGTAAATTTGTTTTAATAAGTTCTAAAGCAGAAACCTTTATAATCCCAGATATCTCTTCAGTATGACCTGGAGTAGAGAAAGTTAATTTAACTTCATTATCACCACTTAACTTCCAAGCATCTTTTACATCACCATTATAAGAAATTAGAGCGTTTTTATCGTTAAAATCATTTTTGTAATATTCTACATTTTCTTTTACAACTATAGGAGCCTTAATTTGTTTTTCAGGACCAAAAAATTTAAATGCTTTATAAGATAAATCTATACTACCAACTTCATCTCCAGCATTTTTATATACTTCTTTTTGTGCTAAAAATCCATAGTTAGCTATTTTTTCAGTATCTTCAAATACATTAAGTCCAGTTGCACCATATTCAGATTTTAAAACTACAGTAACTAAGTCTCTTCCATCTTTTTCATAGAAACCAACAAAGCAATGTCCTGCTAAATCTTCTGTACCAGTTTTACCACCTATATTACCATTTTTACCAAGAACTTTGTTCCTAGATTCAATTATTACTGGAGACCCTGCAAGATTTACAGTAATTTGACCAGTTTTAGGTGCCATAGTTTCTCTAACCCAATCATTTTTAAAAGCAGCAATACCTATTTGAGCTAAATCGTATGCTGTAGTTTGATTTATATCTTTATTGTTTGGGTTTAGAGGATCAATTTCTAATCCAGAAGGATTGACAAAATGAGTATCTTTAAGACCTAACTCCTTAGCTTTTTCATTCATCATAGTGACAAAGTTATCTACTGTTCCACCTACTGATTCAGCCATTAAATAAGCAGTATCATTTGCAGAGAATATCATTACAGCTTTCATTGTATCTTCTGCAGAAATTTTATCACCAGGATTCAGTTTTTTATAATAGTTAATTGATGTTTCAGTAACTTTTAAAACTGTATCACTAAAAGTTAAATAATCAGATTTTGACTTGTTTTCTGCAAAAAGTAGAGAAGTCATAAGCTTAGTTGTACTTGCTGGTGATAACTTTAAATCAGCGTTCTTTGAATAAATTACTTCACCTGTATTAATATCCATAGTTACAGCAGCTTCTCCAATAATTTCTGGAGCTTGAATATTTGTCTCTTGTGCACTAACTTTATTAGCAAAAGGAGCTAATAATGAAATAGAAAGAGCAACCGCCAGTGATTTTAATAAATTTTTTCTTTTCAATTTCATCTCCCCATTTCTAAAGATTTTAATATATGTATTCATTTAATTTAGCACATTATTAAGTATATGCTTTATACACATACTTTAAAGTATAACATCTACTTTATATAATCACAACATAAAGAAGGTTTATTAAGTGGTTTAATTTACATATAATATAAATTTAGTAATTGAACAAAATAGGAATATAAGTAGGAGGTGGTTAATATCAAAAAGTTTAACAAATATTTTAATTTTTTCATAATGCTTATATTCTTTAATAATATGAATTATATCCCAGTTTCTGCATTGTATGCAGAGAATAATAGAAAAACTGTATATTTAACTTTTGATGATGGGCCATCAGCAAATATAACTAAGGGATTAATTAGTGTATTAAATAATAACGAAGTAAAAGGTACTTTTTTTATAGTAGGTGATTATGCAGGTATATATCCATATGTTTTAAAGTCTTTAGATGAAAATGGTATGTGTATAATGCCACATTGTAATATACATGATTATGCTACATTATATAAAAGTGAAGAAAAATATTTTAAAGATTTAAATAAGTGCAAATCTATTATAGAAGATACAGTAGGTAAGAAAAATTTAAATTTTATAAGATTACCGGGTGGTTCTGATAATACTGTTTCTAATGATAATATATTAACTAATATAAAGAATACTATAATAAATAATGGTGATTATTATATAGATTGGACAATAGCATCTGGTGATGCTGAGTTATCAGAAACTTCAGCAGATTTTATAAAGTCACGAATACGAGATGAAGGTGGGCTATATAATGTAGAAGTAGTTTTAATGCATGATTTAGGAGGCAAATTTACTACTGTAGAAGCACTTCAAGACATAATAAGTTTTTATAAAAATAAAGGATATACTTTTAAAACCTTAAATGAAATTGAAGAATGGGAAATTGAGTATCTAAAAGATATAAAGGTTTTGAATAAATAGAAATAAAAAAATAAGACAAATCATTATTCTTCCAAATAATAATTTGTCTTATTTTTATTTTTTATTATCTAACTTTTTTATAATTACTTCTTTAGCTTTTAGTTCTAGGTCATCATTAATCGGTTCTAGAGTTATATATCCATATTTTTTAGATAAAGCTAAAGTTAAGAATCTATCAGCTAAATCAGGATTCTTAGATAGTAGGGATCCATGGAAATAGCTACAAAATGTATTTTTGTATATGCAACCTTCATTTCCATCTTCACCATTGTTACCATATCCATGGATGCATTTACCTAGAGGATTTAAACCATTAGTGTAAGTTCGGCCAGAGTGATTTTCAAAACCTACATATGTTTCATTAAACTCTTCGTTATATATAACTGTATTTCCTATGAAACGAGTATCTCCGCCCTCAGTATATATATCTAGTATACCAAGACCTTCTATTTTTTCTCCATTTGGAGCTATATAGTATTTTCCAAGTAATTGATATCCACCACAAATGGCGATTACAACTTTTTCATCCTCTATATATTTTTGTAAGCTTGGTTTTTTTATAGTTTTTAAATCATTAGAAACTATTGATTGTTCAAAATCTTGTCCGCCACCGAAAAATAAAATATCTGTATTTTCAGCATCAAAATTATCATTTAGCGATGTATTAATTATATTAACTTTTATCCCTCTTTGTTCTGCTCTATGTTTAAGTATCAAAATGTTACCAACATCACCATAAACATTAAGTAAATCAGGATAAAGATGACAAATATTTAATTCCATTTATAAGCCTCCCTCTTTACCAAAGTTTTTTGATGTAACCTTTTGAATGAAGATATTTTCTAAAATTAATCATAGCAGTATATGTAGCAAGAACGTAAATCTTATCATTTCTACTATTTTTAATCTTTTCTGTTAAGTCTTCAAAGGTTTCTTCAATTATAAACTTATCTTTATTTAAACCAGCAACTTTTAGTCTAACAGCCATGTCATAACATCTTAAACCAGATATAAATATTTCTTCAATACTAAGATTATGTAGCTTTTCAAAATCAACGTCCCATATCCAAGAAACATCAGTACCATCAGCATAATTATCATTTAAAAGGAATGCTGCTGCAAAGGAATCTTTGTTTAAACAAAGTGTATCTAAAGCTTGATTATATCCAGCAGGATTTTTAACTAAAATAATCTTTACATCTTTACCATCTATGTTTAAAGCTTCTTGTCTTCCAAAGCTTGAATCTTGATTTTGTAGAGATTTATTTATTGCTTCATCATTTATACCAATTTCTTTAGTTACAGAATAAGCACAAAGGCCATTATAAATGTTATAAACACCAGACTGACTTATAGTAATATCTAGATCATTAAATTTTACTGTTGAGCTATCAGGAGTTAGTTCTAATACATCATCTACAGCATATTTTAAAGAAGCTCTTTTAAATCCACAGCCTGTACAGTAGAAGTCACCTAAATGGTTGTAAGTGATATGGTTATATTCATAAGGAGACTTGCAGAACTTACAAAACTTTGCATCTGCATTTATTTCTATATCTTTATTATCTCCTATATTAGCATTAAAACCATAAAATACAGTTTTATTTGGAAGATCTAATTTGCCTAAAAGAGATTCATCTCCATTTAAAACTAAAGTAGCTTTGGGAGAAAGTTGAATTCCTTCCAATATCTTAGATAAGGTAGTATAAACTTCACCATATCTATCTAGTTGATCTCTAAAAAGGTTTGTTACAGTTATTATTTCCGGAGAAATATATTCAGTTACATATTTTAAATTAGCCTCATCAACTTCAATAACTGCATAAGAATTTTCAACTTTACTGAAGAATTTATGGTTGTCAATAAAAGTTGTGACTATTCCAGAAAAAAGATTTGCTCCAGTACTGTTGGTAATAACTTTGTTACAAGATTCTTTTATTATGTTATAAATCATACTAGTTGTAGTAGTTTTACCATTGGTTCCTGTAATTAAAACTACTTTATAGCCTTTTGATACTTTAGAAAGTATGTTTTTATCTATTTTTAAGGCCACTTTTCCAGGGAAGGTTGTTCCCCCTTTTAGTATTGTTTTTGTTAGAAAAATTGTAATTTTTGAAGCTATAATGCTTGCTATTGATTTAATACTAATCTTCTTCACCACCCTATAATACTTATCAAATATTATATACAATAATATTAACAGATAATCAATAATTAAAAATAAATTTGATTTTAACTATGAATAGTATATCACAACTTTATATACATATAAAACAAGGTTATTATAAGATTTTATTAATTTCTTGATGTTTGACACTTATAAATATAAAGAAGATAATATAATAAAGTAAAAAATGGGAGGAATTAGTATGGATAATTTTATTTTTAAGAATAAAGCTGGAGCAAAGATTAATTGCTATAAGTGGATAAATAATTCTCAAAAACCAAAAGCTATAATTCAAATAGTCCATGGTATGTCAGAATTGGCTGAGAGATATGATTATTTTGCTAAAAAGCTAGTCGACGAAGGGTATATAGTTTATGCTCATGATCATGATGGACATGGTCATAGTGTAGAAAGCACTGATAAATTAGGATTTATAAATGGAGAAAATAAATTTTATTCAATGCTTGAAGATATAAAACAACTTAATGATATTATCAGAAATGAAAATAAAGAGTTACCATTAATACTGTTTGGACACAGTATGGGATCCTTTTTAAGCCAAAGATATATACAAATATATGGAGATTCTATAGATGCTCTTATACTATCTGGAAGTAATGGAAAACCAAAATTATTTACTAAAGCAGGGTTAATAGTATCTAAGCTACAAATACTTTTTAATGGAGAAAATAAAAGAAGTACTTTAATGGATAAATTATCTTTTGGTGGATTTAATAAAAGTGTTAAAAATTCAAGAACTAATTTTGATTGGTTATGTTCAAATGATAGTGAAGTAGACAAGTATATAGAGGATGATTATTGTGGCTTTATATATCCATCTCATTTTTATTATGACTTAATAAATGGTTTATGGGATATTCATAAAGTGGAAAATATGGAGAGGGTTAAAGAATTAAATATACCAATATACATTTTTTCAGGAGATAGAGATCCGGTTGGATATTTTGGAGAAGGAGTAAAAAATCTTTATGAGGGATATAAAAAGATAGGTGTAAAAGATTTAACCTATAAGATATATAAAGATGGAAGACATGAAATGCTAAATGAAACTAACAAAGATAAAGTTATAAGTGACATTATAAAGTGGTTAGAAGAACATAATAAATAGTATAGATAAGTATATATGTTTCTTATAGAGATATATATACTTATTTTATTTGTAAAAATTTTTAAACTTATTCACATATAAAAGGAAATGATGTAAAATTATGTAGTAATAATATAAAGATGAGGGAAAATATAGTGGATTATAATAGTTTTAGAGAAAAAATTTATTGTATTGAAAAAAGAAGGTTAGCTATATATATATTGCTAAGCTTAATTATATTTAGTTTACTTCAAATAGCTATAGTAAACGATAGTAAAATTGTTAACGACTTTATTAGCGCAGCTGAGTTAATTATAATTATGATATTACTTATGTTTGCTATACATTTAAAAAGTATTAGTAAAAGAGAGATATACGGAGTAATTCAAATATTTCTATTTACAATTTGTATAATTTCTATTATTTTTTTAACTCCGAAATACCAATTTCAAGAAATAAAGATATTTTTAAGCAGAATTGGATATGGCCAGAGCAGTGAATTTTATTTGCTAAATATAATAATGATGTATTATATGATAGCTAAATACAGAAATATTGAAAATAATAGTGATGTTTATTTTGAATATTTGATTTTATTTGGAGTAGTTTTATCTATTACCTTTATAAACAATGTAGTAGATGCTACTTGGATATACTATATATATATTACAATTACGGGAATATTTTTAATAAATATATATAGATACTTAGATACATTCAACTTTTTTTCTGAAAGTAAAATAGACTTATTTAAATTAAATGTAAATATGGCAGCTATAAGTTTTATTGCTAGGGTACTTGGGAATTATATGAAATTATATATAATAACTGATTCAATAAGTATTGTAAGGTTAATTATTTTCGTAAGCTCAATATTTGCCATTATAGTGAATATAACAAAAGAAAATTATAATTTTATATTTAAAGAAACTATTAATACAAATAAAAAGTTAGAGGAACTAAATAAAGAAATAATATATAACAACTATGAGTTAGAGAATGCTTATAGGAAGTTAAGTAATAGACAAAATTTATATAAAGAATTTTTAATGTGTTTACCTAATCCAATAGTAATTATAAATAATAATCTAAGAATATCCTATTGTAATGAGAAGTTTTTAAGTATAATAGGAAAAGATAATTTAAGAGAGGTTGTAAACAGAAGAATAGATTACTATATAAATTTTAATTGTGATATAAGGAAAATTGTTCGGGATATAAATAAAAAACCTTATTCAACGACAATAGATAAGGATGATAAAAAGATAGAGGCAAGATTCTTTTCTTTGAATGAAGAAGAAGCAGAATGTATATTACTACTGAAGGATTTGACTGAGGAAATAAAAATAGCTTCTATGAAAGAAGAGTTGAAAAGTATAAAAATGAAAGAAGAAATAAAGAAAAACTTTTTATCTAATATTTCACATGATTTAAAAGTTCCTATAAATGTTATATATTCTGCTATACAGCTTGAAAAGATATTAATAGAGAATAATGACACTGAAAAGTTAAGTTCATATAATGAAATAAGTAAGCAAAACTGTTTTATACTTACCAAGCTTACCAATAATCTTATAGATATTAGTAAAATAGATTCAGAAAACTTAGAAGCAAATCTAGTTTTAGATAATATAGTAGAATTTGTTGAAGATTATTTATTTTCACTTTCACCTTATATTAAAAATAATGGACTTAATGTACTTTTTGATACAGATGAAGAAGAAATTTTTATCTGCTTTGATAAAGAAATGATGCAAAGAGTTATATTGAATTTAGTAGCAAACTCGTTAAAATTCACTGATGAAGGAGGAACTTTCTTTATAAATATTAAAAACACTAAAGAAGAAGTTTTAATTAAAGTTGGGGATACTGGTATAGGAATGAGCAAAAGTTTCACTAAAAGAGCTTTTAATAAGTATGAAAAGGAATCAAGATCTAAAGATAGTAATAGTAGTGGATTTGGAGTAGGACTTTTTGTTATTTATAATTTAATAAAAGCTCAAAATGGTAATATAGAAATAATGAGTGATTTAGGAAAAGGAACTATTTTCACTATCAAGTTCAATAAATGAAGGGTGATTGAATAATAAATGTTAAGTAAGAAAACAGATTATAGGCATAAAGGTGTAATGTCTAATATATTTATACCTGTACTTTTGGTATTAACTATTATTAACTTATCTTTTGAAATGGTGGATGAATATGCTTTTGTAACAAGAATACTATGTTTTTCAATATCTGTCCTAATATTTATAATAAGCATTATTAAAATTAATAATAAAGATTTAGGAATAATAAGATATATGGGAATTGGGTATTTTTATATAGCTATTGTAAGATTTATAGAATTAGAGCAGATGTTTAATAATCACAAAATTAGTATGACTTTAAGTTTTATTCAACTAATAACATATTTGGAGATTATAAATATAATATCAAGTATTATATTATTTAAGAAAAAATACTCTCCAAAAGTTCAAAATATAGTATTTATTCTAGTTATACCTATAATCTTTGCTATTATAGAAAGTTCATGTAATTTTTTAAATATTAGAGAAAGTATTTATATATTTGATAAGCCAATTATTATTAATGGGATAATAATGATTATATTATTATTTTTAATAATATATATATATAATAAGATGAATATAGATATAAAATATAAGTGGGTTATACATGCTAGTTTATTCACAGTATTAAGTAATTGTTTTATCCTATTAACAGCCATTTTAGACAAAGACCTTTGGTTTTTTGTATGGATAATTAAATTATCATCATATTTTTTTGTTTATGATAAAGTAGAAGAAGCTCTTTTGTATAATTCATATGAAGGTGCATATGAAAATTTAAATAGAGCAAAAAAAGTAAAAATTAATTTAAATAAAAGTTTAAAGCGAAGAGAAAAAGAATTGAAAGAATTAAACCTACTTTTAGAAAAGAGTGAAAAGAAATACTATGATGTAGTCAAAGCCTTTTCAGATGGAGTATTAGTTTTTGAAGATGATATTCTTATGTATTCTAATTACAGTGGAGAGTTATACTATAACACACCAGGTGGAATAACATATGATAAAGATAAATTAAGATTAAATAATATACTAAGTAAAATTACTGAAGAGGAGTATTCAGTTGATGATGAAGTAAACGAATTTACTGCGCAAATTAGTGTTGCTAATGAGAATGGAGAAATAAAAGAACTAGAAATTGATTTAGTAAAGATTTATAATAACAAAAAAATCTTAATGTTTAATGATGTAACAGAAATAATAAAACAAAGAGAAGAAATAGTTAAACTTGAAAAGACAATAAATGATGAAAATATCAAAGAAGAGTTTTATTCAAATATTTCTCATGAGCTTAGAACACCTATAAATGTTATATACTCTGCACTTCAGTTAAACGATATATATTTAAAAAAATGTGAGATAGAAAAAATAAATAGAAATAATAATGTTATAAAACAAAATTGTTTAAGATTAATTAGAACAATAAATAACTTTATGGATAGTAATAAACTTTCAGAAGGATATTTAGATGTAAATAAAAAGGTTTATAATATTGTAGATATAATAGAAAATGTTGTTTTATCATGCAATTTTTATATGGAGTTTAAAGAAACTAAATTAACCTTTGATCCACAATATGAAGAAATATATTTTTACTGTGATAAAAACTGTGTTGAAAGAATAATGTTAAATATATTATCCAATTCTCTAAAATATGGGAAGTACAAAGGTAATATATATGTAATTTTAAGAATAGATGATAAAAAGAATATAGTAATAGAAGTTATGAATGATGCAGAAGCAATTCCAGAAGATAAAAGAAAGGTTATTTTTGATAAATTTACAAAAGTAAATACATCATTAAACAGACCTTCGGAAGGTAGTGGTCTTGGATTGTTTTTAACAAAGGGATTAGTTGAACTGCATGAGGGTGAAATTACAATAGCTGCGGGGAAAAAATATGGAAACATATTTAAAATAACCTTTCCATATAAAGATAATATTAGGAGAAAGAGTAATTATATTAATAATAATGTTGAAATAAATGAGTTACAAGAAAAGGTGAATATAGAATTTTCGGACATATATTTTTAACTACATAAATATAAATATTAATGCATATATAATAATAAATATTTTATAGAGGTGCATTACATGAAAAATAAAGAAAATTCTAATAATAAAAAACTTGTAAATAATCCTAAGAAAGTAAAAAAGAAAAAAGATGTAAGAAAAAGAAAAAGCTTTAATATATTTAAAGTTAATGGAGAATTTAAATTAATTCCACTTATAATTAATATATTAATTCCATTGGGCGGAGGATTTATAGTTGCTTATATAAATAGAAATTCTATTGCTACATATGAAACACTAAATAAATCTATATTTTCTCCACCAGCAATATTGTTTCCAATAGTATGGGCTATATTGTATATACTAATGGGAATAGCTGCATATAGAATATACATGAGAAATAAGCAAGGTGTTGATGATAAAGGTGCATACTTTTTTTATTTAGTTCAGCTTATAGTTAATTTTATGTGGTCTTTTATATTTTTTACTTTTAGATTATATGGAATTTCATTCTTATGGATACTACTATTATTTGTACTAGTAGTAGTAACTTTTATTAAGTTTATAAGAGTTGATAAAGTTGCTGCAATATTATTAATTCCATACATTATATGGCTCGTTTTTGCAGGGATTTTAAATTATTTTATCTGGTTACTTAATGAAATGTAAATTAATATGTAGTATAATAAAAATAAGCCTTCTTTCGAAGGTTTATTTTATTTAGAAAGGAAGTTTCTATGGGGAAAGCTTTATTTATAGCAGAGAAACCATCAGTAGCTATGGATTTTGTAAAGCTACTTAATGTTAATGGGAAAAGAAATAATGGATATATAGAGGGAGAAAAAAGTATTTTTACATGGTGTGTTGGACATATGGTTACCATGAGTTATCCAGAAGTTTATGATGAGAAGCTAAAATTTTGGAACTTAAGAGATTTGCCTTTTTTGCCTAGAGAATATAAATATGAGATTATATCTTCAGCTTCAAATCAATTTAATATTGTTAGTAATTTAATGAATAGAGAAGATGTAGATAGCATATATGTATGTACAGACTCAGGGAGAGAAGGAGAATACATATATAGGTTAGTAGATGATATGGCTGGAAACCCAAATAAAATAAAAAAAAGAGTTTGGATTGACTCTCAAACAGAAGAAGAGGTTAAAAGAGGAATAAAAGAAGCAAAACCATTATCAGAGTACGATTCATTAGCACACTCAGCATATTTAAGAGCAAAAGAAGATTATATATTTGGTATTAATTTTTCAAGGTTATTAACTCTTATGTACGGAAAAACATTAGCTAATGCTTTAAAAAAAGATAAAAATGTAGTTGTTGCAGTTGGAAGAGTTATGACATGCGTTCTTGGAATGGTAGTAGATAAAGAAAGAGAAATAAGAAATTTTAAAAAAACATCCTTTTATAAAGTTTCAGGAGAGTTTTTAAAAGAAAATGATGAGGCAATAATAAAGGGTGATTGGAAAGCTATTGAAGGATCGAACTATTTTGAATCACCTAAGCTTTATAATGAGGTTGGCTTCAAAAAGAAAGATGATGCAGAAGTTTTAATTAAGGAGTTAAGAGATATAGGTTTTGGAGTAGTTAAAGAAGTAAAGAAAACAAAAGAGAAAAAGAATGCACCGCTTTTATATAATTTAGCGGAACTTCAAAATGAGTGCACAAAAAGGTTTAAAATAAGTCCAGATGAAACATTAAAAATAGTTCAAGGGCTTTATGAAAAAAAGATGGTTACATATCCAAGAACTGATGCTAGAGTATTATCTACTGCAGTAGCAAAGGGAATAAAGAGTAACATAATAAAACTTAAAAATATGCCTATTACAGAAGAATTAACTAGCATTGCAGAAAAAATATTAGAAAAAGATTATTCAAAATCTATAATGAAAAGTAAGTACGTTGATGATAGCAAGATTACCGATCACTATGCTATTATACC
Organism: Clostridium sp. CTA-7; assembly: GCF_054768095.1. Classification (NCBI taxonomy): domain Bacteria; kingdom Bacillati; phylum Bacillota; class Clostridia; order Eubacteriales; family Clostridiaceae; genus Clostridium; species Clostridium sp. CTA-7. Next base: position 517,340 of record NZ_BAAAAV010000003.1, on the reverse strand, counting down.
AACAGGAGAAGGAAAAGATACTCTATCTAAATTAGGAAATTTAGATAAACAGGTGTACTATCTTATACTTAGAAGATTTCTAGCGATTTTTTATCCACCAGCACAATACAATAAAATGTCTGTAACAATTGGAGTTGGAAATGAAAATTTTATTTTAAATAAAAAAATATGTATAGATAAAGGATATTTAATTGTAGTTGGAAATGAAAAGGAAGAGGATCAAGAAGCTTTTCCAGAAAACATAAGAAAAGGAATAAAGTTAAATATTAAGGATTTAGAAATAAAAGAAGGTGAAACTTCGCCTCCAAAGAGATATACAACAGGTTCTATGATAATAGCTATGGAAAATGCAGGTAAATTAATAGAGGATGAAGAGTTAAGAGAGCATATAAAGGGAGCTGGAATAGGTACATCAGCTACAAGAGCAGAAATACTTAAAAAGTTAATAAATATAGAGTATATTCAATCAAATAAGAAAACACAAATTATAACACCAACAGAGCTTGGAGAAATGATTTATGAAGCTATAAATGCATCGATACCGTCACTTTTAAATCCATCATTAACAGCTTCTTGGGAAAAGGGACTAAAGATGGTTAATGATAAAGAAATAAATCCTGATGAGTTTATGTTTAAATTAGAAGCATATACTAGAAAGAATACAGCAAGAGTGCTAAATAATTCTAATATAACACTTTTAAATACAAAGCTATTAAAAATAAAAAATCAATAATAATTCAATAATTTGGGCAATAAATTTAACATATGTGGTAACTTACGTATTTAGAATGTTTTTTACTATTTAGGAAATTATATTTTTATATTTATTATTTATTGCCATTTTAAGATAAATAAAAATTCAAAAATTAGTAAAGTTAGATTGTATAACTGTACTAATTTTTGAATTTTATTTTTTAATTCTTTATTTTATAAACATTAAAAATAAACTATAAAAGGCAGGAGCCAGAAATACTGTCATTATACCAGCAATTCCAATTGAAAGAGAGCTCATTGCTCCTTCAGTTTCACCAAATTCTAAAGCTTTTGTTGTTCCAATGGCATGAGAGGCTGTCCCTAATGCAATTCCAATAGCTACTTTGTCTTTAATTTTAAAGAATTTGCATAATATAGGACCTATAATAGCACCTATTATTCCTGATAAAATTATAGATAAAACTGTTACAGGAGCTAAGCCGCCAAGTTGGTTTGTTATTTCTATACCTATAGGTGTTGTTACTGATTTTGAAAGTAATGATATAGTAATAACATTCTCTACACCGAATACAGAACATAATATCAGTACTGATATTATGCCTATACTGCTTCCTATTAGAACCCCAGTAAAAATTGGAACCAGATGCTTCTTTAATAGTTGCAATTGCTTGTATAAAGGAACTGCAAGTACCACTGTAGCAGGGCCTAAGAACATATTTATAAACTGTCCGCCTTTATTGTATGATTCAAAATCTATGTTAAATACTATTAAAAATCCTATAACTATAGCAATAGCTATTAAAAGTGGATTAAATAGTGGAAATTTAGTTTTCTTGTAAATAAATAGACCAATTTCAAATGCTATTAGCGAAATTACTACTCCGAATAATATATTTTCAGTTAAAATATTCATTATTTTGATTCAGATCCTTTCTTAATATTTTTCCTTTGTAAATTCATAATAAATTGAACAATTAATCCTGTAGTTACTATTACAATAGCTGTAGTAACTACACAAAGTAATATTATTAAAAGTAAACTATCCTTAATAGATGTGAATGAGTTTAATAATCCTACACCTGCTGGAATAAAGAAAAATGCCAAATGATCCAAAAAGAAATCAGATATATTTTCAACTTTTTCAACCTTTATTACTTTAGTACATAATAAAACTAACAATATTAACATTCCTAAAATATTACCTGGTATAGGCAAAGAGAACCATCGACAAATTATCTCTCCAAGCAAATAAATGCCAAGTATTATTATAGCTTCTCTAAATATTTTCATTTTAAGACCTCCTTAGTAATCCAATTAATAATTTATCACTATTGATTAAATAAGTAAATGATGTGGTAAGCTTTACTTTAAAATTTATTTATTAAAGACATAAATAGGGTATAAAGTAAATTAAAAATTAAAAAGTCTTATTTTTTAACAAAATTAGAGTCAATTTCATACTATAAAGCATAGTAATGATTAGAATTAGAATATAGATTTTAGGAGGGGAAATGAAAAATAAGTTAATTAAAATTGCATCATTAGTAGCGTTAATAGGAATAACCACATTTAATTTTATTTCATGTGCGAAAGATAAGGAACCTATAGGAAAAAAATTAACAAAGGTTAGATTAAATGAAGTTGTTCGTTCTGTTTTTTATGCACCAATGTATGTTGCCATAAATGAAGGATTTTTTGAAGAAGAGGGGTTAGTGATAGACTTATCAACAGGTCAAGGTGCAGATAAGACAATGCAACAAGTTTTAAGTAAAAATGCAGATATAGGATTTTGTGGACCAGAACAAACAATCTATATTAATAACCAAGGAAGAGAAGACTATCCAGTGCTTTTTGCTCAATTAACACAAACAGATGGAGCCTTTTTAGTTGGTAGAGAAGCAGAAGAAAATTTTGATTGGAAAAACTTAAAGGGAGCAGAAATTATAGGAGGTAGACCGGGTGGAGTACCTCAGATGGCTTTTGAATATGTATTAAGACAAAATGGTATAGACCCTAAAACAGATGTTAATTTAGTAACTAATATAGACTTTACAGCTACAGCGGGGGCATTTAAAGCTGGGACAGGTAAATATGTAACGCTATTTGAACCAACAGCTTCAATGATTGAAAAAGAAGGTAGTGGAAAGGTAATAGCATCAATAGGAAAAGCAGTGGGAGATTTACCTTATACTTGCTTCTTCTCAACTAAATCATATATGGATAAAAATCCAGAGATAATACAAAAGTTTACTAATGCAATTTATAAAGGTCAGAAATGGGTAGAAACACATAGTAATGAAGAAGTAGCTGAATCAATAGCTTCATTCTTCCCAGGAACAGATAAGGATATAATAATTTTAGTTGTTAAAAATTATAAGGAAATAAATGCCATAGCAATCAAGCCGTCAATAGAGGAAGAAGATTTAACTAGATTAATGGATGTTATAGAAAGTTATGATAAAACTTTATTACCAGATAGACCATCATTTGAAAAAATAGTTAATAATGATTTTGCAGAAAAAGCTATGAAATCTAAATAAATTTTCAAATGCTAGCTCTAGAAAACTAGAGCTAGCTAACAAACTTCTTTCTATAAATATTTACATAAACTAGAAAGGAGGTATAAATTTGAGTTTAATAGATATATCAAATATTAGTTTAGCTTATCATTCTTTAAAGGGAGAAACCAATGCTATAGAAAATTTAAATTTCTCAATAGAAAAGGGAGATTTTGTTAGTATAATAGGACCCTCAGGTTGTGGAAAATCAACATTATTAAATATACTAAGTGGTCTTTTAAAACCTTCAGGGGGAGAAATTGTTTATAATGACAAAAATGTAGATAATAGATTAGATAAAATGGGTTACATGTTTCAAAAGGACTATTTGTTTGAATGGCTTTCAGTTTGGAGTAATGTCTTATTAGGTTTAAAAATTAAAGGATTAGATAATGAGGAAAATAGAAAAAGAGCAGATGAGCTTTTAAGAAACTATCAATTAGCAAAATTTAAAGAGCATAAACCAAGTGAACTTTCAGGAGGTATGAGACAAAGAGTAGCATTAATAAGAACTCTTGCTTTAAATCCAGATGTGCTGCTTTTAGATGAACCTTTTTCAGCCTTAGATTATCAAACAAGACTTAAAGTTTGCGATGATGTGAAAGGAATAATAAAAAAAGAAGGAAAAACAGCAATAATGGTTACTCACGATTTAGGTGAAGCAATTGCAACTTCTGATAGAATAATAATGCTTACTAAAAGACCAGCAAAGTTAAAGTTAGATATAAAGATAGATTTCAAAAATACTGAAGCAACTCCATTTCAAAGAAGAAAAGAACCAGAATTTAATGAGTACTTTAATTTATTATGGAAGGAGATTGACAAGGTAAATGAGTAAGGAACATGAAAAATATATAAAAAAAGTAAAAAGAGATAGAATAAAAATAGCTGTCTTTAGAATAGCTATTTTAGTTATATTTATTGCTCTTTGGGAAATTGCAGCAAGACTTAAATGGATAGATCCATTTTTAACATCAAGTCCGTCTAGGATAGTCGATTCCTTTATGTCTTTTGCAAAACAAGGAACTTTAGTAACTCATATACTGGTAACTTGCTATGAGACTATATTAGGATTTACGTTAGGAACGGTGATTGGAACAATAATAGCTATAATATTATGGGCATCGCCTTTCACTTCAAAAGTATTAGATCCATACTTAGTAGTTTTAAACGCATTACCAAAGGTTGCTCTCGCACCAATAGTAATATTTTGGGTTGGAAATGGAACTACAGCTATAATAGTTATAGCACTCCTTATTTCCATAGTAACAACTATAATTACAGTTTTAACAGGTTTTAATGAAGTTGATAAAGGTAAATTAAAGCTTATGCAGACACTTCAGGCAACAAAGTTTCAAACACTAAAATATCTTATATTCCCAGCTAATATTCAAGTGTTAATTTCAGCACTTAAAATAAATGTCGGATTATCATGGGTAGGCGTTATTATGGGAGAGTTCTTAGTTGCAAGAGAGGGTTTAGGGTTCTTGATAGTATATGGTGGACAAATATCACAATTAGATATGGTTATGATGAGTATAGTAATTCTTTCAGTAATAGCATTTATAATGTATAAGGCTGTATCAAAATTAGAAGAAAAATTAAAAAGTATAAATTAAATCTAGTATTTGAATAGAAAAGCTAATAACGATAAATGTTATTAGCTTTTTAAAATTGACTTAAATATAAATTTAAATATATTTAAAAATTTTTGTTTGTTTTAAATATATTTAAAATGAAACTTAACTATAGGGGAAAATTTGTAAATATTTCAATTGTAAATATTAAAAATATCTGATAAAATGTATATTATGTTATTAATATGTAGATAAAATAAAAAGGTGGAGGAAGTTATGAAAAGAATAGAAAAGCTTTTTTCTACTATAAGAAAGCCTTTGAAATCGTTTTTTGGAAAGCTAGGAAAGATATTTAAACCAGTTATAAATGGAGTTAATAGGACAAGTGATAAAGTGAAAACTATTTATAAAAAAGCAAACGATAAAAATCCTTATGTAGAGCCTATTGTTGTAATAGGAGTTTCTTGTTTTTTTGTTCTTGTTATGATATTAGGAATAAAGAGTCTTACAACTGTAGAAGAAGTTAACATAACTAAAAATAATGCAGAATATTTATATTATGAAGGCAAGTACGATGAAGCAATAGAAGAATATAATAAAATGCAAAATGATGAAAAGTGGCCAATATGGAAAGCGAAAGTAGCAGATTTATACTCATTAAAAGGAGACTTTAAAAAGTCAAATACTCTTTTAAAAGAAGTAATGATAAAAAGAGATAAACTTATAAAAGAAGAAGGTTTTGATAAATATAAAGACAGAGATGCAGAACTTATAAATTCTATGCTATTTACATTTATAATGAATAAACAATATGATGAAGCTATTTCATTAGGAGAAAGCTATATAAGTAGCCATGGACAAAATAAAGAAATTCTAAAAACTTTATTTGCAGCTTACATTTCAAACAATTATATATATAAAGCAGAAGAATTAACTGAAACATATCCATTAGATAAAAATTCTCCTTATGATATATCTGTTTTAGCTAATATGAATATGCTTATTAATAGATGGGATAATGGGTTAGAATTATTAAAAGATGCATGGAATTTAAATAGAAATGAGATGAAAATTTACGACGTAATAAGTGATATGTATTTATTTAATAAAGAAGAGTTAATTAGATCATTAGAAGATATTGTAGATAAAAATCCAAGTGAAGATTCTTATAAGATGTTATTAGCAAAGGCGTATTCAATGTCTACTAAAACAGCTAATAAGGGAGAGGATCTAATTAACAATTTAGAAGATAAAAACATAAATAGTTCAGCTAGTGATATTATAAAGTTTGAGATTTATAATATTACAAATAGAAAAGATGAAGCTAAAGAATATTTAGATGATGCTTCTAGAAAAGCTAAAAAAGAAGGTAAAGAATCATATATATCATACTACATCTCGTCATTAAAGGCTTTTAATGATAAGAAATATGATGAAGCTCTTATTTTAGCTAAAAAAAGCATATTATCCAAAAAGGATTATCCTAATAGTTATGGAGTATTAGTTCCAAAGATATTATTAGAAAAAGGAAATGTGAAACCGACTGAGTCTTACTTAAGGGCTGCAATACAAAAAGAGCCTTTTAACTACGGAATGGTACTTAGAGTAGCTGATTATTATTCCAATTTACAATCAAATAATGAGAAGGCAAAAGAATATTATGGATGGGCACTAAATATTAAAAAAGATGACAGCAATTTATTATATAAATTAGCTAATTTAGATATAGTAGATGGAAAATGGGATGAGGCAATAAACAAATTAAACGAAGCAATGAAGTTAGATGAAAATAATTCTAAATACTATAGAGCATTAGGAGCTGTATATTTAAATAAAAAAATGAATGATGAAGGAATAGAATTTACTAGGAAATCTTATTCTATGAATGAAAATGATATGCTAGCATTAAGTAATGCAGGTTGGTATTATATAAATGTTGAAAAAGATATAGCTAGAGGATATGAAAATATTAAAGCAGCTTATGAGGGAATGCCAACAAGTATGGATGAAACAACTAAAAACTCTATTATAGATAATTATAATAAATCTAAGAAGTTATATGAAGAATTTTTAAAGGATGATTCAAAAGAATTAAAAATTCCAACATTAACATTATTTTATTAAAAAGTGCCAATAGGCACTTTTTTAATTTATAAGGAAATTTACATATATCCACTTTTTTATAGAAAAATAATAGATTTTCTAGTATTATTATAATTGTATTATATATATAATTATATTTTGGGAGGGGATTTAATTGAAAAAGTTAAAAAAGGTAATAAGGTCAGTAATAATTATTTCTATAATAATCTTAGGTGTAATATTAATTGTTAAATTTAATAATGGTAATAATGTAACAGTTAAGAAATGGGACAACGTATATAATGAAAACAATATAATGTTTTTTTATGGAAACAAAGATGATGAAAAAATAAAAGTTTTAAAAGATATGTATAATATAGAAAGTGAAATTTCAAAAGAAGGAGATAATTTAAAAAAGGCAATAAAGGTATCAGAAGTATTGAATAGTATAATAACATTTGATGATGTAGCAAATTCTAAGGCAATAAATGGATATGATATATTAAAAGAAAAAAATGGTGCAAAAAAAGCATCTGCTAGAGACCTTGGTATAATTTATAGAGATTTTTTACAAAGTGTTGGATTTACAGCAAGGCTTGGCGAGTTTAAAAGAACTAATGTTAAAGATAGCAAGCAAACTTCATACTATGTTGTAGAATATTGGAGTAAAAAAGATAATAAATGGATAATGATTGATTTTATTGATAGAGGATATTTTGACAAAGAAGGTTTCCCTTGTAGTGCAATGGAACTATTAGATGTAGATATTAGAAATTTAAATTACACAGGAATAAGCAATAGAAGTGATTATATTCCAATGCTAAAAAAATCATTATATACTTATACAATAAATATAGATAATACAACAGATATGAAAAAAAGTAATAGCTATATAACTTATGTAAAGGATATAAATGATATTATTTTTAGGTTTAAAGGAAATTATATTCCTCCTACTATATTTACTCAAAATAAAGAATTAATGAATAAGAACCCTATAGATAATAGTATAGGTGTTGATGAGAAAGCATATATAATTTTAATGAAAAAGCAAGATGAGTCTGAAAATAAAGATGAAAAAGAAGAAAGCTTTGTAGTTGGTGCTTTCAAAAATGGAAGAATAATGGATGAATATTATATTAGAGAAAAAGATAGTGAATTTAGAAAAGTAAAAAACTATTCAGATATATTATTAACTAAGGGAAATAATATAATAGAGCTTTCTTTAGATGGAGAAAATGTAATAAGTAGTATAGAAATAGATTATAAAAAATAAATAGTTATGAAATTCTTTATTAAAATTTATAAATTCTTTAATATAATCTTAATATTTAATGGAATATAAATAATAGACAGTATAGAGTTATAAGGGTATAATAAGATTTGTTATAAATTAGAACATGTCTTAAAAGGAGGAAAAAGAATGGGGTTAGATTTTATCTATATATTAAAGGCTATAGTGATAGCCATAGTAGAAGGTCTTACTGAGTTTGTACCGGTTTCATCAACAGGACATATGATTTTGGTTGGAAGTTTAATAGGATTTTCATCAGGTGCTGCTGGCGCAGAAGAGTTTGCTAAGATGTTTGAAGTAGTTATTCAGCTAGGTGCTATATTAGCAGTAGTAGTATTATATTGGAATAAGCTTTGGGGAGCTGTAGTAGACTTCTTTACTTATATATTTACATTAGGTAAAAAAGGACAAGTGGGTTTTAGATTTGGTATAAATGTTATTATAGCATCAATTCCAGCCTTAATAGTAGGACTGACTTTATATGATAAAATAAAGTCATTATTTAAACCATCAGCAGTAGTAGTTGGGTTTATAGTTGGAGGTATTTTGCTATTAATTATAGAAAATAGATTTAGAAATAAAACATCAAGAAGAGGAAAAACTCCAACAGTAGATGTTTTTGATTTGACACCAATGCAGTCATTAAAAGTTGGCTGTTTCCAAGTTTTATCTATGTGGCCAGGAATGTCGAGAAGTGCATCCACAATCATGGGAGGCTGGATTGCTGGACTTGCGACTCCAGTAGCAGCAGAATTTTCTTTCTTTCTTGCAATTCCAGCTATGATAGGATCATCTGCTATGGACCTATTCAAGTTTGATTATTCTATAATGAATTCTACATATATAGTAGCATTAATTATTGGTTTTATAGTAGCTTTTATTGTATCAATAATAGTTATGGATATGTTTGTAAGTTACTTAAAGAAGAGACCAATGAGAATATTTGCTATCTATAGAATTGTAGCTGGTATAGTTTTATTTGCATTATCAGTTGCTGGAATAGTAACTTTAACTATATAAAATAAGAGTGCCTTTGCACTCTTATTTTATTTTTTTAATTCAATCTCTAATTCTTTTTTTAGATTATCTATTTCTTTAAGGTAATTTTGAAATTTATTTGTTAAGTTAGATTGAATTATATTTATTTTAGATTTTAAAGCTTTAGTAGAATCTAATGCTGAATTTATTTTTCCTTGGATAAAGTAATCTGTAAAGAAATTATCAAATACATAATCCATTACACTAGACATACTATCAAGATTTAAAGAAACATTAATTTCATTACTTAAATCTTTTAACTCTGAGTTATACCTATTAAGTAAAATTTTAATTGTATTAATTGATTTTGCGGCATCATCCATCTTTGATCTTTTAGCCATTGTAGCAATAAGATCTCCACCAATCATATCGTATATCCCCCAATTCTGAGCACTATTCAAATTAGAGATTGCTTTTTCTATGTAGGGAAGAAGTTTATCCCCCTCAGATAATGCTTCTCTTATTTCCTTTAATTCCATAGAAAGATTTTTAATTTTTTCTAAAATTAATGATATTTTTTTACTTTCTTCATTATTTAAGGTTAAAACATATTGAGCTGAATTATTTAAAAGATCATCATATTTTAAATCAATGCTACCAATGTCATTTATATCATTTAAGATTGATTTTTTATTAGATATTAATCTATTTAGGTAATCTTCTGTTTCTATAAATTTAGCTTGAATCTCTAGAAACTCAATTTTTTCCTTAGATAGTTTTTCATCTATGGAACCTTTAATTTTATGGAATAAGTAAGTTAAAGTAAAAGATTCTAAATTATCTACATCCTTTTTTTCTTTAGATAAGGTTTCTTTTAATGATTCTAAGGATTTACTTACTTTGTTTATTTCAGAATCGATAATAGTAAGTTTTGAATTAAGTTTTCTTAAAGAGATTCTTTCTTCTTCAAGTTTTAAAAAATCTTCATTAAAGCTATACATAAATTTTACCCCTTCTCCATGAAAATAATAAATATAAGTATATTATAAGTTATATTATACCGTATATCAATGTGTTTTTAGTTTATTTTATATAAATATAAAAAGGTATTTATGCGAAAATTACTAAAATGAAAAATTTATTGCAAATATAAATAATTTTACTTTTCAGTATAAAATCTTTATGATATCATTAAGATAGAAAATTAACAATAGTACTTTGAAAACAATTGCATAAATTGAGTTAAAGACTATTAAATTTTTTTTATTTTAAATTAACAGAAAATTTAAAATGTATAATCAATTTAAAAGTAACTGAATCGGGTAGGGGGAGTTTGAAATGTCACAACAAATTAAAAAAATAGCATTACTAACAGGTGGTGGAGATTGTCCAGGATTAAATGCAGTTATAAGAGCCGTAACAAGAACAGCTATAATAAATTATGGAATGGAAGTAATAGGTTACAAGTTTGGATATAGAGGATTATACAATAATGATTTCGTACCTCTAACTCTAGATAGTGTGTCAGGTATTCTTCATAGAGGAGGAACTATACTATATAGCTCAAACAAAGACAACTTATTTAATTATTCAGTAGAAGAAAATGGAGTTATTGTTAAAAGGGATGTATCTGATGTAGCGGTAGAAAACCTTAAGAGAGAAGGTGTAGATGTATTAGTTGTTATAGGCGGAGATGGAACTTTAACATCAGCAAGAGATTTTGCAAGAAAAGGAGTTAAAGTTATTGGAGTACCAAAAACAATTGATAATGATTTAGCATCAACAGATGTTACATTTGGTTTTAATACGGCTATAGATGTAGCTACAGAAGCTTTAGATAGATTACATACAACAGCTGAGTCACATCATAGAGTAATGATTTGTGAAGTTATGGGAAGAGGTGCAGGATGGATAGCATTAGAATCTGGTATTGCAGGTTCAGCAGATGTAATTCTTTTACCTGAAATGCCTTATGATATAAATAAAATTGCTGAAAAGGTAAAAGAAAGAGAAGCAGAAGGAAAGAGATTTAGCATAGTGGTAGTAGCAGAAGGAGCAAAACCGAAGGATGGGGAAGTAGTAGTAGCTAAGATAGTTGCTGATAGTCCAGATCCAATTAGGCTTGGTGGAATAGGGAATAAATTAGCTGGTGATCTTGAAAAATTATTACCAGATAAAGAAATAAGATGTACAGTACTTGGACATATTCAAAGGGGTGGTATAACTTCAACATATGATAGAATATTATCAACTAGATATGGAGTTGGAGCTGTGGAGCTAATTAATGAAGGTAAATTTGGTGATATGGTTTGTCTTAAAGATGGAAAGATGTCAAGTGATAGTCTAGAAAATGTTATAGGACAAAAATCAAAATTAGTTGATCCAAACGGAGAATTAGTTAAAATGGCCAAAAAAATAGGAATTTCATTTGCAGATTAGAGGTAAAATAAGTGGTAGGGAGTTAACTCTACCACTATTTTTTTGAATAGATGTAAAATATCTAATAAAAGTTATATAAAATTTTATTAGATACTTCAAAATTTTCTGAAAATATGCTATAATTTTCTTAGGCAGAGATTACAGTAAAGAAAGCTGGAGGGTATTATGAAAGAAATAAAGAAATATTTAGAATCAAGAATTGGAACATATGGATTTTTCTTTGAGGATTTAAAGAGTGGTTATATTTATGGGTATAATGAAAACGTTCAAATGGTAGCAGCAGGATGTATGAAGTTGCCTATATCAGTATCATTAATTAAGGCTGTAGAAAATAAAAAAATAGATTTTCTAGATAAAATTAAAATAGATGGAAAAGATAAGGTTTATGGTACTGGAATAATTCATGAATTTAATGAGAGAGAATATACTGTTTTCGAATTATTAGTTGCAATGTTAATTCAAAGTGATAATACAGCAGCGAACAAGATAATAGATATAGTTGGAATAGATGAGATTAATAGAGATATAAAAGAAATGGGATTAAAAAACACAGTATTAAATAGAAAAACTACTGATGAAAGAAAGGGGAAAAATGAAGTTGAAAATATAACATCAGCGCTAGATCTTGCTAGAATTTGGAGACATTTATATAACTCAACTTATCTAAGCCCAGAAAATAGTCAAATGTTAATTGATATTCTAACAAGACAACAAATAAAAAATAAGTTAGCATTATATATTCCAGATGATTTAAAGTATGAAATTTCAAGCAAAACTGGTGATAAAAATGGTGTGGAAAACGATACACAATTAATTAGATTATCAAAAGGAAACTTTACATTTACAGTTTTATCTATGGGTATACCAAATAGTGTTTATGGGACTGTAACATTAGCGAAATGTGGTAAAATGATGTGGGATAATGTGATGAATAACTGGCATTAATAAAAGAAATGAGATAACTCCTAGGTTTCTGGGGGTTATTTTTTCTTTGTAAATAGATTCGTCAAAAAATCGTCAAAAATTATATTTAAAAAATTTTACTTATTAAATTAGCAGCTTCTTTCATCATATCATTACTTACATGAGAATATGTTTTCATTATTTGCTCTATATCATGGCGAAGTACAGTATCAGCATTTTTAAAACCTATCCTATTTCTAAATGTAAAGTAGGATTAATCCATTAATAAAATGCGATCCTTGAAAATTGAATAATACGGTATCAAGAAAGTATGTTATAATGAATTCATAATAGTAAGAAAATATGAATAAGTTTTTTATTTAACCAATATATGCACTTAAATTTGAAAAGGAGAATTAATTATGATTGAATACAAGTTTGATACCCAGTTACTAATTGAGGGCCATGATCTTTCGGAAGATGAAATTAATGAATATATAACTAAGAATATTGAAGGGGATTGTCTGCTTGCAGTTGGTGATGAAGATTTGATAAAGATTCACTTCCACACTAATACTCCATGGAAAGTGCTTGAGTATTGTGCTTCGTTGGGCGATATCTACGATGTGGTTATAGAGAACATGGAACGCCAAGAGAATGGGTTACAGGGTTAGATGGTGTAGAAATTTCTAATTTATCCAATTAGAAATATATAAATAATCTTAACACATTACAAAAATAAATTAAAAATTAATTGTTATGAAAATACCGTATTATTCAATAGAATATGCGGTATTTTTTATGTGGCAATAATATATAGTTAAGAATGGACTACATAATTAATTCACTCTATATAAAAAATATTTCTAAGTAATTAGTAAAATTTATTCCTTCAAAATTGAACAATGCGGTATTAAAAGTAATTATAACTACATCAATACAGTAGAAATATTAATAGAATTTCATATTTAAGAACAATTATTTAATGTTATGAATATATTAAATTATACAAAAGAAGAAGGTGATAAATATGTGTTTCGGATTTAATGGATTCGGCGGTGGATTTGGTTTTGGATTTAATAGATTTAATAGATGCTGCTGTTGTTGCAGATGTCGTAGAAGACGTAGAAGACGTAGTTAAATTTTAATATGATATAAAGTAATTTGTTATAGTTAAATTAAGATACCGTATTATTCAAAAATGAATATACGGTATTTTTTATTATTAAGGAGGGATAGGATGGATAAAGAACTATTTAGAAAGACAGCAGGTTTTATTTTAAATTAAAAAATCTTACTGGAATCAAAAACTCCAGTAAGATCTAATGAAAACATCCTAATTAATAAAAATTATTTACAATGTTTTAATAACCAAAATCTATTCTTTTATTAGAATGAATTTATATAGATAGTTAACACTAAAGTATATCCTCAGTACTAGTATTAGTGTTAGTATTAGGGTTAGTGTTAGTATTAGTATCAGTTTCACTCTCAGTAGAAGTAAGTCCATTAGTTCCATTAATGGTAACATTTAATGTTATAGTATTTCCATTAGAGGTAGTGTCTGTATTAGAAGTTGCTTGAGCTTGCTCTTGAGTTTGAGCTTGAAGTTGAGCTTGAAGCTGAGCTTGAACTTGGGCTTGAGCTTGAAGTTGAGCTTGAAGCTGAGCTTGAACTTGGGCTTGAGCTTGAAGTTGATTTTGTAATTTATACAATAAACTTAAATAATTATTAGAATTAGTATTTGTATTTGCTGATTCACTTGAACATTCAAAATCATAGTTTCCTGATTCACTTGAACATTCAAAATCATAGTTTTCTGATTCACTTGAATATTCATCATCATAATATCTACTCATAAAAATATCTCCTTATCTTTAGTTTTAACCATCATAAATACATGAGGGTTTTACTTTATAATATGATGATCATGCAAATATAGTCACACATTTAATTTAAAATAAAGAAATTATTATTAGGTTTTTATAATAAAATATAAAATATTTAAGAAATATAAAATCTTAGGTATTAGTATTTTTATTGACAATATTTTAGAATAGTGTTATTCTATGAAAAAAAGATAACCTTTAATTTAATCCAGAGAGATTAACAAGGAAGAGATCGTAATAGCAAAAGAATGTTATTTAGGCCTTATCATACCTTCCTTGAAAAAGGGAAGGTTTTTTATTTTTTAGGAAATTATAAAAAGCTTACCCTGTGAATAAATTTTTATAATTTCCTTCCTTCAGCTTTGAAGTTCGCCTATGTAATTTTGCGATGACTTGGAGCGAAGCGACGGAATAAGCAAAATTTACATAGGTGAACTTTTTTATTATAAAACTTATAAAATACCTTTAAATTTAACACAGAGATGTTAACAAGGAGTGAAGTAAATGAATATGAAAAACAAACATTTAATTGATCCAATGGATTTTTCTAAAGAAGAACTACAAGAAATTTTTAAATTAGCACACCAAATAATAGCAAATCCAAGAGAGTATTCTCATATCTGCGATGGAAAAATTTTAGCTACTTTATTTTACGAACCAAGTACAAGAACAAGGTTTAGCTTTGAAGCTGCAATGATGAAACTTGGTGGTAAAATTCTAGGGTTTTCAGAACCAAATTCAAGTTCAACTGCAAAAGGAGAGACTTTAGCAGATACAATAACTATGGTATCAATATATTCAGACATAATTGCAATGAGACATCCAATGGAAGGCTCAGCTAAGCTTGCAAGTATGTATTCAAATGTATCAGTGATAAATGCAGGAGATGGAGGACATCAGCATCCAACTCAAACATTAACAGATCTTTTAACTATAGAATCCTTAAAAAATGGATTAACGAATCATACCATAGGAATATGTGGAGACTTGAAAAATGGTAGAACAGTTCACTCACTTATAAAAGCCATGTCAAGATACGAAAAAACTAAATTTATCTTAATTTCACCAAAGGAATTATCTATACCAGTTTATATAAGAGAAGAAATACTAACAAAAAATAATATAGAATTTAAAGAGGTTGAAAAATTAGAAGATGTAATAGATGAACTGGATATACTGTATATGACAAGAATTCAAAAAGAGAGATTTTTCAATGAAGAGGAATATATAAGACTTAAAGATAGCTACATTTTAGACGTTGAAAAAATGAATTTAGCTAAAAAAGATATGATAGTTATGCATCCATTACCAAGAGTAAATGAAATTTCCATAGAAGTAGATAAAGATGAGAGAGCTTGCTACTTTAAGCAAGCTGAGTATGGAATGTATGTAAGAATGGCTTTAATAGCAAAGCTTTTGGGGGTGGCGTAAATGCTAGAAATAACAAGTATTAAAAATGGATTAGTAATAGACCACATAAAGGCAGGAATGGGAATAAAAATATTTAATTATTTAAATCTTGATAAGGTTAATAGTCAAGTTGCTTTAATTATGAATGCAGAAAGTGATAAGGTTGGTGAAAAGGATATAATTAAGATAGAAAATTCTTCAGAAATAAATTATACAGTTTTAGGTTTATTATCACCAAATCTTACTATAAATGAAGTTAGAGAGGGAGAAATAGTTAGAAAAATTAAACCAGAACTTCCTAAAAAAGTAGTAGATATATTAATATGTAATAATCCAAGATGTATAACAGAAGAAGAAAAATATGTGCCACATACATTTAACTTAATAGACGAAAATAAAGGAACTTACAAGTGCGACTATTGTGATCATATAACAAAGCTATCTGATTTATAGATTTAAATATAAGCTATGAGGTGAAATTATGAATTTACTAATAAAAAATGCTAGAGTAGTTGATTGCTCACAAGATTTTATTGGAGATGTTTATATAGAAAATGGAAAGATAAAGGAAATAGGATTAAATATAGGAAAAGATAATGTAGAATGTATAGATGCTAAAGGACTTACTTTAATGCCAGGATTTGTTGATACTCATGCGCATTTTAGAGAGCCAGGGCTAACTTATAAAGAGGATATAGAAACAGGATCTAAAGCTGCTTTAAGAGGGGGATATACTGGAGTATGCTTAATGGCAAATACACAACCAATATGTTCAAGTAAGGAAGTTTTGGAAAAAGTTAGAAGTAGGGAAAAAGAGTTAAATTTAATAGATTTACATCAATGTGTTTCGGTTACCAAAGGATTCGATGGAAAAGATATAACTCATTTAGACGAATTTAGCACTGATAATAAACTTAAAGCAATATCAGATGATGGTGTTGGTGTTATGGATTCAGAAATAATGTATAAGGCAATGCTTAAAGCAAAAGAAAATGGATGGGTAATAATGTCTCATGCAGAGGATCATAGTTTCTCAGATATAGATATGAGAATAGCTGAAAATATAATGACATTAAGAGATATATACTTAGCAAAGGAAACAGGCGCAAGATTGCATATGTCTCATGTTAGTACAAAGGAAGCTATAAAATATCTTAAAGAAGCAAAAGGAAAGTATAATAATATAACATGTGAAGTTACACCACATCATATATGTTTAACAAAAGATGTAAATAATTATAGAGTAAATCCTCCTATAAGAGAAAAAGAAGATGTAAAAGAAGTTATAAGAGCAATAAAAGATGGGATTGTTGATTGTATAGGTACAGACCATGCGCCTCATACAAAGGAAGATAAAGAAAAAGGCTCACCAGGAATGGTAGGCTTAGAAACAGCCTTACCAATTTGTTACACAAGCTTAGTTAAGTCTGGTGAAATAAACTTAAATAAATTAAGTGAAATTATGTCCAAGAACGGAGCTAAGATTCTTGGAATGAATAAAGGAATAATTAGTCCAGGAATAGATGGAGATTTAGTAATACTAGACTTAGGTAAGAAAATAACAGTAAATTCAAAAGAATTCCATTCAAAGGCTCAAAATACACCATTTGAAGGAATGGAGTTTTATGGAGAAGTTCAAATGACTATAAAGAGTGGGAAAATACTTTATAGAAAATAGGAGGATAAAATGAAAAGTTTGATAATGGATAAGTTATATAATAGGGTAAATGAAAGAGGAGTAGTATGTGTTGGTTTAGATACAGCCATTGAATACATACCTAAGCATCTTTTTGAAGGAAGAAGCGAAGCTCAGGCTTTAGTTGAATATAATAAGCAAATAATAGATGCAACAATAGATGTAGTTGCTTGTTTTAAAGTACAGATTGCTTACTATGAAGCTTTAGGATTAAAAGGGATGTTAGCTTATAAAGAAACATTAGATTATTTAAGAGAAAAAGATGCGATAATAATTGCTGATATAAAAAGAGGAGATATAGCTGCCACAGCAAAACAATATGCGAAAGCACATTTTGAAGGAGATTTTGAATCTGATTTTATAACTCTAAGTCCATATATGGGAATGGATAGTATTGAGCCATATATACCTTATATGGAGAAAGGAAACAAAGGAGTTTTTTCTCTAGTCAGAACATCTAATAAAGGGGCAGAGGACATAGAAATGCTTAAAACTACAGATGAGAGAGATGTCTATAAAGTAGTTGGTGATAAACTTACTGAGCTTGGTAAGGAAATAGTAGGTGAGTGTGGATACTCAAGCATAGGTGGAGTAATAGGATGTACTCATGTAGAAGAGGGTGTAGAAATAAGAAAAAGATTTAAAAATATGTTCTTCTTAATACCAGGTTATGGTGCTCAAGGTGGAAAGGCTGAAGATGTAGCCTTATATTTAAATAATGGAAATGGAGGAGTTGTAAACTCTTCAAGAGCTATACTTCTAGCATATAAAAAGCAAGAAGGTAGAGAAAAAGAATTTGCTTTATGCGCAAGAGAAGAAGTAATAAGAATGAGAGATGAAATAAGAGTTGCTATAGAAAGTAGATAGGGGGAAAACTAATGAAGACGACTTACACTAAATCAAAGGTTATATCAAATGAAAAAATAGTTGATGGAATATATAAAATGGTCGTTGAAGATAACAATGAAGTAAGAGCTGGACAGTTTTATATGTTAAAGCTAAATGGACAAACTTTACTTCCTAGACCAATAAGTGTATGTGAAAAAAATGAAGGAACTATCACTTTCTTATATGCAGTAGTTGGGAATGGTACTAGAGAATATATCAGCTTAGAAAAAGGAGATTATATAAATCTTATAGGCCCTTTAGGAAATGGATTTAATATAGAAGAATCTTTAGGAAAAGTAGCTTTAGTATCTGGAGGAATTGGAACTGCGCCAATGCTTGAACTTGCTAAAAAGTTAAGAGAAAAGAATAAAGATTCTAAAATAGATTTATATGCAGGCTTTAGAGATGATATATACTTAATAGATGAAATAAAAGAATATGTTAATGAAGCATATGTAAGTACAAATACAGGAAAATATGGGCACAAGGGTTTTGTAACAGATATTTTAAAGGCAGAGGAATATGACACAGTTTTTTGTTGTGGACCCGAAATAATGATGAAAAAGGTTATAGATATGTGCAAAGAAAAAGGCGTTAAGGTGTATGTATCTATGGAAAAACATATGGCTTGTGGTGTAGGAGCATGTCTTGTATGTACATGTAAAACTAAAGATGGGCATAAAAGGACCTGTAAGGATGGTCCAGTATTTAATGGATATTATGTTGAACTTTAAAATCAAAGGAGGAATTTTATAAATGTTGAAAGTAAATATAAATGGAGTAGAATTTAAAAATCCAGTAATAGCAGCATCAGGAACCTTTGGTTTTGGACAAGAATATAATGATTTCTATGATGTGGGGATTTTAGGTGGAATATCATCAAAGGGTTTAACTTTAAATCCTAAAGATGGGAATGAAGGAATTAGAGTATATGAAACTCCATCAGGAATGATGAACTCAGTTGGACTTCAAAATCCAGGAGTAGATAGATTTATAAAAGAAGAACTTCCAAGGATGAAGAAGCTTGGCACTAACATAATTGCAAATGTTGGTGGAGGATGTATGGAAGATTATGAAGAAGCTATTGAAAGGCTAAAAGGAACTGACATAGATATGATTGAACTTAATATATCATGTCCAAATGTAAAGTCAGGAGGAATGGCTTTTGGAATAAAATCAAATGTAGCTTATGAAGTAGTTTCTAAGATAAAGAAAATTACAGATAAGCCTCTTATGGTTAAGCTTTCTCCAAATGCTGAAGATATAGTTAATATGGCAATAAGTTGTGAAGAAGCAGGCGCTGATTCAATATCTTTAATAAACACCTTAAAAGGTTTTGCAGTAGATCCATGTAAAAGAAAGCCTATATTTAATAATGTATATGCAGGGCTATCAGGACCAGCTGTAAAGCCAATAGCATTAAGAATGGTGCATGAAGTATCAAAAGCTGTAAATATACCTGTAGTAGGACTTGGTGGAATTTCTAATGGACTAGACGCAATAGAATTTATGATGGCAGGAGCATCAGCAATTCAAATAGGAACAATAAATTTTGTGAATCCTATGGCGGGTAAAGAAATAATAGATGAAATGGAAAGATTCTGTATTCAGCAAGGAATAAAGGATATAAATGAAATTATAGGATGTATAAAGTAATAAAAAAATACAGGTAGATTAATATAATTATCTACCTGTATTTTAAAATCAATTAAGACAGTAAATAAATTTGTGTAAAATGAAACCTATGTACTGTATTTTAAAAAAATATATTATATATTATTTTTTTAAGAATACTCCAGTTATTATATTTATAATATCCTTTATTGTATCTAATTGATTAACAATTCCATCTTTCATAACTATAGCTTCAGCAGTAGTTTCAATTGCTACATCACTTATATCTTTAACATTTTCAGATATACCATTTAAGTTCTTAATTGTATTATCTAAATTAGATTTATTATCTTTAAGAGCAGTATCTATGGTACTTATAAGAAATATAAGCTTTCTTAGTGCTAATATAAGATAAACTAATGCCACAACGGCAACAATAACGATAATAGTTAATAAAAGAGTATTAACATCAATAGTAATAGTCATTTGTGTAACCTCACTTAATATTTATTAAAATAAGTATAATTAATTAACTATTTAGATAGTTGAATCCTCTTTTATTTCATTAACAACTTCCTCTGATACTTCCTTATTTAATACTTCTTCATTAGATTCATCTACAACTTCTTCAGCAACTGCTTTTTTTGATTCAAGATATTTTGAAATCTTATCTTTAGCTTCAGAAAAGTTTGATTTTGCATCTTCAGCAACATTTGAAGCTGTATTTTTTATTGTATTATTTAAATCACTAGCAGTTTCCTTTATAGATTTTCTAGTATCTTTACCTGCTTTAGGAGCGAATAATAATCCACTAGCTAGTCCAGCGGCAACTCCAAGTGTTGCACCTAAGGCAAGATTTTTAGCAGTTTTAGTTTTTTCTTTTTTAGCCTTTTCTTTTCTTTTTTGTTCGATTAAATTTGTCAAATTCATATCAAAATCCTCCTTTTATGGTAAATTATTTATAGTGTATATAAATGATTATAAATCAACCAAGGTATAAATACAAGTTATATGCAGAATAAGCTAATCTTATTAGAAGATGTACAAGTTTCCAATAAAAAACTTTATATTATAGCTTAAATAATGTAATATATATATGAGTAAGAATTAAGATTTTATTAGAATCATTGTATTAATAAGTATCTAGTTATAAATAATATTATATAAAGTTAAGGAGGATACAATGAAAGTTAAAAAAGGAAGTATAGTTTTTAGTATAGTAATTGCAATTTTATTATTATCTATAGTATTAATAGTAAAAAATATATTAAATAAAGAATCAAAAGAAGTTGTAGTAGCTAAAAAATTTATAGAAAAATTATGTGAAAACAATATGGTAGAGGAATATAATAATTCTAAAAGTATAGTTGAAGAGGGGCATTTAAATAAATTGGCCAATAAAAACTCTCAAATACAGTATTCTGTAATAGTAGGAAAGTATGGTGTTGATATAGATAAAAATTATAATGTATTAGGATTTTCAAATAAAAATACAAGTATAGAAAATAATAAAAACATTATAGCTGAAAATGAGGCTGTTAGTTTAGCCACTAGATATGTTAGTGAAATTACAGATGATGATTTTAGATTTAAAGAAGTAAGGGTACGAGAAGGCGAGGAAAGTCCTTGTCACAATGTAGTATTCTATAAATATAGAGATGGATATCCTTATTATAAACAAGAAATAAATGCAATGATCGATAAAAGAACTGGTAAATTAGAAGGGTATTCAAATTATCCACTAGATCACATAAAGCATATAGATAAAATTAATATTAATGAAGAAGATGCAAGTAATAGTATAAAGAAATATTTTGTTAATCTTAATTTAAAAGCTGAAATTTTAGGTGATCCTACGCTTTATTATATTTCAATAAAAGATGATAAGATGGCACTAGCATATGTGTACAATGTAAAAGTCATTAATTCAGATAACAAAGAAGAAAAGGTTACTATATTTTTGGAAGCAGATTCAGGAGAGATAATAAATTCTAATTTGGAAGCAGTGGCAAAAAGTTAATAAAAAGGGATATTTGAATTAAATTTAACTCAAATGTCCCTTTTTTCTTATATTTAAAATATTTTTATTACCATTCTGTTACTTCATATCCAAGCTCAGGAATTGATGAAGCTGTAAATACTGGATCCTTTATACCAGATTTTTTTTGTTTTTTATAATCATCTAATGCTCTAAATGCAATCTTACTTAATAATACAATTGCTACTAGATTTATTATAGCCATGAATCCCATAAATACATCAGCTAGGTTCCAAACTATATCCATGCTAACAAGAGAGCCAAAGAATACCATTGCTCCAACAGCTATTCTATAAACTTGTAAATAAATTTTTTTGTTAGTAATAAATTGAATATTTGCTTCTCCATAATAGTAATTTCCAACTATAGAACTAAATGCAAATAATAAAATACATATTGAAATAAATATTCCACCCCAAGAACCTACTTGAGAAGTTAGAGCCATTTGTGTAAGCTCTATACCCTTAACACTTCCATCAAGAGGAGCATCAGATAGTAGTATTATAAAGGCAGTACAACTACAAATTATAAGTGTATCTGTAAAAACTCCAAGTGTTTGAATAAATCCTTGTTTAACAGGATGTGACACAGTAGCAGTAGCAGCAGCATTAGGAGCAGATCCCATACCAGCTTCATTAGAAAATAGTCCTCTTTTTATACCTTGCATTAATGCAGCCCCGATTCCACCACCAACAACTTGATGTACACCAAAAGCATTCTCAAAAATCATTTCTAATACTGCAGGAAGATGTCCAATATTTTTAATAACTATAAACAATGCTACAACTATATAGGCAATAGCCATAATAGGAACTAAAACACTTGAAACTTTTGCAATTCTATTTACTCCTCCAAAAATTATTACTATAGTAAGCAATGTTATAAGAGCACCAACAATGGCCCTATTAAATCCAAAAGAAGTATTTAAGGAAAGGGTTATAGTATTTGCTTGAACTGAGTTAAATACTAATCCAAAGGCGATAGTTATAAGAATCGCAAAAGTAACACCCATCCATTTCTTTTTAAGTCCTCGAGCCATATAGTAGGCAGGGCCGCCTCTAAAGGTATTACCATCTTTCACTTTATAAATTTGTGCTAAAGTAGATTCTATAAAGCTTGAAGCGGCTCCAATAAGTGCTATAAGCCACATCCAAAATATTGCACCAGGACCTCCAATAGCAATAGCAGTTGCTATACCAGCTAAATTACCAGTACCAACTCTAGAGGCTGTGCTTATACAAAAGGCTTCAAATGACGATACAGAATGATGGTCTTTCTCACCAGTAGCACCATCTCCTAGTAATCTAAACATTTCTTTAAGATTTCTAAATTGAACAAATTTTGTTTTAAAAGTAAAATAAAGACCAATTATAATAAGCATAGCAATTAAAATATAAGTCCATAAAAAATCATTAAAGTTTAAAATTATATTATTAAAAAATTCCATATAATGAAAATCCCCCTTTTCTTTTGTTACAAGTTAAATTTTATCTTAGAATATAATATATATTATTTATAATTAAATTGCAAGAAAAAAGTTTTGCTATTTCATAAAATGGGGAAAAGTATGAGAATTTTTATTTTAAATAGTATATAATGAATTAATAACTGACAACTTATTCATAATAGTAGTTGTAGTTAAAATTTTATAATAAAAAAGAGAACCAATGTGGTTCTCTTTAAAATAATTAATCTTCATTAGGATTAGGAGCTGGTTCAGATCCACCAGCCTCTTGAGATTCCTTTAATTCTATAACAATTGTATCGCCTTTTTTAGCTTTATCAGATGATAAACTCTTAATTATTCTAGTTTTTGCATTGTTATTAGAAATCTTAACATTTACTCCTTTAGATTTTAATAAACTTATTGCATCATCTGCATTTCCACCTACAGCAATTCCTAAGTCAGATAGTTTAAACTCTTCATCCTTTGGAGGATTTGGAGCAGATTTACTATCATCTTTTTCTGTTGGAACAATATATTTATAATCAGCTGCACCTGAATATGGGTTATCTTTTCTTATAAATACTCTTTCTTCAATTAAACCTTTAGGAGTATTTTCTGTTGCTAATTTATTATTATTTTTATTAACTTTAGCAGTTACATGAACATCACAAACTCCTGTAGGCTCAGTTCCAGCTATAAATAATTCGTTACGTACTCTTGAGCCTCTTGGATCTCTAGCACATAAATCTGTAGGTCTTTTTCCAGAATCCCTACATACAGCTACACTTGTAACACCACCAGGATTTTCATCGAATTCTTTATACTCTAATCCTTGGTGAACTGGAGCCATAATTGCTCCCCATAAAGCAGCAGCAGAAGAGCTATAACTTCTTCCTCCCATTGGATCATGATTATCGTATCCAATCCATACAGAAGCTGAGTAGTATGGAGTTAAACCTGCAAATAAGAAGTCAGTAACCCTATCTGTTGTTCCAGTCTTACCTATAACAGGCATATTAGGTATTTTAGCTTGAGCACCATCAAAAGTTAAAGGACCTTTAAGTAAATCTCTCATAATATAAGCAGTTTGAGGAGAAAATACTTGGTCTTGCTTAAGCTTAGGCTCTAATATAACTTTTCCATTTGCATCAACTACTTTAGTATATAAAATTGGATTTGTGTACAATCCATTATTACCAAAGCTTCCAAAAGCAGATGCAAGCTTAAAAGTATTACCACCGTCAGGGTTTCCATTTTCATCTGCCCCATTAAATTCACCTAGAGCTAAAGTAGCTAAAACTTTAGATTTTTCACCATAAACCAAACCTAATTTTTCACCGTAAGATAAACCATTTTCAACTCCAAGCTTATCTTCAACTATTATAGTAGGTATATTCTTAGATAAAGCAATAGCTTCTCTTGATGTAATTAAACCATCAGAAACATGGTTCCAGTTTGCAGGGTTCCAGCCAGGATACTTACTTTGAATAGAAGCTGGAAGCAGTGCATCGTCTATAGCAGTTGCAGCAGTTATAGTTTTAGTATCTATTGCAGGACCATAAACAGTTATAGGTTTTGTAGTTGATCCTATAGATCTTAAAGCGTCATAAGCTCTATTTGTAGATCTAGCTGGCTGTTGACCTCTACCACCAACAAGAGCTTTAACTTGACCAGTTCTATAATCCGTTATTACAGCAGAAGCTTGTAATGCTGGAGTACCATTTTCATCAAGAGTTTCTGGATTAGCATATATATCTATTTGAAGATTGTCTCTATTATCAAGAACAGCTTGAGTAGAGTCTTGCATTTTTCTATCCATAGTAGTATAAATTTTAAGACCACCAGTAGCAAATAATTTATCTACTTCTTCATCAGTATACTTATAAACTTCTTTTAAGTCATTTTTTACTTGATCTAAAGCAGGATAAACAAACCATTCATAGTTTATTTTATAATCAACAACTGTTTGAGAAAAAGCAAATTTATTTTCATTTGTGAATGCATAAGCTTCATCATATTCTGCTTGAGTTATATATCCTAAATCTCTCATTTTCATAAGAACAGTTTTAGTTCTATCTAAGTAAAGTGTAGGATCTTCTTTATTAGCGGGATTATATGGGCTATAAGCACTAGGTGCTTGAGTTAATCCTGCAATAAATGCCGATTCAGGTAAATTTAAATCCTTAGCATCTTTATCAAAGAAATAATTTGCAGCGGCTTCAACTCCATAAATTGTTCCACTTAAAGGAATTGTATTTAAATAAGCCTCTAAAATTTGATCTTTTGAAAGTTTACTTTCTAATTTTAAAGAAAGATACATTTCTCTTATTTTTCTTTCAACTTTAACGTCATTTGTTAAAAGAGTATTTTTTATTAATTGCTGAGTAAGTGTAGATCCACCTTGTACACTCCCTTTTCCAGTAAGATAAAACATTGCGGATCTATAAGTTGAACCTAAAGTTCTTTTTACATCTACACCTTTATGTGTATAGAAACGCTCATCTTCAATTGAAACATAAGCATCTTTTAAATATTTTGACATTTCATCCAATTTTATTTTATATCTTTCTTCTTTTGTTGGAAGGTTATCAATATATTTACCTTCACTATCATATAGCATAGAAGGTTCATTTAAGTTTAAAACTGCATTTACATCAAGAGGTGGTGTACTTTTAATTATTGCAAACACATAACCAAGACCAACTACAAAGCATAGAAGTCCTGCAATTAATATTGTAAGAAAAGTTCTCTTTATTATTTTTTTATATCTAGGTTGATTTTTTTTCTTTTTAGAGCTTTTGCCATTGTTCTTATTGTTATTAGTATTGGCTTGGCTTTTTTCTGTTCTAGAAGTGTCTTTATTAGCCATTTCTTCCTCCCTTAAAATTAAAATTATTTAATATTATAAAATAAATAATATAGAATATTATAGCATATTTATATAAAGAATAAAATAATAACTCTAGAAGGTGCTTATGAAGTATTATACAAAAAAACCCAAAATGCGATTTCAAATTAAACATCCTAAACTTATAATGGTTATTATTGCCTTTTGCATCTTATTTAATTCTATATTGTATTTTTTTAATAAAAGTATTTTACCAGCAGTTATGAAGATAGCAGAAGAGAAGTTGAAAAGAGAAGCTACAGATATAATTCATGAAACAGCTTTAGATATTTATTCTAATGAATTTGATTATTCTGATATGATAATTATTGAAAAAGATAATGATGGTAATATAACTATGTTAAGAGCAGACACAGTAAAATTAAATTACTTATCATCTAAATTAGTTTTAGCGTCAAATGATAAAATAGAAGAATTACAAGAAGTAGGGCTAGATGTTCCATTAGGATACATGAGTGAAAATTTAGTAATTCATAATTTAGGCCCAAAAATAAATATAAAAATGAATCAAATAGGAAATATAACTAGTAGCTATGAATCAGTATTTGAAAGTGCAGGAATAAACCAAACAAGGCATAAAATATATTTAAATGTAAATATGAGGATGAAAGTAGTTATACCTCTAAACAGTAAAGATGTAGAAATAGCATGTCAAATACCAATATCAGAAACTATAATTGTAGGAAAGATTCCTAATACAGCAATTGAATTAAATAGACCGTAAATCTAAAAAAGCATAATGAATAGTGGAAAATTAAGAAAAAACTCCCTTATGGGAGTTTTTAATTTTAAATATTTTTTGCAATTATTAAATTATTAAATCTTAATTAATTTCTAAAGTATCCGTTATGTATTTGTGGGTTTATAATTATTTTTCTTCCCAATTAAATACGTAAGGTACATTTCTATAGAAACTTTCATAGTCAAGACCGTATCCAACTACAAATAAATCTTCTATTTCAAAGCAACAGTAATCTGGCTTTAAATCAACTTTTCTTCTAGAAGGTTTATCTAATAATACACAAGTTTTTACTGATTTAGCTCCACGTTTCTTTACATAATTTATAACAAATTCCATTGTATATCCAGTATCTATTATGTCGTCAACTATTAATACATCCCATCCTTCTATATTATCTGGGATATCATTTACAACCTTAACTTCACCAGTACTTTCTTCTCCATGTCCGTAGCTTGAAGTAGTCATAAAACCAACATTGGCTTTGCAATCAATAGCTCTAAATATATCTGCCCCAAATACAAAGCTTCCTCTTAGAAGTGGAAGTACATAAAGGTTTTTATCTTTATATTCCTCAGCAATTACTTTTCCAAGTTCTGTTATTCTAGTTTTAATTTGATCTTCTGTAAAAAGTATGTTTCTTTTCTTGTCATCCATTAGTATAATCCTCCTAAAAATGAATATTTTTAAAAGCTTAAAGCCGTATTTACAATAAATTTTAACGTTATTATTAATATTACATATTTTTTATAATTCTTGCAACTTATTTTTTAAATACTATAGTATAAGAATTTTTACATATGTCCACTTTTTTATTTGAAAATATTTGAGAATAATTGTTAGAATTATGACTAAAAATTAATAATTATGTATTCTTAGTGTAATAATTTTGTAACTTTTTTTAGAATATAAAAACTATAATTAATATTGAGTAATAATTAAGGCATAATTGGTGGGATTAAGTATGAAAAGACTAATATTATTTATTGTAAGTACAGCAGTAACATTTTCAACAATAGGAGGTATTTTTTCTGGAGCTTTTATGATAAAAAAAGACAATAATATAGAAGAAGCAAAAAAAGTTCTAACAGAAATAGAAAATAGAGATTTAAGTAAAATAGAAGATACTTTAGAAAAGGAAAGGGTAAATTTTGAAAAGCAACTAAATCCTGAAAAAGATGAAGAAGTTAATTTTTTTAACTTCTATGGAAATACTGTGTTTTTAGGAGATTCCATTACTGAAGGGTTAGCGGAATTGGGAGTTATAGATGAATATAATGTTGTATCAGAAAAGGGTGATACTGTAGTAAAGGCCATGAACCAGGTAGATAAAGTTAAACAAATGAATCCTAAAAATATTGTTTTGTTATATGGAATGAATGATGTTATTGAGTTTGATGATTCAAGTGAAACACGAACTCCAGAATATTTTAAAGAAAAATATGTGGATTTAATTAACGAATTAAAGAAAAGGCTACCACGATCTAATATATATGTGACGTCACCTACATCTGTTATGGCAAAGGCACAAAACATAAATAGTAGATTAACTAATGAAAATATAAATAGTTTTAGAGAAATGACAAAAATGGCATGTGAAGAAACAAAAGTTAAGTATGTAGATATTTCTAGCTTTATAGATGGAAAAGATATGTTACATGAACAAGATGGAATTCATTTTAAATATGATTTTTATAATATATGGCTTACATACTTAAAAGATATTATTGAGGCAGGTTAATAGATGAAATTATGAAGAAAGACAGATATTTTAATTATTATATTATTGAACTAGTAGTAGTAATTGTAATTTTTATTTCAGCTTATCCAATGTTAAGAGTTAGGGATTTGGATATGAATGGAGTTAGAAATTCCTTAGAAAGTTTTAAAAATAATGAAACTATGGAGGAAGGCGATATTAAATCATTAAGAAAATTATATTATATAAATAAAAACCAAGTTGATGATTTTGTGTCATTTGTGCCTAAAAGCAATATGAATGCAAATGAAATCTTGGTTTTAAAGGTAAAAGATGAAAAAGATATACCTACAATTAAAAGTGGTATTGAGGAAAGAATAAAAAAGCAAGGTGAAAGTTTTAAAAATTATAGGCCTGAAGAGTATAATTTAATAGAAAATGCAATATTAGAAGTGGAAGGTAATAACATAATATTTATAATTTCTAAAGATTCATCTCAGATAAAAGAGGCTATAGACAGTAACTTTAAGTGATTTTTACGTAATTGGAGTGATAAATTTTGGTATTTAGTAGCTTAATATTTATATTTATGTTTTTACCAAGTGTATTAATTATATATTATTTGGTGCCTAATAGGTTTAAAAATTTAGTATTATTTATTTCAAGCATAGTTTTCTATGTATGGGGAGAGCCAATTTATATAGTTTTAATGATATTTTCAATATTAATAAATTATTTAGCAGGTTTGTTAATAAAAAATAATGCTAAAGATAAGAGTAAAAGAAAATTTATATTTTTTACAGTAGTATTAATTGATATAAGTGTACTTTTGTTCTTCAAGTATTATGGTTTTTTAATATCTAATATTAATTGGGTTTTTGGATCAAATTTAGAAATAAGAGAACTTCCATTGCCTTTAGGAATATCATTTTATACTTTTCAGCTAATATCTTATATTGTAGATGTTTATATGGATAAGGTTAAAGCTCAAAAAAATATAATAGACTTTGGCGCATATATTTCAATGTTTCCACAGTTAGTAGCAGGACCAATAGTTAAATACAGTGATATTGAAAGTCAGCTTAAAAAAAAGGAATTATCTATTGATAAATTTGGACAAGGTGTAGAGAGGTTTATACTTGGACTCGGAAAAAAAGTTTTAATAGCAAACAATCTAGGCGCTATATGGCAACAAGTAAAAATTATACCTATAGATTCTCTTACTGTTCTTACTGGATGGATAGGGATAATTTCATTTACTTTACAGATATATTATGATTTTAGTGGATACTCTGATATGGCAATAGGGTTAGGGAAGATGCTTGGATTTGAATTTTTAGAGAATTTTAATTATCCATATATGTCAAAGAGTATAACAGAATTTTGGAGAAGGTGGCATATTTCTCTTGGATCTTGGTTTAAGGAATACATATATATTCCCTTAGGGGGAAATAGAAGAGGGAATGTAATTCAATTTAGAAATTTAATGATTGTTTGGTTCACAACAGGATTATGGCATGGAGCAAGCTGGAACTTTATAATTTGGGGATTATATTTTGGATTAATAATATATTCAGAAAAAATATTTTTAAAGTCAATTTTAAAAAATGTTCCAAATATTATTGCTCATATTTATACAATGACTTTAGTGGCTATAGGATGGATATTTTTTGATTTAAGTAGCTTAAATGATGCAATTGAATATATAAAAGTAATTTTGGGGTTAAATGGCAATAAGTTATGTAATAATTTCTCATTATATCTAATTTCAACAAACTTAATAATACTTATTATAGCAATAATACTATCTACTGATATGATTAATAAAACCATTAAAGATATTAAAAAACGATTAAGAGAAAGAGACATATTTTTATTTGTGTTTATAGAGTTGATAATTTTGATAATAAGTACTGCATATTTGATAGGTGAAAGCTATAATCCATTTTTATACTTTAGGTTTTAAACGAGAAAGCTGGTGAGTGTGTGAGAGACAAAAGAAAAATTGATGGGTCTTTAATTGCAGAAAAAAGAGTTAAAAAGTTTGATAAGACTTATCGTATAATTATATCAATAATGTTTGTAGGATTCCTTACTATATGTATCCTAATAAACTATTTAAAAAAAGATGACATTTATTCAGAAGTGGAAAATAGAAATTTAAATGCAAAACCATCTTTCTCATTAAAAGAGTTCTTTTTAGGAAGTTATACTAGTGATTTCGATAGCTATATTTCTGATCAATTTTTTGGAAGAAAAGAGTTTATATCATTAAAAACAAAAATACAACAGCTAGGAGGAAATAACAAGATTAACGATGTATATATAGGTAAAGATGGACAACTATTTGAAGACTTTAAAATTGAATCAGATGAAAAAATAAATGATAAGATTCAAGTAATGAATGACTTTAAAGAAATGAATCCAAATACTAATATAGAATTTATGCTTATACCAACAGCTACTAGTGTATTAAAAGATAATCTTCCTAAATATGCTCCAATAGATAATGAATTAGATTATATTAATAAAGTAGAAGAGGGACTAGATAGTTCTATAAAATTTATAAATCCATATAAAAATCTTAATGAGAATAGTAACGAATATATATATTATAAGACAGATCATCATTGGACTTCTGATGGAGCTTATATTGGATATAAGAGCTTTTGTGAAGCAAATGGAATAGAATCAAAAGAAAAAAGTGACTTTGATGAGTTAGTTGTGTCAGAAGCTTTTTATGGTAGTTTATCTTCAAAAGTTGGAGTATATGGAAGTAATGCTGATAAAGTAAAAGTTTATGTTCCAAAAGAAGATAATATAGTTGTTAATTATGTTTCTGAACAAAAAAAAGTGCCAAGCCTATTTGACAGCGAAAGTTTAAATAAAAAAGATAAATATCAAGTTTTTACAGCAGGAAATCATCCATTAATTAATATTAAAACAGCAAATAATTTAGATAAAAAATTACTTATAGTAAAGGATTCATATGCAAATAGTATGATTCCATTTTTAACAGAAAATTATGGTGAAATTGACGTTATAGATCTTAGATATTATACAGATTCTTTACAAGATTTTATTAATACAAAAAATATTACAGATATATTATTTATGTATAATGTAAATACATTTAATAGTGATGATTCTATATTTAATATAAATGAATAGAGAAATATAAAATATTTCTTATAAAAGCTTAAAAATATCTAATATATTAGATGTTTTTAAGCTTTTAATTTATATTTTAGGCTCTATTAGGCACTTTGGTTTATATAATAGAAAATCTTAACGTAGTGAATTAGTGACTAAGTGACTCTCATATCAACATTTTCATCTAACACAGCCTTATTTTAAATTTCAAGAAGTTCAACAAATTTTTCTGTAGCTGTAGACATAGAAACGCCCTTTTTAGTTGCGAAGCCTATAACTCTTTTGGGGATGGGTTCTTGAAGTTTAATTTCATATAGTTTCTTTTCTTTTAATTCTTTTTCAATATAATTTTTAACTACACAAGCAGCACCTAGGCCTACTTGTGCAAATTCAACTAGAAGTTCTACTGTACCTAATTCTATTTCAGCAGACACAGATAGTCCATTAGAGTTAAAATATTTATCTAAAAAATCCCTAGAGTTGCCTCCCTTTTCTAACAAAAGAATAGGAATGTTATTAACTATTTCTGATAAAGATATAGTTTTTTCTGAAAGATATTTGTACTTTTCATTTACCACAAAACAATCTTGTAAATCTATTGTTTTAATAATATTAAGAGAGTCTTTTTTATTAACATTCATATTTAATATGCCTAAGTCTATTTTCCCACATTCTAATAATTCAAGAATTCTATAGGAAGATTCATTGGTAACTTTAATTTTTATATTTGGGAATAACTTATTATATTTTTCTAAATATTTAAGAAGAAAGTGTTTGCATACTGCATCACAAGCAGCTATTCTTACTTCTCCAAAATTAAGGTTTTTAAGTTCATGAAATTTTCTCTCACCATTTCGAATAATTCCATAGCCTTGTTCTATATATTCAAATAATATTTTACCTTCTAAAGTAAGTGAAACACCCTTTGGAGTTCTATAGAATAACTGTCCATCTAGTTTTTCTTCTAATAATTTTATTGAATGACTAACAGCTGGCTGTGAAGTAAAAAGTTCTTTAGCTGCTTTAGATATACTTCCTAATTTTGCAGTTATATAAAATGTTCTATAAAGCTCAAGATTAATATACATATAAAATTTTAATATACCTCCTATATTAGATATTAATTTTACTTATGTTATTTCATTAATTATAATTACTTCAAGAAGTGCAGTCAATAAATGCCTGCTAATATGTTTATATAATTCAAGCTAACTAATAAAGTTAGAATTATTAAATAGCAGCTTTATGAACTGTTTTATAGAAATATAACAAAAAGATAAATGGAGGTAATATTAATGAAAAGATTATGTGTATATTCAGGATCTAATTTAGGAGCACAACCAGAATATAAAGAAGTAGCTAAATTACTTGGTAAAGAATTGGCCAAAAATAATATTGAGTTAGTTTATGGTGGCTCTCAAATAGGACTTATGGGAGAAGTAGCAAATGAGGTTTTAAAAAATAATGGAAAGGTAATAGGAGTTATGCCTAAAGGACTTTTTTCAGGTGAAATAGTTCATAATGGATTAACAAAGCTTATTGAAGTTAATGATATGCATGAAAGAAAACATACTATGTTTGAACTTTCTGATGGGTTTATAGCTCTTCCAGGAGGCTTAGGAACTTTTGAGGAGTTATTTGAAGTGCTTAGCTGGGCTCAAATTGGGATTCATAAGAAACCTATTGGAATATTAAATATATCAAATTTCTTTGATAATATTTTAAAAGCACTTGAAAGTGCCTGTCAAGAAGGCTTTATGAAGGAGTCAAATATGAAGCTTCTATCAATATCTAAAGATCCATCAATATTAATAGAAAAAATGGAAAACTATGTTCCACCTATTATGGAAAAGAAATGGAATCAAATAATATAAGATATAGCTCTTAGTAATAATTACTAAGAGCTATATCTTATATTTAAGGTTTTTTGTAGAGTAGTTAATATATGCTTTGCCTTCAATTTTAATATTATTTAATTAGGTTTACAAGAAACTACTAATGGTATAAAATTATATGAAAGTTGTTAATAGTATAAGATGAGGTGGTATTTAATGATATTTGGAAATATAGATGGTATTAAAAAGTCTTATTTAGATGAACTTGAAAGACTTTATAAAGTAAAGGTTTTAAAAGATGAAGTTTGTAGCAGGGAAATAATAGAGATAATATCAAGATTGACATCTATTTTAGAAAGAGAAATTAGCGTTGCAGTAGATAGAAGAGGAAAGGTTGTTTCCATTGCTATTGGTGATTCAACTTCAGTAGAAGTTGCTATGATAGATATAAGAGAAAAAAGATTATCTGGAGTTAGAATTATACATACTCATCCTAATGGTTTTTCAAATTTATCAGCCCTTGATTTATCAGCTCTTTTAAAGTTAAAGCTAGATGCAATAATGGCAATAGGAGTCCATGAGAGCAATATAATAGACTGTTCATTAGGAATGATTACAATAACTAATGATTTATTAGATTATGAAGAAAAATTAAATCTTTCAGTAGACCAAGTACTTTCAATTCATATATTAGATAAAATCCAACATATAGAAAGTATTATAAAAGAAAAAGAAATAGCAGAGGATGAAGGTGAAAAAGCTATCTTAGTGGGATCAGACACTAAGGAAAGCTTAGAGGAACTTAGAGAACTTACAAAAGCCTGTGATATACCTGTATTAGATATGATGTATCAAAGTAGGAGTAAAATTGATCCAGCTTTTTATATAGGTAAAGGAAAAGTTTTAGAAATAGCAAGCTTAAGGCAAAGTAAGCGTGCAAATCTTATAATTTTTGATGATGAGCTTTCAGGGTCTCAAGTTAGAAATCTAGAATCTGCAATAGGAGCAAAAGTAATAGATAGAACAACTTTGATACTAGAAATATTTGCAAGAAGGGCAAGAAGCAAAGAGTCTAAAATTCAAGTTGAGCTTGCACAACTAAAGTACAGATTAGGTAGATTACAAGGTCTTGGAACTGTTTTATCAAGAACAGGTGGTGGAATAGGTACAAGAGGACCAGGAGAAAAGAAATTAGAAACAGATAGAAGACATATAAAAGAAACAATATATGATTTAAATGATGAGCTTAAAAAAATAAAGAAGATAAGAGAAGTTCAAAGGGAAAAAAGAAATAAAGAAAGTATTCCAAAGGTTTCTTTAGTTGGATATACAAATGCGGGAAAATCAACTCTTAGAAATAAGCTTTGTGATGTAGCAGCTCAAAAAGAAATTCAAGGGAAAGAAAAAGTTTTTGAAGCAGATATGTTGTTTGCAACATTAGACATAACTACAAGATCTATCGTATTAAAAAACAAGGGCATAGTTACTATAACAGATACAGTAGGTTTTGTAAGAAAACTTCCGCATGATTTAGTTGAGGCTTTTAAATCAACTTTAGAAGAAGTCATTTATTCTGATTTATTATGTCATGTTGTAGATACAGCTTCAGATTATGCAATTGAACAAATAAAAGCTGTAGAAGAAGTACTAGAAGAGCTTGGAGCAAAAGAAAAAGAAACTATTATTGTTTTAAATAAAATAGATAAGGCTTCAGAAGAACAAATAGAGCAGGTTAAAGAGTCTTTATCTAACTATAAAATAATAGAAATATCTGCTAAAGAAGGGATAGGGTTAGATAATCTTTTAGATTTAATAGAAGAAAATTTACCATATAAAATGAAAAAATGTGAATATCTAATTCCTTACGATAGAAGTGATATAAATTCATATCTTCATAGAAATGGAAGAGTTTTAGAAGAAGATTATAAGGATAATGGAACCTTTATGATAGTTGAGGTAGATGATGAAGTTTACAATAAATCAAATGCTTTTATAATAAAGGTACTTTATTAAGAATATACTGTAACAAGCAAGTTATGGAGATGATTAAGTGAAGGGCATATTAGATGAAATTTCTATAGATTCTTCAAATAATGAGAAAGATGTAGTTATTCAGACTAGCGAAGTAGCAAATGCGGAAAATAATGCAAATAATACACCGAACAATGTAAATGCCACTCCACAAACACCAAATGATGAACAAATTAATCCTTTAGATGAGAGAGTAGCAAGGATAACAGCATTATCAGCTGCAGTAAATAATATTCAAACAAATGTAGCATCACTACTCATAGGTGGAGAAGAAGAAAGGTTTTTTTATGATAGAAAAGTTAGACCTTTATTAGATGAAGTATATTTTTTATCCTTATCAGCACAAGGTATATCTATAGCAGCTCAAAATTTACAGTCTAACGCTTATGCAAAAAAAAGACAGATGAAATTATCAGTAGACTTAACTTATGAAATAATAAAGGAAACTTATTGCATGTTAGATACTTTAAAGAAAAGAAATGCTATATATAGAAGAGTAGTTGAAGATGATATAGAGAGATGTGGGGGATTGCCTAGTAACTATAAATCATGTTTTGATGATTTAGATGAATATGATAAATACTATACTAATAATGAAAAAGATGAAGACTGTGATAAAGATGAAGACTGTGATAAAGATTAGACTTTATTACAGTTTTTTTATATAATTGATTGTAATAATACAATAATATGAAAATAGGGGGATAAGGTGTGGTAAAAGCAATAATAGATTACCAAAATGCTTATAAAGAAATTACAGAAATTCTTATAAAAAATAAAAATATTTTGGCTATATTTGTATTTGGTAGCATGGTTACTGGTGACCTATGGGAAGAATCAGATATAGATTTATTTGCAATATACAAGGATGATTTTCAAGAGGTTAGAGATGTATATTCAGAAAGTATGGGAATACCCATACATATAAAATTTATAAGTAAAGAAGCTTTTAAAAAAGACTATTATGAATCAGGAAAAAGAGGTGTAGTAAGAAATTCATTATTATCATCAAAACTTATATATTCAATAGATTATGAGATATCTGAATTATACCAAAAAGTTTTATATACTATAGATTCGGATAAAGGAAGATGGAATTTAGTTTATTTAGGCAATCTTTTAAAGGAAATAGGAGTATGTAAGAAGTATTTAAGTACAGGAGGAAGCTATACGTCATATGAACTTCTTATAAGAGCTTTAGACAATTTTTCAAAGCTTTACTTAAGTATTAACGGATATTCTGTTAGCAAAGATTCATTAAATATGGCATGTAACTTAAATGATGAGTTAAATGAAAAAGTTAGAAATTTATTTTATATGGAAATGAATGATGAGAATATAAAAAGTGTACTAACCTATATAGAAACGTATCTAGATTACAATATAGAAAAAGCTTCAAAAGAAATACTAGAATTTTTAAGAGAGAAAGATCATCCTTTAAGTGCTTATGAGATTAAGAATGATAAGTATTTTGTGAATTTTGATGTTAAAGCAGAAGATATTTTAAAAGTACTATGTAAAAATAGTATGGTAATTAAGAGTAAAAGAGAGTTTAGAGATTCTTATGGGAGTTTACTAGCAATGGAAAATGTTTATAGCTATAAAGATTAAATAAAGCTTTGGGGGAAATATGAAAGACATTTTTAATATATCGTTTGAAGAGGATATTCCTAAATATATACAAATAGCTAATTATATAAAAAAGTTAATAGATAACAAAGATATAAATGATGGAGAAAAATTACCTACTATAAGAGACTTGGCTAATAATTTACGGGTGAACAATGTAACCATAGTAAATGCATATAAAAAGTTAAAAGGAGATGGATATGCATATCAAAAGGTTGGTTCGGGGACATATGCTAAAAGAAAAGAAATAATATCAATGTTTAGTAGAGAATATTCTAGGATATTTAAAAGCTTATTACCTAATGATTTAGAAAATATTATAGACTTTTCTGGAGAAACAAATACAGAAGTTTATTTTCCTATAAAAGAGTTTAAAAATGTAATAAATGAAGTATTAGATAGAGACGGAGCTAATGCCTTAATAATGAAAGAACCACTTGGCTATGAAAAGCTCAGAAGAACTATAAATAAGTCATTTTGGAATAGTGAGTTAGATTTAAATAATATATTAATTGTTTCTGGTGCACAACAAGGAATAGATATAGCCTCTAAAGCAATAGTTAATATAAATGATAATGTTATAGTAGAAAGACCAACTTATGGCGGAGCTATTTCTGTATTTAAATGGAGAAGAGCTAATATATTTGAAGTAGAAATAAAAGAAGATGGAATAGACTTAGTAGCATTTGAAGAGATATTAAAGAAAAATAAAATTAGTTGTTTTTATACAATGAGTTATTTTCATAATCCTACAGGTATAAGCTATAGTCTTGAAAAAAAGTTAAGATTACTAGAATTAGCTAAAAAATATGACTTTTATATTATAGAAGATGATTACTTATCAGAACTTATATATGATAATAATATAATTCATGAACCTTTGAAAAAATTAGATAAATATGAAAGAGTAGTTTATATAAAGAGCTTCTCAAAAATATTTTTACCTGGGATAAGGCTTGGATACATGGTTATACCAGATTCATTTACAGAAAGTATGCAAACATCTAAGATTAATACAGATATTGCAACATCTAGTCTTATGCAAAGAGCATTAGAGCTATATATAAGAGAAGGGTATTGGAAAGAGCACATAGCTTATCAATGTAAAGAATATAAGTCAAAATATGAAATTATGAAAAATATAATTGAAAATGAATTATTAGATAAAGTAACATATATGGATCCTAAAGGGGGACTTTATTTTTATATAAAGTTGAAAGATAAAAATTTAACATCAAAGGAGCTTTTTTATAAGCTAAAGAAAAAGAATGTTTATATTACACCAGGAGTAATATTTTTCAAAGATTCAAATAGGGGAGATTATTTTTTTAGAATTAGTTTCTCACAAGTAAGCAAAGAAAAAATAGTAAAAGGGATAAAAATAATAAAGGAGGAGCTTAAATGAGTTACATTACTATAAGAGATTTTGGAGAAGATGAATTTATAGAAAAAAAGTCAGAGTTTATAGGTTATGCAAAGAGATGTGAAAGTGAAGAAGAAGCAAAAGCTTTTATAGCAGAAATTAAGAATAAACACAAGCAGGCTACTCATAATTGTTGGGCATATGTTATAGGAGAAAATATGGTGGTTCAGAGATATAGTGATGATGGAGAGCCACAAGGAACAGCTGGAATACCAATATTAGAAGTAATGAAAAAAAGTAATGTAACAGACTGTGCAATTGTAGTAACAAGATATTACGGTGGCATTTTATTAGGGGCAGGTGGACTTACAAGAGCATATACAAAAGGTGCTTCTATTGCGCTTAAAGCAGGTGGAGTAGTAGAAAAAGTACAAGGAATAAGATTATTGTTTAATATGGACTACGATATGTTAGGAAAGGTTCAATATATATGTAATGAAAATAATTGGTATATAGAGGATACTGAATATACAGATAAAGTTGTAGTTCATATATTAGCTGAAGTAGAATCATCTAAAAATATAGAAAATGAAATGATTGAGTTAACTAATGGTAAGATATCAGTAAATAAAAGAGATGAAGGAATTTATTTTAAGGAAGAAAATAGATTATATAAAATAATTTAGATTCTTTTATAGAAGAGCCAGTTCTCTATTTGAAGACTAGTTTTATTAACAATGAATATTTGTCATGATAATATAATTGTGTTATAATTCCAATATGTTTACAAAAATTTTTCGATAGATGTTGGGAGGAATAAAAATGTCAGGACATTCAAAGTGGCATAATATACAAAACAAAAAAGGAAAAGCAGATGCTAAAAGAGGAAAGGTCTTTACAAAGTTAGGTAAAGAAATAGTTATTGCAGTTAAAAATGGTGGTCCTGTGCCCGACACTAACCCAAAATTAAGAGATGTAATTGCAAAAGCAAAGGCAGCAAACATGCCTAATGATACAATAACAAGATCTATAAAAAAAGCTTCAGGAGAACTTGCATCAGTAAATTATGAAAAAATAGTTTATGAAGGTTATGGTCCATCAGGAGTAGCTGTAATAGTTGAAACTTTAACAGATAATAAAAATAGATCAGCAGGAAATGTAAGAAGTGCCTTTACAAAAGGCGGTGGTAACATGGGAGCAACAGGATGTGTTAGCTTTATGTTCCAAGAAAAAGGTGAAATTGTTATTGAAAGAGAAGATAAAGATGAAGATGAGGTAATGATGTTAGCTTTAGATGCTGGTGCAGAAGATTTCGCAGCAGAAGAGGAAGTGTTTATCGTTACTACTACACCAGAAGATTTTAGTACAGTGATGGAAGCATTAGAAGCAGAAGGATTAGAATTCTTAGAAGCAGAAGTTAAAATGATACCAGATACATATACTGCTATAAATGAAGATGATGCTAAGAAGTTCCAAAAGATGTTAAACCTTCTTGATGACGACGATGATGTTACAGATGTTTATCATAATGCTGAATTCCCTGAAGGATGGGAAGAATAGAAGAATATTAAGGCTTTAGGTAAGTACATGTAGTTTACTAAAGTATGATGTACGTATTTTTAAGTAAAGTTTTATGATATATGAATACTTTCTTATCAATTTAAATATTGGTAAGAAGGTATTTTTTTACTCTATAGGAAATTATATTTTTAAAATTTGTAGATAAATTATTTATATAATATAAGTTATTAAAGTTAGTACTATAGAGTAGAAAATAGAATAAAGTGCGCGTGCAAGATTTTACCTCAGGCAAGCTTCTGGCACTAAGTAGTTTAACTTCAACTAACCAAATATAAAATTTGGAGTGTCATTTAAATGCACATGCGCGAAAAAAGTCGACGGCTTGGCAAGCTTGCCTTGGCGACTTTTTTATTATAAAACATTATTTACCAGAACACTTATTAATTAATATATGCATATATTTGAAGTATTTTATAAATATAAGCTAACTAGAGCGTGATATTTGATTATAGATGACTTTTTAATAGAATATGTATATAAATAACTGAATTGACAGTATATATTGATTTATATATAATTAATCATAAAAAATCTTGGTTACTAATTGTAATTAAGGGATATATTGTATCCAAGAGGGAGTTGACTTTAATGAAATTAATGAAAAAAATTAAACCAGGAAGAATTATTGTATTGGGATTTTTAACTGTAATTTTACTAGGAGCTATATTATTAAAACTTCCAATATCAATAAATGATG
This sequence comes from Clostridium sp. CTA-7, assembly GCF_054768095.1. NCBI lineage: Bacteria > Bacillati > Bacillota > Clostridia > Eubacteriales > Clostridiaceae > Clostridium > Clostridium sp. CTA-7. Next base: position 476,178 of record NZ_BAAAAV010000003.1, on the reverse strand, counting down.
GAGTTGAAGTTTCTTTTGTAGATTCTTTATTTACATCAACTAGTGCAGTTTGTGTAACTGGGTTAATAGCTGTGGATACAGCTGATACATTTACTGTGTTTGGACGAACTGTTGTAGCTTTATTAATACAAATAGGAGGTCTTGGGGTTACATCTGTTGGTGTTGGATTTATTTTACTAATGGGGAAAAAGGTTAGTATAAAAGAAAGAACTCTTATAAAGGAAGCTATGAATTTAGATTCAATGAAAGGACTTGTAAAATTAGTCAAGTCAGTTTTAATGATGACGTTAATATTTGAAACTATTGGAGCAATATTAAGTTATATAGTATTTTCAAAGGATTATTCACCAATGGATGCCTTAGGTATTAGTGTATTTCACTCAATCGCGGCTTTTAATAATTCAGGGTTTGATATACTAGGAGGGTTAAGAAACTTAATACCTTATCAAAATAATGTACTGTTAAATTTAACTACTTGCGGATTAATTATATTTGGTGGATTAGGATTTTTAGTAATTAAAGAGATAATTCTAAAGAAGTCTTTTAAGAAGTTTAGTTTACATACAAAAGTAGTTCTTACTATGACAGGAATATTATTATTAGGGGGAACTATACTTTTAAAACTTACAGAAGATATATCATGGCTTGGAGCATTCTTCTTTAGTACATCTGCTAGAACAGCTGGATTTAGCACTTATTCATTAGGAAACTTTACAAATGCAGCATTATTTGTATTAGTTGTTTTAATGTTTATAGGAGCATCCCCAGGATCAACTGGAGGAGGAATAAAGACAACTACTTTTTTTACGTTATGTAGAAGTATTTATAGTACATCTACCAATAAACATTGCACTGCATTTAAAAGAAAAATTCCTACTAATATAGTGTTTAAAGCTTTTAATATTACTTTGCTAGCTATGTTTGTTGTATGTATGGGAACATTTATATTAAGTATATTAGAGCCTAATTATACTTTTATGCAATTATTATTTGAAGTAACCAGTGCTTTTGGCACTGTAGGATTATCAACAGGAATAACTCCTGATCTTACTGATTTAAGTAAGATTATTATTTCATTAATTATGTTTATAGGAAGATTAGGACCAATGACAATAGCAACTATTTGGTCTTTTAGGGAAGCATCAAATGCTTATTTTTCAGAAGAAGCAGTTATAATAGGATAGGAGAGAGAAATATATGTTTAATCATAGGTTTGTAGTAGAGTTTGGGATAATTGGTATAGGAAGATTTGGATTTGCACTTGCAAGAACATTAATAGAAGCTGGAAAGGAAGTCATAGTTTTAGATAGTGATGAAAATAAGATAAAACAAATTAGATCACTTACAGAAAATGCATTTGTAGTTAATAATCTAGATAAAGAAACTTTAGAAGAGACTGGTATTCAAAATTGCGAAACTGTATTTGTATGTATAGGTGAAAAGATAGATGTAAGTATATTAACTACGTTAAATGTTATTAATATGGGTGTAAATAGAGTTATTTCTAAAGCAACAACTTATGAACAAGGTTGTGTTTTAAGGAAAATAGGTGCTGAAGTTGTATATCCAGAAAATGATATGGCTATAAGAATTGCAAATAGATTGTTAAATGAGGAAGCTTTAGAGTTTATTGAATTAAATAATGATATTCATATAGAGGAATTAAAAGTAACTTCTAAGATAGATGGAAAGACAATACTAAAATCTAAAATACGTAATGATTTTAACTTGAATATTATAGCTTTAGAAAGAGGAGAAGAAACTATAATAGAAGTTGATCCAAATTATATCTTAAGAGAAAATGATTTAATTGTAGTTATAGGAAAGAAAAATAATATAAGAAATTTTGAAGAATATTTAAATAGTAAATAACCCAAATAATAAGGTCTATTTTTATGGACCTTATTATTTTAAAAATATAATAAAAAAGAGTGACTTGCCCAAATCACTCTCCACAACTATATTGCGTGTTGTTTTTTCACTCCTCTTGGAAGATACTAAAACGTATTTTTATGATATCAATATATTGTGTATTTTTCAATAAAATTTAATTTCTAAATTATGAAAAAAGCATATATATTATAATATATAGTATATTAAGTTATATTTTGGAACATTACGAAAATATTAAGTATTCCAAATCCCCACTGTGGGTTTGGATATATGTCTCCAGGCCTTGGAGTCACTCCTCTAGCTAAATAAGCTTTTATAGTTTGTGCATACATATTTGGGTTATTACCTTGAACATCACCCCATTCAAATAGCATTGAACATGCTCCAGCAGCTATTGCAGCAGCTACACTAGTACCATTTACAATAGCTGTTTTATTGTTAGGAGCAACTGTAAGGGCATTTACTCCACCAGCAGCAACATCTATAACACCTGCATAATTAGTATTAAAGGCCATACCAGAATAATTTAATATATTATTATTATTTTGATTGTATGCAGCAGCAGTTACTAGAATTGTAGCATTCCCAGGGCTAGTAATAGTACCATAAGGATCTGCAGGGATAAAATGAGTACCACCAACAGATATACCTTCTTGAGGGATCCATGCATTAAAGACTCCATCTAAAATAAGATCTCCAACTACTCTAAATATCCATATACCAGGTTGTAGCTTAGTAAAACGAACTCTTATTAATTGGAAACCTGAGCTTTCTTCAGGAATATAGTAATTAACCTTTACTTCTGTTTTTTCAAATAGGAAGGTATAAGTTGTAGTTGTATTTATTAAATGATTTATTACACCAGTGTTTTCTCCAGAAGGAGATATAATGTCAAGGGATATTATATTAGGAGGTTCAGTCCAAATTTCAACTATTATATTTTCTTGTTCTGGAGATACATCTAATTCTATTGTTCTAGTGGGTTCACTAGCAGAAAGCACTCCAGAAGCATGGCCGCCAGAAGCACGTTCATTACCAGTTCCAGTAACAACAACTATGCCATTAATCATACAAATGCTATCTATATATCTTGATAATAAATCAGTACCTTTATGATTTCCTAAGCTGGTCCCAAGAGGGAAATATATGACCATAGGAAAATTAGACATTAATTCATACTTATATAAAAAATTTAATGCAAAAAAAACTGATGTTACATTAAAAGTAGGTATCTTTACATTAAATTGCTTTTGAAATCCGTAGTCTTCAATGAGTTTAACTACAACGAATTTACAATTAGGTACAACTCCTTTTAATTGAGGGTTTTTACCAGTAGATCCGATTATTCCAGTCATTTCAGTTCCATGACCAATTTCATCTTTACTAGGAACTATGCTATAAGGATCTCCACCTGATCTAGATAAATTTATTGCTTCTTGTATATCTTCTTTAGAATAAGTTACTCCAAATGGAACCTTAATACGATTAGGTCTATCAATAAAATCAAGAGTTTGATCCCAAATATATTCGATTCTAGTATTTCCTTCATAATCCATAAATTCTTCATTTAAATAGTCTATTCCAGTATCTATAATTGCCACAAGGGTGTTTCTGCCAGTTAAGTTCAAAGGAAGATTTAGTTGTAAAAAGCTTGCTTGGGATGCTTCCAGTGGAGATATTTCTTGGAGTGTATACATATCATAAGGTTTAATAGCTACAATAGTACTAAAATAAGGAAGCTCTGATATCTCTTGAACCTCTTCAGGCAAAGAAATTATAGCATACCTATCATTAATAATGTTTACATAATAAGTAGGATAATTTGAAAATTCCTTTTCAATATCACCCTGATATTGAACAACATAATGAGAATAAGTTGGATATTTAAAAATATTTTCTTTAATTGGTGGATTTCTATTCATCTAAAACCTCCAGCATATTTCTAGGAATTCTTACAAGTAATTTATTAATATTAAACTCTATAAATTCATTTTTAAAGTCAGTACTTCTATTTGAATTATTTAAAGAATTTCTTACATTACTATATATTCCTCCTATAATATTAAATGTACCAAGTAAGTTAAATTCACCATAACCTGTTTCTCTATTTGGAAATTTATAAATTTCGTTTCTAGTAGCACCATAGAGCAAATAACTTCGAATTTTTGTAGAATACATAGTTGGATCATTTTTTTTAACAACTCCCCATTCTAAGAGAAGAGCACAAGCACCAGCAACTATAGAAGCAGCAGCAGAACTACCGGATAGTGTACTAACTTTTCCAGAAGTATCTATAGTTAAAACATTAATTCCTATTGTAGCTACATCAGGATTTATTAAACCATTAGTATTAAATCCTTTACTAGAAGAAGCAACAAGAGAATTATTAGGTCCTAAGTATGCTACAGTAACAACACCTTTAGCTGTAGCTGGAACGGTAACAGTACTAAATGGATTGGGATTTAAAAATACTAAGCCTTCTGGTATTGTATTATGTGCAGGTAACCATATATGGTAGCTTCCATCTATAATATAAAATCCTATTAATTCTATTCTCCATATTCCTGAACGTATATTTCGAAATGATACGTTTATAACTTCATGGCCAGTAAAATTTTCTGGAGTAAAGTATCTAATGGTAACTTCTGTATTTGTAAATACAAATCTATATGTTTCAATTTTATTAGTTTTTGGTTTTATTATTTTAGTAGATTCACCACTAGGCGATACTATATTTATAGATGCACTATTAGGAATTCGAATCCATATATTAAAAGTAAGACGCGTTAAATCTTTTGGCACATTTAGTTCTTGAACAGAAACATCTCCTACATGTTTCATGTTTCCAGAAACATGACCTTGTGCAGCACCTTCGTTACCTCCTCCAGCAACTAAGCATATACCTCTTAAACTCCCAAATTGAGATAAATATCTAGAGGTTAAGCTACTACCATCATGAGCACCTTCTGTAGAAGAAACTCCAAGATACATAACCATAGGTCTATTTAATCTAAAAAATTCACTTTTTAAAAACTCTAATGCAGATACAAGTTCGGAAATATTATAAACAGGAGGAGGAACTAAACCATTTTCACGGATTATTTTTTTAAAGTTTGTAGATTCAAAAAGTTTTACCACAACAAAATCACAGTCATGTGCAACTCCTTGAATTTCACTGGTATAGCCTCTAGCACCAATTATTCCAGCAACTTTTGTTCCATGACCAACTTCATCTTTTGAAGGAACAATGGCATAGGGGTCTTGTTTATTTTTAGAAGCCAGTATTGCAGAATTAATTTCTTCGTTAGAGTATTTTTGACCTATATATAAATCATTATTTGGCTTAGAAAATTCAGGATGTTCATATTCGTTTATACTTTGATCCCAAATACTAAGTATTCTAGATGTACCATCTTCTCTAATAAACTCAGGATTTAAATAGTCTATTCCCGTGTCAACAATTCCAACTACAACACCTTTACCTGTTAAGTCTAAATAAGGATTTATCTTTATATTATTTATGTTATCAGCATAGGAAGGTGAAATATCCTGCAAAACTGCCCCAGAACGGAAATCAACGTAAACTATAGATGGTACATCTTTTCTTAATCTACTTAAATCATCTTCACGAACTGCAATTACTCCGATTGTATTTGTAATGATAGCCCCACAAGCGTAAGATACCTTATCTATTTCTTCTTTAAAATTCCCACGATATTGGATTAAATAATTTGCAGCATTAGGATCATAAAATAAACTACATTGTTTTCTACTATTCATATATAGACTCCTAAAAAATAATTATTAGATTTATATACTATGTATATTATAAAAATCTAATAATTATAATCTATTAACCATTTTAAATAATAAAAATTAAAAATAGTATTAAATAGATATATATGATTTATACTATATTTAAAGATTTAAATTACTTTGAAGAAAAATTATTATAAGATGACATAGATTTAACATGGAGGAAAAATGAAAAAGTTATTTATATTTAATATTATTATTTTAATAATTTTAATAACAGGTACTAATAAAATTAGAGCTATAGAGCTAGAGAAAGCTCCTATAAAAATAGGAGTATTATTATACAGAGAGGATGATTACTATATTTCTTCATTAAAAAATGAATTATTAAAAATAGAAAATGAAAATAAGGATAAGGTAGACTTTATATTTTATGATGGAAAAGGAAATCAAGAATTACAAAATCAACAAATAGATGAAGTTATAAACGAGAAGTTAGACCTTATATTATTAGATTTGGTAGATGTAAAAAAATCATGTTTACCAGTAAATAAAGCAAAAGAAAATAATATACCTATAATATTTTTTCATAGGGAACCTTCTTCAATGGATTGTATTAAATCTTATGGAAAATCTTTATATATAGGAACAGATGCTTGTGACTCAGGAAATATACAAGGACAAATGATAATTGATGAATGGAAAAATAAAAATATAATAGATAAAAATTCTGGTAATATTATAGACTATGTTTTATTAAAGGGAGAAAAAGATAATTTAGATGCACAAGCTAGAAGTCGTTGCGTTATAAAAACTATTAAAGACAGTGGAATAAGAACTAATGAAATTGCATCAGAATATTGCAATTGGGAAAAAGAATGTGCAAAAATTAAAATGCAAGAATTAGTTACAAGATATGGAGATACCATAGAACTGATAATTTCTAATAACGATGAAATGGCAATAGGAGCTATTATGGCTCTTCAAGAAATGGGCTATAATAAGGAAGGTTCTAAAAAGCATATTGCAGTGGTAGGTATAGATGGAACAGAAGAAGCAAAAAAATTAATAAAAGATGGCTTTATGACAGGTACAGTTATACAAGATTCTGAAGGAATGGCAAAAGCACTTTATACAATAGGAATGAATTTAGTTCAAGGAAAAGAACCATTAAAGGATACAGAATATAAATTTGATGAAACAGGAGTAAGAGTTATGATACCTTATGGTAATTACATAACAAAAAATTCATTAAAATCATAAATGAAAAATAGTAATATTAATAATTTTTAATTATAAATTAACTTATGATTAAAGTAAATTTATATGTGATATATAGGGAGGAGAAAATGAAGAAGATAGTATTATTAAGTAGCATTATTATACTTATGATTGTTGGAGTATATAGTATCAATACAAATGCTGCTATTAGTAATAAAGCCCCTATAAAAGTAGGCGTATTACTATATAAAGAAGAGGACTATTTTATTTCTTTAGTAAGAGATGCTTTGCTAAAAATAGAAAATGATAATAAAGATATAGTAGATTTTATATTTTATGATGGAAAAGCAAATCAAGAACTACAAAATAAGCAAGTTGATGAGGCTATAAATAATAAAGTAGATCTTATATTAGTAAATCTTGTAGATATAAATCAATCAGATACTGTAATAAATAAAGCAAAAGAAAATAACCTACCCATAATACTTTTTAGTGGGGAACCATTATCATTAAATGGTATTAAATCTTATGGTAAATCTTTATATATAGGAACAGAAGGTTGTGAATCAGGGAATTTACAAGGAGAAATGATAGTAAAAGAATGGAATAATAAAAATATAATAGATAGAAATGGAGATAATAAAATACAATATGTGTTATTACAGGGAGAAAAAAATGATTTAGAAGCACAATATAGAAGTGAATGTGTTATAAGAACAATAAATCAAAAAGGGATTCAGTCTAGTGAACTAGCATCAGAGTTTTGTAATTGGGATAAAGAGTGTGCAAGAATTAGAGTAGAATCATTATTTTTGGGATATGGAGATACCATAGAATTAATAATCTCTAATAATGATGAAATGGCAATAGGAGCTATTATGGCGCTTCAGGAAAAAGGATATAATATGGGAGATCCTAATAAATATATTCCAGTTGTAGGCATAGATGGTATAGATGAAGCAAAAAAATTAATAGAAAATGGACTTATGACAGGAACTGTAATACAAGATGCAGAGGGAATGGCTGAAGCTCTTTATAGAATAGGAATGAATTTAGCGCAAAACAAGAAACCACTAAGTGATACAGATTATAAATTTGATTCAACAGGTGTAGCCGTTAGAATACCATATAAGGGTTACATAATAAGAAATTCACCAAATCTATAAATTTTATCTTTAACAAGTAAAATTTTTATGATATAATCGTGGAGTATTTTGGAAGAATGGGGGAGTATAATCATGAAACATATCAAGACAATCAATAAGACTAATATTAAAAACAGCCTAGTAAAACCTGGTTGTAAAGAATGTGCTAACTCATGTCAATCAGCTTGCAAAACTTCATGTACAGTTGCAAACTTAGAGTGTGAAAACTAATTAACAAGAAGCGGCAACAATTAAGTTGCTGCTTACTTTTTAGTTGAAGCAAAGCTTTTGGAGGGATGGAAAATGTCTTTAATACACAAATTTAAACAAGGCGACAATTATTTTGTATTAGATGTAAATACAGGAGCAGTTCATATAGTAGACGAGCTAGTATATGATTTAGTACATGATGATGGAATGAAAAATAAAGAAGAAACATTAAAGCTTTTATGTAACAAATATGAAAGAGATACGATTATAGAAGCCTATGATGAAATAATGGAGCTTGTAAAAGATGGGTTATTATATTCAGAAGATAAATATGAAGATATAGCTCATGGATCAATGGATGATAGAGATTATATAAAGGCAGTATGTCTAAATATAATTCATGGATGTAATTTAAGATGCAAGTATTGCTTTGCAGATGAAGGGGAATATAATGGACATAAGGGAGTTATGTCTATAGAAACTGCTAAAAAAGCAATAGAATATGTAGTTAAAAGAAGTGGTCCAAGAAGGAATATAGAAATAGATTTATTTGGTGGAGAACCAACTATGATTATGGATACTGTAAAAGAAATAATACAGTATGCTAGAGAAAATGAAAAAGAGTGGAAGAAAAATATAAGATTTACAATGACTACTAATGCTACTCTTTTAAATGATGAAATGATGGATTTCATGGATAAAGAAATGGGAAATATCATACTTTCATTAGATGGTAGAAAATGTGTTAATGATAATGTAAGAATAAAAGTTGATGGAAGTGGATCTTATGATGATATACTTCCAAATATAAAGAAAATGATTAAAAAGAGAACGCCTGGTAAAATGTATTATGTTAGAGGAACATTTACAAGAGCAAATACTGATTTCTTTGAAGATGTAATGGCTATGGTAAATGAAGGCTTTGATGAAGTTTCTATTGAACCAGTTGTTTTAGAAAAGGGACATCCTCTTGCATTAAGAGAAGAAGATTTACCAGAAATAATGAAGAATTATGATAAGCTATATGAAGATATGGCAAGAAGAAAAAGAGAAAAAAATGGAGAATATAATTTCTATCATTTTAACGTAGATCTTAATGGAGGTCCTTGTGTTTACAAGAGAATTTCAGGTTGTGGAGCAGGGTTTGAGTATGTAGCAATAACACCACAAGGAGATGTATATCCATGTCATCAATTTGTAGGAAAAGAAGAATTTAAGCTTGGAAGTATATATGATGATACATACAACAAAGATCTTGGCAAAGAATTTAAAAAAGCTCATATATATAATAAGCCTAAATGTAGAGATTGCTGGGCAAGATTCTATTGTAGTGGAGGATGCCAAGCAAATAATTTTAGCTTCAATGGAGATATGAAAATACCTTATGAAGTTGGTTGTAAAATGCAAAAGAAGAGAATTGAATGTGCAATTGCTTTAAAGGCAGAATAATTTTAAATATAAAAGTTGGTATTTGAGTATGTTCAAATACCAACTTTTTATATTATTATATAATTAATAAAATTATAGGGGGACCTTATGAAATATAAATTAATAAATAATTTAGAAGTTATATATAAAAGAACAACATCAATGTTAACATCTATCTGTATATCAATAGATGCAGGAGCTTGTAAGGAAGAAGGGTTACTTGGTTTAGCTCACGCAACAGAACATATGATTTATAAGGGGACAAATAAAAGAAGTGAAGAGGAAATAAATAAAGCCTTAAGTCAAACTTTTGGATTCCAAAATGCAATGACCAATTATCCATATGTTATTTATTATGGAACTATGTTAAAGGAAGACTTTGAAAAAGGAGTAGAAATATTTTCAGATATAATTTTAAGACCAAAATTATCTTTAAAAGGCTTTAAGGAAGAAATGGATGTAATAAAAGAAGAGTTGAAAGAATGGGATGAAGATCTTGAACAATATTGTGAAGATAAATTATTTTTTAATAGTTTTAATGATAGAAGAATAAAGTATCCAATAATAGGAACAGAAGAAAGTTTGAAAAATATAACCTTAAAGGATTTAAAAGATTTTTATCAAAGCAATTACTTGCCAAGTAAAACTTCTATAGCTGTAGTATCTTCCTTAGATTTTAATGAAGTTACAGAGGTAATAGAAAAGTATTTTCAAGATTGGAAAAGAAAGAATAGTGATACAGATAAAAAGATTATTTATGAGAAACCCAATGCCACTATTTATAAAGACTTAAAAGAAGGAACAAATACCTGTAAGGTTGAGATTATATTTCCAATAGATGAGCTAAGCAATAAGGAAATTAAGGCATTAAGAATATTTAATGAGTATTTTGGAGAAGGAGTAGATTCGTTGCTATATGATAGATTAAGGACAAAGAATGGACTTGTTTATGATGTTTTAACTAAAATAGCTTTTGAAAAATATATAAAACTTTATAAAATTAATTTTAGTACTTCTAAGGAGAACTTAGAGAAATCATTAGATTTAATAGATGAGTGTATAAAAGATATAGATAGATTTAAAGAAGAAATAACAAAAGAAGACTTAGCTATATTTATAAAGACAATGAAACTTAAAAGGCTGTTTAGGGAAGAACAAAATATAATACTAGCAAAGGAATTATCTACTTACAATACTATGTTTAGAGATGAAAATATTTACCTAGAAGAATTTAATAAAATAGATAATATAGATAAAGATTTTATATATGAAGTTGTAAAAAAGGTATTTAAGTTAAAGACTATAGAGATAGTATGTAGCTGAATTAAAGATATTAGTGAGGAGAAATAGATGAGAAAAGCACCCTTATTAGAAGAATTATTAAAATATTATAAAGAAAATAATTTAATTTTATCTATGCCAGGAAATAAAAGTGGAAAAGCATTTTTAAGAGACGATTTAGGAAAAGAATTTATGTATAACCTTGGAAAGTTAGATATAACTGAAGTAGATCCATTGGATAACTTGCATTGTCCAGAGGGTGTTATAAGAGAATCAGAAAATCTTTTAGCAGAAACTTATAAGGTTAAAAAAGCATATTTTGTTGTAAACGGAAGTTCAGCTGGGAATTTAGCTTCAATATTTGCAGCTTTTAAAGAAGGTGATGAAATATTAGTAGAGAGGAATTGTCACAAATCAATTTACAATGGGATTATTTTAAGAAAGCTTAAAGTGGTTTATATTGATGCTGTAGTTGATGATAATTTAGGAATATTTTTACCTCCAACAGAAGATGAAATAAATGAGGCTTTAAAAAAATCAACTAAATCAAAGGGAATAATACTTACAAGTCCAAATTATTTTGGAATATCTTATGATGTAGAGAAAATTATCAATTCTCTAAAAGAAAAAGGATTAAAAGTAATAATTGATAGTGCCCATGGAGCTCATTTTGGAGTGAATAAAAATTTACCTAAGTCCTTAGCTAAACTTGGAGACTACGTTGTATTAAGTGCACATAAGACTTTGCCAAGCTTAACACAAGGAGCTTATTTATTAGTAAATAATGATGAAGGTAATATAGAATTTTATCTAAGAGCCTTTATGACAACCTCCCCTTCTTACTTGATAATGGCATCTTTAGATTACGGAAGATATTATTTAGATAATTACGGGGATGAGGATTATGGTACTCTTATAGAGGTAGCAGAAAATTGGAAAAATAAAATAAATTTGTTAAACAAAGTGGAAATAATAAGTGATTATAACTTGAAAAAAGGTTATATAATTGATAAAAGTAGATATTTAATGATTTTAAAAGATGGATATAGCGGGCATAAGCTTTTAGATTATTTAAGATATAATAAAATACAAGCTGAGATGAGTTTCTCTAGAGGGATAGTTTTAATTCTTTCTCCATCAAACACAGTAGAAGATTTAGAAAGAATATACTTGGCTATAGAAAAGTTAGATTTAAATCTTTTGAAGATAGATAAACAAAATGCAAATTACATAAGTATATCACCAGCTAAAAAGCTAGAGCCATATGAAGTATTTAGTTTAAAAGATATAATTATTAATATTGAAGAAGCTTTAGGAAAAGTGGCTAAGGAAGCTATAATACCATATCCACCAGGAATACCTTTAATTTGCCCTGGAGAAATAATTACAGAAAAAGCTATAAATATAGTAAATGAATATATAAGCAACAATTTAACTGTAATTGGAATAGTGGATAATAATGTAAAAACAGTAGATATAAATGAGAATTAAGACTAAATTTGAAGAAATTTATAAAATATGGTTGTTAAGTTAAATATATTTATATAATATTATTTATATATACGTAAAGAATAGAATTTTAAAATATTATAAATGAGAGGTGTACTATGGGAAATTCTAAGCAAACGATACTACAAAGTACTTTTGGTTCTGTTTTTACAACCTTAGGTGAAGAGGAACTAAAGAAAACTACAGAAAAAAAGAAAAACATAATAGCTATTTCAGGAAAAATAAAGAATCCAGGACTAATAGAAGTAGAAGAAGGGATGAGCCTTGAAGAAGTAATATCCTTAGCAGGTGGCATGATTAATAATAAGCCTTTTAAATGTGCTCAAATAGGATTTCCTTTTAGCAATTTTATAAATATAAATCAATTAAGTTTGCCAATCGATTTAAATTCATTTAAGGATAGTGTATATAGAAATATAATAATACTTTCTGAAGAAGATTGCATAATACAATTTTCAAAGTTTTACATAGAATATCTTTTAGGTAAGATGGAAGATCCACTTTTTATTGAATATAATGAATGTAAAAATGAGATTTTAAGAATTTGGCGAATACTAGATAGAATAAGTAAAGGAAAAGCTAATAGTAGAGATATATACTTATTAAGACAACTAGCTAGTGGAATAAAAAGTACTATAAATCAAAATAGAAATATAGTTTTAGAATTAATAGAAAATTTTTATGAGGAAATAGAAGAGCATATAGAAGAGCACAAGTGCTACGCTGGAGAATGTCCACAGCTTACAAAGCTTAGAATAACTGATAAATGTATAGGATGCCATGCATGTACAAGAGTTTGTCCTGTAGATTGTATTTCAGGTGGAATAAAAGAACAACACGAAATTAACAATAATAGATGTACACATTGTGGCCAATGTATATTGGCATGTCCTGTTAGTGCTATAACTGAAGGAGACAATACATTTAAATTCTTAAGAGATTTAGCAACTCCAAAAAGAATAGTTATAACTCAAATAGCACCAGCAGTTAGAGTTACAATAGGAGAAGCTTTTGGCTTTGAACCAGGAGAAAATTTAGAGAAAAAACTTGTAGAAGCTCTTAAAAGATTAGGAGTAGATTATGTATTTGACACAACATGGGCAGCTGATTTAACTATAATGGAAGAAGCAGCAGAACTTAAAAATCGTTTAGAAAGACACTTTAATGGCGATGATTCTGTTAAGCTACCTTTATTAACTTCTTGTTGTCCAGCTTGGGTAAAGTTTATAGAACAAAATTATCCAGATATGCTAGATGTACCTTCTACAGCTAAATCACCTATGCAGATGTTTGCAACTATAGCAAAAGATATTTGGGCAAAAGAAAAAGGGTTCAAGAGAGACATGATTACTTCTGTAGCTATAATGCCTTGCGTTGCTAAAAAGTATGAAGCATCTAGAGAGGAGTTCTCACGTGGTGATAACTATGATACTGATTATGTAATAACTACAAGGGAACTTATAAAAATATTAAAGGAATCTAATATAGATTTAAGTGATCTTCAAGGTGAAGAATTTGATAACCCTCTATCAGAGTATAGTGGTGCTGGAGTTATTTTTGGAAGAACTGGTGGAGTAATAGAGGCAGCTACAAGAACAGCTTTAGAAAGTATAACAGGCAAGAGAATAGATAACATAGAATTCACTTCCTTAAGAGGATGGGAAGGATTTAGGTCCTGTGAATTAAATGTAGGAGATATAAGTCTTAAAATAGGTGTAGCTCATGGACTTAAAGAAGCAGGAAAAATGCTTGATAAAATAAGAGAGGGAGAAGAGTTTTACCATGCAATTGAAATAATGGCTTGCAATGGTGGATGTATAGGTGGAGGTGGTCAACCAAAACCTAAAAAAAGACAAGAGACTATAATTAAAAGAGGAGAAGGATTAAACAAGATAGATAGTTCTCTTAAAATAAGAAGGTCTCATGAAAATGAATCTGTCCTTATGATTTATGAAAAATACCTAGATCATCCTTTAAGTGCAAAAGCTCATGAGTTAATACATACTAAATATTTTCCTAAATTAAAAAGGTAAAAATTAAATATAGTAATAAGAGCTAAATATAATAATAAAAACTAAAGGTAGATATATTAAATAACTATATATCTACCTTTTATGAATTTTAGCTTTACATTAAAATGCTAGTGAATAATGAAATTACTCCAGCTAAAGAAATTGATATTATGTTAGTTTTTACTTTTCTTGAAATAGTAATTTTTCTAGATTCTTTAATATTTTTAAAGTTATTATTTTGTATAATTGCTTTAATAAATACTAAGAGTCCTAATGCTATAAGAAATATACTTAATGTAAATACATAGATGAATAAAGGAAATTTCATTTTTTCATTTAGATATAAAGATAATAAAGATATAACTAGAAGCCAAGATACAGTATTTAGGATAAGATTTTTCACAATAATCCCTTCTTTACAAATTAATAAATAAATTATTATATAAATATTATATGAGTTTTAAGAATTATTTCACAATATACTTATAAAATATTGTAAGTCTTTTTGTAATTGATTACAAGAGGTGATAAATACAAATAATGTAGAAAATTAAAGCAATATAAAGTTAAATTTAATAATATAAAAGCTTATTAAAAAAATTATTATAGAAAATGATTTTATAAGGAAAATGGACTTTAGTAAATATTGACATAAAAATTTATTTTAAATAAAATATTTAAGAAAGAGGAGGGATAACTTATGGATAAGAACAGAGGTAATATTTCAATACACACTGAAAATATTTTTCCAATAATTAAAAAGTGGTTATATTCAGACAAAGATATCTTTATAAGAGAGCTTATAAGTAATGGATGTGATGCTATAAGCAAACATAAGAGGCTAGTTTCTTTAGGAGAAGCAAAAGAAGATGAAAATGAAAAATATAAAGTTTTAGTTTCTGTAGATAAAGAAAATAAAACCCTTAAATTCATTGATAATGGGATTGGTATGACTGAAGAGGAAGTTGAAAAGTACATAAATCAAGTTGCCTTTTCAGGAGCAGAAGATTTTATTGAAAAATACAAAGACAAAATGGATGAAGGGAAAGATATAATAGGTCATTTTGGACTTGGATTTTATTCTGCTTTTATGGTTTCAAAAAAGGTTCAAATAGATACTTTATCCTATGTTGAAGGATCAGAAGCTGTAGCTTGGGTTTGTGATGGAGGAACTGAATATGAAATTTTTCCATCAGAAAATAGAAAAGAAAGAGGTACTACAATAACATTATTTATAGATGATGATAGTACTGAATTTTTAGAAATTAGTACTGTTAGAGAGATAATCAATAAATATTGTTCATTCTTACCAACTGAGATTTATTTAGAAGAAGATGGCAAAGAAGAGAAAGAAGAAAAGAAACCATTAAATGATACAAATCCATTATGGATGAAATCTCCAAAGGATTGTACTGATGAAGAATATAAGGATTTTTATAAAAAGGTATTTTTAGATTTTAATGATCCTTTATTTTGGATTCATTTAAATGTAGATTATCCATTTAATTTAAAAGGGATACTATATTTTCCTAAGTTAAAGCATGAGCTAGAAGCCACAGAAGGGCAAGTAAAACTTTATAATAATCAAGTGTTTGTTGCTGATAATATAAAAGAAGTTATTCCAGATTTCTTATTATTATTAAAGGGAGCAATTGATTGTCCAGATTTGCCTTTAAACGTATCAAGAAGTTTTCTTCAAAAAGATAAGGATGTTATAAAGATATCTAAGCATATAGTTAAAAAGGTAGCAGACAAATTAGTTGGACTATATAAAAATGAAAGAGAAAACTTTAATAACTTCTGGAAAGATATTCAGATCTTCATTAAGTATGGTTGCTTAAGAGATGAAAGCTTCTATGAAAAAATTAAAGATATAATTATTTTTAGAAGATTAAATGGAGAGTATATAACATTAAAAGAATACTTAGAAAACAATAAAGATAAGCATGAAAATAAAGTTTTTTATGTAACAGATGAAAAGCAACAATCTCAGTATATAAAAATGTTTAAAAAAGCAGATTTAGATGCATTGATTTTAGATTGTTCAATAGATAATCACTTTATAAGCTTCTTAGAAACAAAAGAAATTGGAGTAACTTTTACAAGAATAGACTCTGATATATCAGAAACATTAAAAAATAAAGAAGATGAAGAAAACCTAAAAGAAATAAATTCTAAAATAGAAGAATTATTTAAAGAAGCTGTTTCAAATAAAGTAAATACTATTAAAGTTGAAAATTTAAAAAATTCTGGAACTCCTGCCATGATATTAGTATCAGAACAATCAAGAAGAATGGCTGAAATGAGCAAGATGTTTGGTGGAATGGAAATGCCAAATATGTTTATGGAAGAAAAAACTTTAGTAGTAAATAATAATAATTCAATAATTAAAAAATTAGCTTCAGCAGATTATGAAGCTAAAAAGGATGATATGCTTTTAATATGTAAGTATGTTTTAGATTTAGCATTGATATCAAATAAAGAACTAAGTGCTGAAGAAATGGATGAGTTTATTAATAGAAGCAATGAATTATTAAGTAAATTAATGAATCTTTAGTTTAAAAAGTAGTTAAGCTTTTAAAAAGTTTAACTACTTTTTATTATATTAAATATAAAAACTAAGTTTTATGCTTTTATTATAAATTGTCTATTGTTAATTAGCATTGTATCCATACAATAGACAAAATAAATTTGTTGGATTATTATAAAATAAATAGTTAAAACAAAAGTAGGTGCACTTATGAAGGAAATAAAAAAAGTAGCAACAATAAATGATTTATCAGGAATAGGAAGATGTTCTTTAACAGCAGCAATACCTATATTATCGGCACTAGGGGTACAGTGTTGCCCTTTTCCAACAGCCATTCTTTCTTCTCAAACAGAGTTTGATAATTTTACTTTTTTAGATATAACGAGTGAAATGGAAAGCTATAAAAAGGCTTGGAATCTTTTGAATTTAAACTTTGATTGTATATATAGTGGTTTTTTAGGTTCGGAGGAGCAAATAAATATAGTTTTAGATTTTGCAAGAGAGCATAAAGAATCACTAATTGTTATAGATCCTGTTATGGGGGATAATGGAGTAATATACGATACGTACACAGAAAATATGTGTAACAAAATGAAGGAGTTACTATCTATAGCAGATATTGCTACACCTAATCTTACAGAGGCGTGTATATTAACTGGAAATCAATATAATAAGTACAACATGAGTGAGGAGAGTATATTAAATATTGCTAAGGATATAAGTAAACTAGGTCCAAGCAAAGTAATTATTACAGGAATTATAAAAGAGAATAGTATTTATAATTTTGCATATAACAAATCAAATAATGAATTTTTTATAGTTAAATCAGAGTTTAATAATGAATCTTATAGTGGTACAGGAGATATTTTTACTTCAGTAGTTATTGGATTATTATTAAATAATCATGACTTTAAGTTTTCTATAGAAAAGGCTACTGAATTTATATATAATGCAATTCAATATACTACTAAATTTAAGACTAACCCTAAAGAAGGAATTATATTTGAACTATTTTTAAAGGAGTTGATTTTAATAAATGAAAACAAATATTAAAACTAAAAATCTAGTATTAACAGCTTTATTTGCGGCTTTTATCTGTGTAACAACAGCATTATTTCATATTCCTACAGGCTTTAATGGAGGATATATCCATCTTGGAGATGCATTTATATATTTAGCTGCAGTAGTATTACCAACTCCGTATGCAATGTTAGCAGCTGGAATAGGAGGAGGACTTGCAGATATATTATCTGGAGGAATGGTTTGGGTAATACCAACAATAATAATTAAGCCATTAATGGTTATGTTTTTTACTTCTAAAACAGAGAATATATTATATAAGAGAAATGTATCAGCAGTTTTTATTGCAGGAATAGTAGGATGGTTTGGATACTATTTAGCAGGAGCGGTTATGTCAGGAAATTTTATAGCTCCACTTACAACTTTCTTTATAGACATAATACAACCAATAGGAAGTGGTATAATATTCTTAGTTGCTAGTTACTCTTTAGATAAAATAAAAATTAGAGAAAGATTAACTATAGAAGAAAAGTAACTTAATTAAAATACGTGAGGTAGAAGTATGAAGGTTATGACCTTTAACTTAAGAACAGATTTTTTATTAGATATAAATAATAGATGGAACAAAAGAAAAGAAGTTGTATATGATATTCTTAATAATAATGAATGGGATATAATAGGTGTACAAGAGTTAAATAATAGAATGTTTAAGGATATATCTAAGGAAGTAAGAGGATATAATATAGTTGGAAGTCCTAGAAGTGCAAAATACTTTATTGAGAGAAATGATATATTAGTATCTAAAAAACATGAGATATTAGAGCATAATACTTTTTGGCTTTCTGAAAACCCAGATAAAATAGGAAGCTCTATTTGGTATTCTGTTTATCCAAGAATATGCACTACGGCATTAATAAAACTAGATAATGGCAATATACTTAGAGTGTACAATACTCATTTAGATTGTTTTCTTTCAAAAGCTAGAGAGTATGGATTGAAAAAAATAGGTGAGTATATGGAAAAGCAGTATGAAAGAGATAATTATCCAGCAATTTTAATGGGAGATTTCAATGCAAGCCCTAATAGCAAAGCTATAAAGAATTTTTCAGAAGGGAAATATAATAAAAGAAAGTTTATTGCAGTTCAAGAACATAAAAAAGAAATCTATAATATGACAACCATGAGTAAATTTAAGGGGAATAAAAATGGTGTTCATATAGACTATATATTTGTAACAGAGGAATTTAATATAATTGATACAGAAATTTTAGATTATAATAATAAAGGAAAATATCCTTCAGATCATTATCCTATGGTAGCAACATTAGATATAGTTCATGATAAATATAAAATGGATAATACTTAAAGCTAAGTATTATCCATTTTATATTTTAATTAAGCATTATCAATAATTTTGAAGAATAGGTTTTCTATATTACCTTCTTCTTCATATTTTTCTTTTAAGTATTCTTTAGTTCCAGAATCCACTATTTTTCCATCTTTCATTAAAATCATAGTATCACTTATTTCTTCCATTGAAGCTAGTATATGAGTACTTACTAATATTGTTTTACCTAATTCTTTTATTTTAGCAAGCATTTCTCTAAATTCTTTTATACCATTAGGATCTAGTCCAACAAAAGGTTCATCTATTAATAGTATATTGGGATTATGAATTAATGCCATTATAATAGAAACCTTCTGTTTCATACCCTTTGATAAGTCTTTTGCTAGAGCATCTTTTTTATTTGATAAATTGAAAACAGACATTAAATCTTCAGCTTTACTTGTCCAATCTTTTATATTATAGGCTAAAGCTATAAATTTAAAATGCTCCCATACTGTTAGTAGGTTATAAAGGTCGGGTGTTTCAGGAATATAAGCTAAGGTCTCACGAATATTTCTGTCTTTAGTAGACTTTCCATCTATTAATATATCACCAGAATCCTTTCTTAATAAGGAAAGAATACATTTAAGGGTTGTAGTTTTTCCTGCGCCATTTGGGCCACATAAGATAGCAATTTCTCCAGTATTTAATGAAAAAGATATATTATCTATTGCTTTATTTTTTTTAAAGGATTTAGATAAATTTTTAACTTCTAACATAAGTATCCTCCTGAATTAATATTCTATATAATCAAAAATCTTATTACATAAAATCATAAGTAATGAGATATAAATTCCTATAACAACTGATAAAACACCAAATGTTATATATGGGTTATTAGTTATACCATAAGCTGCAAAAGCAGCGGCAAATGGAATCATTATAAGTACCATTAATACAATAGTTGCAAGCATACCAGTTCCAGATTCAGAATCCTTTGGTGTAAGGAGTATAATTATTAAATTAAATAGTTTCACAACTAGGCATAAAGCCAAGGTAATAATATAAATTCCAATACCTAAAATCAAAAATTTAGTATCTAATATAATAGCAGGTATGAGCATCAAGCTAACTCTTATAAGTAAAACTAAAAGTTCATCTAAAATTGATGATAGAATTTTAAATATTGGCTTACCAGGAATAAGGTATATATATACATTTTTTAATTCTCTTGAAAGTTCAGAAAAACTAGAAGAGACTAATACAATATAAGAAGTACCAACTGATATAGTTGTAAGTGCAAGAAGTTGCTTTCCATTTAGTGTAAAGTATCCACCAGCAATACCAATAGCTATATTTAAAAGAAATAATAAATATTTCTTTATAGGTCTTTGTTTTCTTTTTCTAATTACAGATGCTTTCCAGTAAAGTGATAATACACCCCATCTTTCTTTGGAATTTCCTTTTAAATTAACATGTTTAATCTCTTTTTCTATTTGAGAATGAACATCTTTTTTGTTGCTTTTTAATTGTTTAATTTTTTCATTTTGTGTAGAAACTTTTTCAGCAATTTCTTCATAATAGTCTACATTGAGAAAAGTAAATAAAGAGCAATTAAATACTATTAAAACAAATAAATAAAATATATCTAAAAATGGTGGTTTTATTGTTTCTGTAAGAAGCAATGAAATAAAGTTTACAACAGAATATACTATAGGTATTTTATTTAATAAGCTATTAGAAATATATAATAATAAGGCTTTAATATCAAAATCCAATGTCCAGAATTTATATAAAAAATATAAAATAATAATACCTGCAATACCTTGTATTATATAAGATATTATTTTTAATTTTTTAACGGAGCCTGTCTTAACTTTTATTGCAAAAAGTAAATATGATAAAGAAATAAAAAATAAAAATATAAAAAAGAAACCTAAGGCTATAGGTAACAATCCTATTAATGATAAGTTGGTACTAGCTAAAAGCATTAAAATAATAAATAGAAAAGTTAAAAAGAAACTAGCTACGCCTTTTATAGCACTTCTAACCATTGAGTAAAATAATATTAATCTATTATTTATCGGTGAAGGAAAAAGATAGCTTATATCTGAAACAGAAAAATTACTTGGAGAGTAATCATTAAGATAATAAGCTATAACAAATAACATTGTTATAAGAGCTATTAGTGCTATTGCACCTAGAGAAATTTGTTGCATTTCAGCACTTATAGATATTTTAGAATTGTTTTTAAAGGCTGAAATTATAAGAGATGAAAAACAAATTCCAAAGAAAATGATTATTGAAAAAAGCTTTTTCAAAAATAACAATGGGTTATAAAAAATTTGTAAAAAGAAATTTTTTATTTTTAAAAAGTCTAAATAAATTAAAACTCCTAAGTCTTTCATTTAAAATACCTCCAATATTAATCTGCTATATTATACCAAAAAGCATAGATTAATACAATTAATCTATGTATGTACAAATTATAAAAAATTAATAATAAGGATTTTAATCTCTGCTGTTTGACATAAATTGCACCAGAATATATTATAAAATAAAGAATACATAAGATAGAAAGCTAAGGTGGTGAAATTTAATGGAACTTTCAAAGGTTCAAAATAGATTTATAAATCAAAGAACTTCAGGATATCAGCTTTTAAAAGGTAAAGAAGGAACAGGAAAAAGCACAGCTTCAATATATAAAGCAATAAACTTAGAGAATAATTACTGTATTTATGAAGAGGATAAAATATTATTTATAACTTCAGATTATAATAAAACATCAAAAGCTATAAATCTTTATAAAAAAGAAAGTAATGAAAATTATTTTTACTCACTATTTTCTTTAGAAAAGGAAAGAGTAAGTATTTTAACTATAGAAGAACTTATAAATACATATTCTAAAGCTTATAGAAGAGAAAAAGGACTAGCATTAAAAGTAATAAATAAAGATAAATCAATGGAGTTATTAAGAACATTAAAAAATAGTATTGATATATTTTCTAAAAAATCTAAATTTATTTCTAAAGCTTCAAATAAATTTATAATGGATGAAATACTTTGGATTAAAGCATCTAATTTTTCGAGAGAGTATTATAATGATGTAGATAGAAAAGGTAGAGCAGGTAGGATAAAGAAAAATTCATATACAAGAAATGCTTTATATTCAATTAAAGATTTATATAATGAAAAATTAATAAATGAAGGTATTATGGACGAGTATGATCATACTTTATTTGCTGTCTCTTATATTAAGATTCATGGAGGGGTATACAGTCATATAATTTTAGATGATAGTGAAGTTCTAACAAAAGGAGAAATAGACTTTGTAAGAAGTATTTATAAAAATAAAGCACATTCATCATTTATATTTATAGTAAATAGTGAGTTACATAATAAAGAAAATTCTTGGATTATAAAAGGAAGAAAATTAAATACATTAGGAATAGATTTCAAGGGGAGAAGCTTTAATTTTAAAACAAGGTATGAAGATAAAAAGAAAATAGAGCTTAATACAATAGAAAATTATAAATATATTAACCTTAAAAATAAATCTATAGTAAATTTTAATATAGATACAGCAGCTCCGCAAAAAGAAATTTTTATAGATGAGAAAAGCTTTTATGATGAAGATGAATTACAAGATATTCCTATGTTTAATAATATAGCAGCTGGAACACCTATTGAAATGAATGATAATATTGAGGGAAGTTTCTATATACCAAGGCAATGGCTTGAAAGAGGTAAGGATACCTTTATATTAAGAGTAAAAGGTGATTCAATGGTAGAAAAAAATATATGTGATGGTGATTTAGTGGTAGTTAAAAAGCAAGAAACTGCAAATCATAATGATATAGTTGCAGCCAGTTTAGACGGAGAAGCTACGCTAAAAACTTTAAATTTAAATAAAGAAATACCTATGTTAATGCCTGCAAACTCTATGTATGCACCTATTGAAATAGAGGGGAAAGATATTAGTATTTTAGGGGTTGCAATAGGAGTTATAAAACAGGAGATAAGCCTTTAGCTTATCTCCTGTTTTGTAATATGCAAAATCTATATTATATTCTTTTAGTGTTTCTTTAAGTTTTAAATAATCATTAAAGCTTTTACCAAATTTCCTCTAAGTAAGTTATGAGGATTTTTTTATATTATACTTATTTTTTATTTCTATAACTTCATCTATTTAATTGATAGTTTATGTCTTCAGGAGTATCTATAAGCATATTTAAATCATATAAATAAAGTGAACAACCTGTTCTTTTATAAGTATCTCTTTTTATAAAATTATACATGTAGTAATGATTTGTATAAATATTTCCTATAAAATAAAAATAATTAACATAATAATAAATTATGATGAATAAATATTATATTAGTAAAATCAATTAAATAATATTAAAAAATAGGAGTATTTAAGATGAGTTTGAAAATAATAAATGATCAAAAAAGAAAGATATTAGATAATATTAACTATGCAAAGGAATCTAATATAAATAAGATATCGGCTATACTTATGTGTAGTGATGAAGAAATACAAAAAGAGTTATTATCTTGGTTAGTTATTGAAGGATACAAAGTTTCATTAATTAAGGATGAGGTAAATGTTTTGACAATAGAATGGTAAAATATATCCAATAACAACATTGACAATATGATTAAAAATGTTATAATTAACCATATAAAGTAAAAGTTATAACTTTTATAGTGATATCTAATATAGAGGTGCTATATGGGACCAGTAATAATGATTTCAGTTATATGCATAATTTTTATAATAATTGGATTAGCAATTAGTAAGTATAAATGTTATTGGCTAATATCTGGTTATAATATGGAATCTAAAGAGAAAAAGGCAAAAATAGACATTGAACAAGTTGCAAAGCATATGGCAAGAATGTTGTATCTTATAGCAATAGTATTATTTTTAGGAGTTATAAGTTCAGAATATTTCAAGATTTCCATGATACCATTTATTTTTATTTTTTTATTTATTGTATTTGGATATTTAATATATATTCAAAAGTTTGATCATAATAAAAAAAGTAAAGCAGAAATAATTGTAATGGTAGTTATAGGTGTTATAGTATTTTCAGTTTTAATTATTACATTTTCATTTGGAAATGAACCAAATGATATTATAGTTAAAGAAGAAGTTATAATTATAGATGGAAGTTATGGAACTACTATAAAAAGAGAAGACATAGAATCAATAGAGCTTGTAGAAGATATACCTAAAATTCATATAAAAAATAATGGATATAGCTCTGGTGGTGCCGTAAAGAAAGGAGATTTTACCTTGGAAAATGGTGAAAGGGTAAAGCTCTATCTTCAAAGTAGGAATGGCCCTTATATAAAAGTATCTACAATAAATTATGACATATATATAAATTATAAAAATATAAATTTAACTAAAGATTCATTTAATAATTTAAAATAGCAAGGACAAAAGAGCTTTTATGGGCTCTTTTGTCTTTTTTAGGGTAAAATTATAAAAATAAAAATTAAGGGTTCTTAGAATAAATATAATGATATAATAGATAATAATCTTATAGAATTTTAATATGGAGATAAGTAGATGATTATAGAAAAAGAATTTTATAATAAGGGAGCTATTGAAGTAGCGAAAAATCTTTTAGGAGAATATTTAATTAGGGAAGTAAATGGAATAAAGATAAAGTCTAAAATAGTAGAAACTGAAGCTTACATAGGTGCTATAGATAAGGCTTGTCATGCATATAATTATAAAAGAACAGAGAGAACAAAACCACTTTATGAAGAAGGTGGAACATCTTATGTTTATTTTATTTATGGATTATATCATTGTTTTAATATTGTAACTAACATACAAGAAGAGCCAGAAGCTGTACTAATAAGAGCTGTAGAGCCAATTGATAATTTAGATTATATATCAAAGATTAGGTTTAATAAAAATTATGAAGAATTAACAAGAGTTCAAAAAAGAAATTTAACTAATGGACCATCTAAATTATGTATAGCTTTAAATATTACTAAAGATGATAATTGTAAGAAATTATACTTGAAGAAAGATTTATATTTAGAATATAATAATTATAAAAATTTTGATATAGTAGAAACAAAAAGGGTTGGAATAGATTATTCAGAAGAAGCACGAGATTTTCTTTGGCGATTTTATATTAAAGATAACCCATATGTTTCTATAAAATAATTCTAAAGTTTGGATATGAATATTTATAAGAAATAGGACAAAACTATTAGTGATTATAATGTAAGGAGGAAACTTTTATGAAGTTTAAAAAATTTTTACTAGTAGTTTGTTCAATAATAATATTTACAGGAGTTTTAGTTGGTGCTAAGCCAGAAAAAGGTATGACACCTAAAAGTCCAGTTGTTATAGGTGAAGTATTAGAGGTTCAAAAGGATACAGATGGAAAGTCTATAAGAATTACTGTAGAAGGATATATTAAGAGTAAAGAAGTAAATAAAATAACAGTTGTTGGAATAATTAATGAGGATACAAAAGTTATGAACTCTTCTAATGATAAAAAAGAAGATATAGTTATTGAAAAAGGAGATTTAGTTTATATGAGAGTAAGTGAAGCAATGACTAAGTCTATGCCACCTCAGACAGTTGTTAAAAGAATATTTATTACTAAGAATAAATAGAAATTTTTATTAAATGGCTTTATAATATAAATGGAGGATGAAATATGAATAAAGTAGATAAAGAGGAATTAAAGAATAGATTAACAGAAATGCAATACAAAGTTACACAAGAAAATGGTACCGAACCACCCTTTTTTAATGAGTACAACAATCATTTTGAAGAAGGGATTTATGTAGATATAGTTTCATTAAAACCTTTATTTATTTCAACTGATAAGTTTAATTCAGGTTGTGGATGGCCTGCTTTTTCAAAACCAATAGACAGAAATTTAATTAAAGAAAAAATAGATAAAAGTCATGAAATGATTAGAACTGAAGTAAGAAGCACAGGCTCAGATTCACATTTAGGACATGTATTTTGTGATGGTCCAGAAGAATTAGGTGGACTTAGGTACTGTATTAATTCAGCAGCATTAAAGTTTATACCTAAAAATGAGATGAAAGAAAATGGCTATGAAGAATATTTAGATTTATTCAAAAGTAAATAAGTAAAGGTGGAAATCCACTTTTACTTTTTATTTAGTTAAATATAGAGGAAATAATTTACATAATAAAAGCGTTTTTGATATAATTAATAGGACAACCTATCATTAGCAAATTCTAAAATAGTACCACGGGGGAGAAGAATGAACAGGAAAAATAAAAGTACTAAGGTAAGAAG
The DNA here is from genome assembly GCF_054768095.1 of Clostridium sp. CTA-7. Classification (NCBI taxonomy): domain Bacteria; kingdom Bacillati; phylum Bacillota; class Clostridia; order Eubacteriales; family Clostridiaceae; genus Clostridium; species Clostridium sp. CTA-7. Next base: position 449,534 of record NZ_BAAAAV010000003.1, on the reverse strand, counting down.
TGATAAGTTTAAAAAAAGTCATTCTAGAGAAAGAGCTTTTTTTAGTAGTATAAGTATTTGTATAGTATTGTTACTTTTAATAATAAGACTAACATATATAATGATATATAAAAATAAAGAGTATAAACATATGGCGCAAGGACAGTGGAATTCACAAGTAACAGTAGAAGCTGATAGAGGCGATATAAAAGATAGAAATGGATCAATACTTGCAACTTCAATAGATGTATATAGAGTTGACTTAGATTTAGAAGCTATAGGCATACATATAGAAGATGAAAAGACAACAGTTGATGAAGTGGCTAAAAGTTTATCTGATGCATCAGGAGTTCCTATTGAAGAAGTTAAGAAAAAGTTAAATCCTGTTAATGAAAATGGAGTACAAGTAAGAACTAGTACATTAGTAACGGGAATTGAAAAAGAAGTAGCAGATAGAATTAAGGCTTTAAATATATATGGAGTAGTAATATCTATTAATCCAAAGAGGTATTATCCTAACAATAATTTTTTATCTCATGTTTTAGGTGGTGTTAATTCTGATAATACTGGACTAAATGGAGTAGAATTGCAATACAATACTGAATTAAGAGGAATTGCAGGGTATAAAATTGCAGAGATAGATGGAACTTTAAAAGAACTTCCATATCAAACTGTAAAGTATACAAGTCCAATTAACGGTAAGGATGTTATGTTAACTATAGATGACTCTATTCAGTTAATAGCAGAAAAGGTAGCTCAAAAAGGGTTTCAAGATAATAAGGCAAAGGAAGTTTCTATTATTGTTATGAATCCTAATAATGGTGAAATATTAGCAATGGTAAATAAACCTGATTTTAATCCAAATAATCCATATGAGGAATATGAAAAATTCAGTGGAGAAAATGATTCTGAAAAACTTGAAAATATGTTTAGAAATAGTGCTATAAGTAATACCTTTGAGCCAGGATCAACATTTAAGAATATAACTATGGCTGCAGCTATAGAAGAAGGTGTAGTTAATGAAAGTGATACATTTTATTGTAGTGGAGGATTAAAATTTGGCTCAACAACTATAAAGTGCTGGAACACATCAGGACATGGAGCTCAAACTCTTCCACAAATATTACAAAACTCTTGTAATGTAGGCTTTATGGAAGTTGGAGCAAGATTAGGGAGTGCAAAATTAAAAGAATATATAGATAAGTTTGGCTTTGGAAAATTAACTAAAATTGACTTGCCAGGTGAATCGGAAGGGATTATTAAATCTGTAAGTGATATGAGTGAAATGGATTTAGCTACTATTTCATTTGGGCAAACAAACACTGTAAGTAGTATCCAACTTATGAAGGCATTTAATGCTATAGCAAATGGTGGAAAACTAATTCAACCTCATATTATGAAAGAAATTACACATTATGCTGAGAATGGAACTACGGTAATAGATGAACAATTTAAGCCAACTATAGAAGAAGGTATAGTATCTGAACAAACAACAGCGGTATTAAGAGATTATCTAGAAAGAACTATAAACCAAGGACAACCAATAGGAGCCTTTATGGGAAAAGAAAGAAGAGTTGGGGGAAAAACTGGAACAGCTCAGAAAGTTGATCCTGTATTAGGCGGATATTCTTCAGATAAATATATAGCATCTGTAGTTGCATTATATCCAGTTGAAAATCCTCAAGTTACAATATTTATAAAGGTTGAAGATCCAAGTGCAGGGCAATATTATGGAGGACCAGTAACAACTCCACTTCTAAAATCTTTATTGGGAGAAATGTTTACTTATATGGACTCACAAGTATATGCTGAAAGATATTTAGAAAAGTCTAAAGTGGTTGTTCCTGAAATAAGAGGTAAATCTATTGATGAAGCGAAAAGGATACTAGAAGATAGTAGTTTAAATATAAAAATAGAAGGAAATGGTTCAAAGGTAGTAAATATGGATCCTTATCCAGGATCATTAGTTGAAGAAAGATCAACTATAAGTATAAATCTACAGAATTCAAAAAGTGACGCTAATAAGCTTATAATGCCAGATTTAAAAGGGAAAACATTAGAAGAGGCGGTTTCTATTTTAAATAAGCTTGGAATAGCTTATAAATCTAATGGTGATGGAGTTATAGCTAGTCAAGATATCATTCCAGGAAAGCTAATTGAAAAGGGAACTAAAGTAAAGTTAGATTTGAAATAAATTAGATAGTAGGAGATAAAATGGATAAAGTTAGAGAATTAAATATAAAGGGGAGAAAGAAAAGCTATAATAATATAAGAAAAAAAAGAAAGGTAAGAATGGAAAGTATAGATTATAGTATGCTATGTGCAATTCTTATACTATTATTTATAGGAGTTGTAATGGTGTATTCTTCAAGTTCTTATTATGCTTTATATGAAACTGAAAGCAAAAGCACAGAGTTTTTCTTTAAGAAAGAGGTTTTATGGACAATTGTTGGTATAGCAGGAATGATTTTTACCATGTCTATAGATTATCATTTTTATAAAAAGATAACACCTTGGTTAGTTATAGGAACTATAGTTTGTCTAGTAGTTGTTTTATTTATTGGAGCAGAAATAAATGGAGCACGTAGATGGATAAAACTTGGACCATTATCTTTTCAACCTTCGGAGCTTGCTAAGTATGTTTTAGTATTATATTTAGCCCTTCTTATTGATAAGAGAAGGGGAAAAATTAAAGAATTTAAGGCTGGAACTTTATATTATTTAGCTATAGCAGCTGTATTTGCAGGTTTAATAATATTAGAGAAAAATTTAAGTATTACCGCAATTGTAATGATGGTTGCTTTTATAATGATATTAGTTGGTGGAGCAAAAATTAGCCATTTATTATCTCTAATTCCAGTTGGACTAGTAGCAGGGATAAGTCTAATTCTTGTAGAAAGTTATAGATTAGATAGACTTACAAGTTTTTTAAATCCATGGGCTGATCCATCAGGAAATAGTTATCAGCTTATACAATCTCTTTACGCACTAGGTTCAGGAGGGCTTTTTGGAGTAGGGCTGGGAAATTCAAGACAGAAAGCACTTTTTATGCCAGAGCCCCACAATGACTTTATATTTGCTATAATAGGAGAAGAACTAGGGCTTATAGGATGTATATTTATAATTTCTATATTTATGTTTATAGTGATTAAGGGTACTGCAATTGCAATTAAAGCAAGAGATAACTATGGGTATTTATTAGCTATTGGAATAATTTCTGTAATTGCAATACAAGCTATAATAAATATTGCAGTTGTAACAGGATCAATGCCTGTGACAGGAGTTCCAATGCCCCTGATAAGTTATGGAGGTACTTCATTAGTATTTAATTTAGGAGCTCTCGGTATTTTATTAAATATTTCAAGGCAAAGTAAAGAGGAAGATATTTGAAAAAGCACTTAAATAGTGCTTTTTCTTTTATAAAATATATTTAAATAGAGATTATTGTGTTAAAATAATAAAAGAATAAAGTAAATTATTTACAAAGATATTGTAAGGATAACTTTAATAACTATAGTAAATTATTAGAGAAAGAAATCAAAACTATTAATTAAGGAGAAAATTTATGATTAAGCATGTAGTAATGTGGAGATTAAAAGAAAAAGTAGAAGGAAATACTAAAGAATATAATGCCTTGGAAATAAAAAAGCAAATAGAAGCATTAAAAGATAAAATTGATGTAGTAATAGATTTAGAGGTAGGTATAAATTTTGAGGAGTCTAGTCAAGCTTATGATGTAGTTTTATATTCAACTTTTAAATCTAAGGAAGATTTAGATAGTTACCAAAATAATGAAGAACATCTTAAGGTTATAAAGTTTATGAAAGAAGTAGTGGAAAAGAGAGTTGTAGTAGATTATAGAGTGTAATATTAAAATTAGTTTATAAACTTCATAGAAAAACTATAAATATAGATGTATAATTAAAAACATATTAGAAATTTATAAAAATGTATTTTGGGAGGAGCTGACTATGAAGACAGTTATTTTAACAGATTCTTGTTGTGATTTGCCTATAGATTTCGTCAAAGAAAATAATATAGAAGTTATGCCTATTAGAGTCAATCTAAAAGGAGAGGATATACCAGATGATTTAGGGCAAAGCATTAATTATAACGTATTTTATGATATGATTAGAGCTGGTGAAATGCCTTCAACATCACAAGTTAATGCATATACTTTTACAGAAGCCTTTAAAAAATATTCAAGTGAAGGCTATTCAATTATATATATAGGTTTTTCATCAGCATTAAGTGGATGTGTAAATAGTGCAAGAATTGCTAAGGAAGCTGTAGAAGATGAAATACCATCAGCGGATATAACAGTTATTGATACAAAAAGTGCATCTATGGGGTTAGGACTTATTGTTTATTATGCTGTTAATATGCTTAAAGGTGGATCTAGTAAAGATGAAATAATAAGCTGGATAGAAGATAACAAATTAAAAGTCAATCATTGGTTTACAGTAGATGATTTAAATCATTTAAAACGAGGTGGTAGAATATCAAGTACAGTTGCCATAGTAGGAACTATGCTTAATATAAAGCCTATTATGCATGTTGATGATGAGGGAAGGCTAATTCCTGTTTCTAAAGTCAAGGGAAGAAAAAAGTCAATAAAAGAACTTGAAGAAAAATTAAAAGAAAGAATTGTTAATTCAGAAGAACAAACAATTTTTATTAGTCATGGTGATTGTTTAAGCGAAGCAGAGCAGCTTAAAGATCTAATTTTAAAAGAAACAAAGGTTAAAGATGTTATTATAAATAATATAGGACCGGCTGTAGGTACACACTCAGGTCCAGGAACGTTGGCATTATTTTTTATTGGTAATAATAGATAAATATTGGAATAATTATTTTGTTTTAAGAGGTAAGAATTAATTTAATCTTACCTCTTTACTAATTTGTAGAGTTGTTTCTGCCTTGAATTATTTTATTTATAATGATAAAGTATAGTATAGATTAGAATCTAAATATTAAGTATAGTGACACTTTATTGGCATTTGAGGGGGTTAGTTGTATGTATGAATACATAAAAGGGAACTATAAAGGAATAAATAGGGATTATATTATTGTTGAAAATAATGGAATAGGATATAAGATATTTACATCAGGAGCAACTATGTCATCTATGCCTAAAATTAATGAAGAGGTTAAGCTTTACCTTGAACAAATAGTAAGAGAAGATTTTATAGGACTTTATGGCTTTGACTCGAGAGAAGAGCTTGAGATGTTTAAGCTACTTATTTCAATTAATGGAGTTGGTGCAAAAGCTGCTTTATCTTTATTATCAATTAGTAGAATAAATAACTTACGATATGCAATAATGATGGGAGACGAAAAGCATTTGTGTAAGGCACCTGGAATAGGTAAAAAGACTGCAGGAAGAATTATACTAGAGCTTAAAGATAAAATAAAGAAAGAAGACATAGCTGAAGGAGTAGAAGGCTTAGGAGAGTTTGAAGATTTAATACCAAATAATGCAAGTAATATAGCAGAGGCATTAGGTGCTCTTTTAGCACTTGGATATTCAGAAAAGGAAGCAGAACAATCACTTAAAAAAGTAGATAAAACAGATACATTAGAGAATATAATAAAAAATTGTTTGAAGGTTCTTATGGGATAGAGGTGAATTATGGAAAGAATAATAACACCACAAGAAATATTTGAAGATGGAAGTACTTTAAGTTTAAGACCTCAGAGTTTAGAAGAGTATATAGGTCAAGATAAAGTAAAAGAGCGTTTAAATATATTTATAAAGGCAGCTCAAAATAGAGATGAAGCATTAGACCATGTATTGTTATATGGCCCACCAGGGCTAGGTAAAACAACCTTAGCTAATATTATAGCAAGAGAGATGAAGGGTGAACTTAAAATAACTTCAGGTCCAGCTATAGAAAGAGCTGGTGATTTAGCTGCAATACTTACAACACTTAAGGATAATGATGTTTTATTTATAGATGAAATACATAGATTAAATAGAAATGTAGAGGAAATATTATATCCAGCAATGGAAGACTATGTTTTAGACATTGTTATTGGAAAAGGAGCAGCTGCAAAGTCTATAAGATTAGACTTGCCTAAGTTTACCTTAATAGGAGCAACTACTAGAATAGGAATGTTAACTTCTCCATTAAGAGATAGATTTGGGGTTCTTTGCGATATGCAATACTATACAGAAAAGCAACTTAAAGAAATAATAATAAGATCAGCCTTTGTATTAGATTGTAATATAACAGAAGAAGGAGCATATGAACTTGCGAGAAGGTCAAGAGGTACTCCAAGAATAGCAAATAGACTATTAAAAAGAGTTAGAGATTATGCCCAAGTTTATTCTGATTCTCTTATAAGCTATAAAGAAGCAAAAGCAGCACTTGAACTTTTAGAGGTAGATGACAAAGGCTTTGATAGAGTTGATAATAAAATATTAGAAGCAATAATAGATAACTTTAATGGTGGTCCTGTTGGAATAGAAACACTTTCGTATTTTATAGGAGAGGAACTTAGAACTGTAGAAGATGTATATGAACCTTATTTATTACAAACAGGATTTATAGTAAGGACTTCACGAGGAAGAATTGCAACTGATAAAGCATACGAGCATTTAGGAAGAAATAAAAGAAAAAGAAAAATAACTGGAGAACAGCAAAAGCTGTTTTAAAGATAGCTTAAATTAATAACGAGAAAGATTAGGAGATTAAAAAATGAAGGTAAATGATTTTGATTTTTATCTACCAGAAGAATTAATTGCACAGCATCCACTAGAAAAGAGAGATTCTTCTAGACTTATGGTTTTAGATAAAAAAACTGGAGAGCTAGAGCATAAATCTTTTCATGATGTAATAGATTATTTAAATAAAGGAGATACTTTAGTTTTAAATAACACAAGAGTTATGCCTGCAAGATTGATTGGAGAAAAAGAAGAAACTGGTGGAAAGATTGAATTTTTATTACTAAAAAGAATAGAAGGAGATAAATGGGAGTGCCTAGCAAAACCAGGTAAAAGAGCTAAGATTGGGCAAAGTTTTACTTTTGGTAATGGAAAGCTAAAGTGTACTGTAGTTGATATAGTTGAAGAAGGAAATAGAATAATAGAATTTTCATATGATGGAATTTTCGAGCAGGTTCTTGATGAGCTTGGAGAAATGCCATTACCACCATATATTACAGAAAAGCTTGAAGATAAAGAAAGATATCAAACTGTATATTCAAAAGAGAAAGGATCAGCAGCTGCACCGACAGCAGGATTACACTTTACAGAAGAATTATTAAAAGAAATTAAAGCGAAAGGTATTAATATTGCCTATTTAACTCTTCATGTAGGTCTTGGAACTTTTAGACCGGTTAAAGTTGAAGACATAAATGAACATATAATGCATTCAGAATATTACTTCTTAGATAAAGAAAATGCAGAGTTAATTAATGAAACTAAAAAAAGAGGAGATAAAGTAATAGCAGTAGGGACTACATCTACAAGAACTTTGGAAACTATAGGTGATGAAGATGGATTTGTTAGGGAGCAAAGTGGATGGACAGATATATTTATATATCCAGGATATAAATATAAGGTTATAGATGAACTTATAACCAACTTTCATCTACCGGAATCTACATTAATAATGTTAGTTTCAGCTTTAGCAGGAAAAGAAAATGTTATGAAGGCTTATAATGAAGCTGTTAAAGAAAGATACAGATTTTTCTCCTTTGGAGATTCCATGATAATAAAAGAATAAACAAAAAGAGGAAGTGAAATTTTGAGTAAGAAAAGATATACTTTACTAAAAAAGGATGGTAACGCAAGAAGAGGTAGATTTGAAACTCCTCATGGAACTATAGAAACTCCAGTATTTATGAATGTTGGTACTTGTGCTGTTATAAAGGGTGCTGTATCAACTATGGATTTAAAAGAAATAGGATGTCAAGTAGAGCTATCTAATACATATCATTTGCATTTAAGACCATCTGATAAAGTTGTAGCAAAACTTGGTGGATTACATGAATTTATGAATTGGGATAGACCTATACTAACAGATTCAGGTGGGTTCCAAGTATTTTCATTATCAGGAATGAGAAAGATAAAAGAAGAGGGTGTATATTTTTCATCACATATAGATGGTAAAAAAATATTTATGGGCCCAGAAGAATCAATGCAAATTCAAAGCAATTTAGCTTCAACTATAGCTATGGCTTTTGATGAGTGTATTCCAAATCCATCTACAAGAGAATATGTAGAAAAATCAGTAGCAAGAACTACAAGATGGCTTGAGAGATGCAAGGTGGAAATGGATAGGTTAAATTCTCTTCCTGAAACTATAAATAAAGAGCAGATGTTATTTGGTATAAATCAAGGTGGTTGCTATGAAGATATAAGAATAGAACATGCTAAAACAATAACCCAAATGGATTTAGATGGATATGCAATAGGCGGCTTAGCGGTAGGAGAAACTCATGAAGAAATGTATAGAATAATAGATGCTGTTGTTCCATACTTACCAGAAGATAAGCCTATTTATTTAATGGGAGTAGGAACTCCAAGTAATATATTAGAAGCTGTTGATAGAGGCGTGGACTTTTTCGACTGTGTACTTCCAGCTAGAAATGGAAGACATGGACATGTGTTTACAAAAGAAGGAAAAATAAACTTAATGAATGCAAAATTTGAATTAGACACAAGACCTATAGATGAAGGCTGTCAATGTCCAGCTTGTAAAAGCTATACAAGAGCCTATATAAGACATTTATTTAAAGCTAAAGAAATGCTTGCAATGAGACTTTGTGTATTACATAATCTTTATTTCTATAATAAATTAATGGAAGATATTAGAGCGGCTATAGATGGTGGATACTTTAAAGAGTTTAAAGAACAAAAATTAAAGGAATGGAATGTCAAGGCTTAAAGTATTAAATATCTGTTAATGTAATTGACATCACTATATAAATAATATATAGTTTTTATTATGAAATTTAATAACTTATATTTATGAAGGGAATGAACTTATATGCCACAAATATTATCAATTGTATTACCATTTGTATTAATGTTTGGTCTTATGTATTTATTATTAATACTACCTGAAAAAAAGAGAACTAAAAAATATAATGAAATGGTATCAGCATTAGAAAAGAATGATGAAATTATAACTAGAGGCGGAATAATGGGAAAGATAATAATCGTAGAAGAAGACTATGTTGTTATTGAAACAAGTGCTGAGAGAACTAAAATAAGAATATCTAAAAATGGAATAGCTTCAAAAATAAATAAAGTATCAGAATAAGAATAATACCCCCTAATACCTCATAAAATGAGTACTAGGGGGTGAAATTTTTATGGATTGGACAAATTATTTTAAAAGTGTCTTAAAAGGATTAGTTTGGGCGCTTATGACTACATTTTTAGTAACTGCAGTACTTTCGATTGTTATGCATAAGCTTACATTAGGTGAAGGAGTATTTAATATTATTTATGTAGTTATTTCATGCCTAGCTTTAATTGTTGGCTCTTTAATAGCAGTAAAATCATATGGCAGTAAGGGTTGGGTTGTAGGTTTAGCAGTAGGGTGTATTTTTTACATATCCTTATATATAATAGGCATTATCTTTGGTGCAGAACCTACATTAACAATGTATGATTTTGTGAAGTTTGCATTATGTATATTTATAGGATTACTTTCTGGAATGCTTGGAGTAAACCTATAATTTCATTAGAAATTAGATTAGTATATTAGGCATAGTAGTAATTAGTCTAATTTTTATAAACTAGTGAGATAATAAAAAAATAAGATAAGAGAATTTAAACGGCTCTCTTATCTTATTTTAAATTTTAAGTTATAGGTGAACATTATAACTACATATTAGAAATTAATATAATTTATTTTTTATAAAAGTTTACAAAGTAATAGTTAGGTTAAGAATATAATAAACAAGATAAGATGATAATTAATATAGAATATGGAATATATTTACTGGGATAATATAGAAACTATCGAAAAAGTAGTTGATATTACTTAACATAAGTAATATAATTTAAGTGAAAACGTACCAGAGGGGGAAGAACATGAAAGCAAGAAGCAAAAGTAAGAGTAAAAGTTCAATATTATTTGTACTCTGTGTCATTGCTATTTTCTCATTAGCATTTGCAGGTTTTAAAGGGTTTAAAATAGCAGGATGGGAGTTTAAGTCTTTTGATAAAGCTATAACTAAGGGCCTTGATCTTCAGGGAGGAGTTTCAGTTTTAATGGAAATCCAAGAAGATAATGTACCATCAGATGTACGCCAAAGAACTAAGCAATTATTAGAGCTTAGAGTTAATAAAATAGGGGTAGCAGAAACTGTTGTTACAGAAGAAGGAGAAAAGAGAATAAGGGTCGATATACCAGGAGCATTTAATTCAAGTGAGATAGTTGATAGCTTAAGCAAAACTGGTAATTTAGAGTTTAAGGATTCAGAAGGAAATGTTGTTTTAACAGGAAAAGATGTTAAAGAAGCAACAGCTGTTATTGACCAGACTTCAAGACCTGTAGTTTCATTAGAGTTGAATAGTGAAGGTCAAAAGAAATTTGCTGAAGTTACAGCTAATAATATAGGTAAGAATATTAGCATATCTATGGATGGTGAAGTAGTTTCAAATCCAGTAGTTCAAACAGCAATTACAGATGGAAAAGCTGTTATTAATGGAATGGCTTCAATGGATGAGGCTACAAAACTTTCAGGGATAATAAGCTCAGGTGCTCTTCCTGTAACTGTTAAAGCAGTATCGGTTAAGAACGTAGGAGCTCAATTAGGATCAGAAGCTCTTCCAAACGCTATGAAAGCTGGCGTTATAGGAATATCATTAATATTTATATTTATGATAGTTTATTATAGATTACCAGGATTACTTGCTTCTATAGCATTGACATTATATATAGTTTTACTTCTTTTAGTATTTGTTGAAGTTGGAGCAGCTCTAACTTTACCAGGAATTGCAGCTTTCTTATTGACTATAGGGATGGCTGTAGATGCAAATATATTAATTTTTGAAAGAATAAGAGAAGAGCTTTCAATAGGTATATCTGTTAAAAGTGCAGTTAAAAGTGGATTTGAAAATGCAATGTCATCGATTGTAGATTCAAATGCAACAACATTTATTGCAGCACTAATATTATATTTTATGGGATCTGGAGCGGTAAAGGGATTTGCTGTAACACTTATGTTAGGAATAGTTTTAAGTTTATTTACTGCTTTAATAGTAACAAAGATGTTAATAAATTTAGCAGTAGATATGGGACTTTTAAAGACTTTAGGACAATTTAGAGTTAAGAGGGGGGCTAAAAATGCTTAAAATTATAGAAAAAACTAAGCTTTGGTTCACCTTGTCAGCGATAGTTATAATAATCGGTTTAGGATTTACTATTACAAGAGGTCTTAATTTCGGTATAGACTTTAGAGGAGGAACTAAGGTTGTAATTGAGCTAGGGGAAGGGTTTAATAAACCAGAAGTAGATGAAATAGTTAAAAAAATAGTTCCTGATGCAGTTACAAATGAGGCTGATAATACTCAATATGAAATAAAGGCAAAGGAGTTAGACAGCGCTAAAGTTTCAGAGGTTTTTAAAGCCTTACAAGAAAAGTATAACTTAGAGGATAGTGCTTTAATATCACAAGATGAAATTGGAGCATCTGTAGGAAAAGAACTTACAAGAAATTCTATACTAGCATTATTAGTTGCTTGTGTAGCTATGCTTATATACATTGCAATAAGGTTTGAGATGAGTTTTGGAGTAGCAGCAGTAATTGCACTTGTACATGATTTATTAATTACTATAAGTATATTTGCTATATTTAATATTCCAGTTAATACTCCATTCATAGCAGCTGTATTGACAATTGTAGGTTATTCTATAAATGATACTATAGTAATATTTGATAGGATAAGAGAAAATTTTAAAAATATGAGAAGAGCATCTTCTACTGAAATAGCTAATAAAAGTTTAACTCAAACTATGTCAAGATCTATAAATACAACTCTAACTACTTTAATTACAATAATAGCTGTAAACATATTTGTTCCAACAGTTAGAGAGTTTTCATTCCCTTTAATTATAGGGATTGCAGCTGGAGCATATTCTTCAATATTTATAGCTTCACCAATATGGGTTATATTAAGAGATAAAAGAGGTAAAAAAAGTAAAGCAGAAACAGCTTAATTTTTTATAAAGATAACCCAAAAGTTAAACCTCCGAAATATTTTGGAGGTTTATTATTTTTTTCTTAGAAAACATTTGTAATATTATAGATTTTCAATTATAATATATGTGTTTTCTTAAGTTTTGTGGAGGAGTTTATAATGCGTAAGTTTTGGGAGAGTATTTATAGTCCAAATTATATTACTGGATATAATCCCTTTATACTTAAAAATATGAATAAAGCTATGGAGCAGATGGTAGAAGCTATAAATAATAGGAAGAAAATAGTTGTTTATGGTGTACCTAATGTAGATGGATTGTGTGCTATAGCGTCTTTAAGTTTAGTACTTAAATACTTAAATGCAGATATAGAATATGTAATTCATGATGAAGAATTAAATTCAGGAATCACCTCTGAAAATATAATAAATAATGTTAGTTTTCTTGGAGGACAGCTTTTAATTACATTAGGAATAGATTTAAGCTCAGATAAAGAAGAAAAGCTTTGTAGGGATCTTGGGATAGACTTGATAGTTTTGGAAAATAAAGAAGTAAATTTTGAAAGAGATTACATATACATAAATCCAAATCAAAAGGGTTGCCAGTATAGATATAAAAATTTATCTATTAGTGGTTTAACCTTTAAGTTAATGCAAGCAATTGCTATATATTATAACATAAAGAGCATTAATAAGTATTTGGATTTAATACTTATAGGTGAGCAATGGGCAGAGGTTCCTTTAAAAGGAGAAAATGGCGTTATTTTAAAGGAAGGAAGAAAGTTTTTAATAAATACTAATAATTATGGACTAAGAGCAATAATGAATTACTATAGTATAGTTGAAATGGATGATGTGTGCATATTAAAAATCATAGATGTTATTACACCTACTATAAATGCTGTAAGAATGATGGATAATGCACGCATAATTATAGAGCTCTTAACAACTAATAAAAAAGATAGAGCAGAGCAAATAACTAAATATTTAAATAAATCAAAGATAACTATATAATTAATTTAATAATTACTGTAAAATAATATTGAAATATTTTATTTAAAGTAAGATAAATAATTATATAGTTTATAATTTTTAGTAATGGAGGATTTATCATGAATCTAAAAGAAAAAATAAGAGTAATTGAAAATTTCCCGAAAGATGGAATAAGCTTTAAGGACATAACGACAGTTATAGGAGATGGAGAAGCATTAAGATACTCAATTGATAAGATGGTAGAGCATTTAAAGGATAAAAATATTGATTTAATAGTTGGACCAGAAGCAAGAGGCTTTATTTATGGAGTACCTGTTGCATATGCTATGGGAATAGGATTTGTACCAGTAAGAAAGCCAGGAAAGTTACCTGGAGAAACAGTCTCAATAACTTATGATTTAGAATATGGTAGTGATGCATTACAAATACACAAAGATTCTATTAAAAAAGGACAAAGAGTTGCTATAGTTGATGATTTATTAGCAACAGGTGGTACTATAGAGGCAGTAGCTAAACTTGTGGAATTAGCAGGTGGAGAAGTAGTTTGTTTAGATTTTGCCATTGAATTAACTGGATTACATGGAAGAGATAAATTAGAGAAGTATGAAGTCATGTCATTAGTTGATTACGAATTCTAATATTATTGAAATATAAAAGTAATTATTATATAATATAAGAAAATGGCTGGTTTTTGAAACCAGCCAATTATTTTAGATTTAATCAAATCAAAGGAGATTACCCATATGTATGAAAGTCTGTTACGAAAAATAAATGAAAACTGTAATAATGTAGATACACATATCGTAAAAAAGGCATATGATTTAGCAAACGATGCTCATAAGGATCAAAAAAGAGAATCAGGTGAACCTTATGTAACACATCCAATAGATGTGGCTGAAATACTAGCTGAGATGGGTATGGATACAAGTACTATAGTAGCTGGACTTTTACATGATGTTATAGAAGATACTCATTATACCTATGATGATATAAAGAGTATGTTTAATGAAGAAGTTGCAAACTTAGTTCAAGGAGTAACTAAGCTTGGAAAAATAGAGTATAAGACAAAAGAAGAGCAACAAGCTGATAATGTTAGAAAGATGCTTTTAGCAATGGCTAAAGATATAAGAGTTATAATTATAAAATTAGCTGATAGATTACATAACCTTAGAACATTAAAATTTATGCCTAAGGAAAAGCAAAAGCAAAAAGCAAAGGAAACCCTAGACATATATGCTCCACTTGCTCATAGACTCGGTATATCTAAAATTAAATGGGAGCTTGAAGATTTAGCTTTTAGATACTTGCATGAAGAAGAGTACTATGATTTAGTTAAACAAATTGCGGAAAAAAGAGTTGAAAGAGAAGTTTATATTGCTGAAATAATAGAAGATTTACATAATAAATTAGAAGATTCTGAGATAGACTCAGATATAGATGGAAGACCAAAGCATTTTTATAGTATATATAAAAAGATGGTTAACAAAAATAAAAGTATAGAGCAAATATTTGATTTAACAGCAATAAGAATTTTAGTAAATACAGTTAAGGATTGTTATGGTGTATTAGGAATTGTTCATACAATATATAAACCTATTCCAGGAAGGTTTAAAGATTACATAGCAATGCCTAAGCCTAATATGTATCAATCTCTTCATACTACTGTTATAGGGCCACAAGGAAAAACTTTTGAAATACAAATTAGAACATTTGAAATGCATAAGACTGCGGAATATGGTATAGCAGCCCATTGGAAGTATAAAGAGGGAGATACACAAGAAGAGAAAGAAAAATCCTTTGAGAATAAACTTGCATGGCTTAGAGATATGCTTGAATGGCAAAAGGAAACATCTGATGCAGAGGAATTTATTGAAGGGTTTAAAATAGATTTATTTACTGATGAAATATTTGTATTTACCCCGAAAGGTGTTGTAATAAACTTACCAAGCAAAGCAACTCCAATAGATTTTGCTTATAGAATACATACAGATATAGGAAATAGATGCGTTGGAGCAAAAGTTAATGGTAAAATAGTCCCACTTGATTATAAATTAAAAACAGGTGAAATAGTAGAAGTATTAACTTCAAAAAGTGCCAAAGGCCCTAATATGGATTGGCTAAATATGGCTAAAAGTAATCAGGCTAAAAGTAAAATAAGACAATGGTTTAAGAAAATTAAGAAAGAAGAAAACATAGATAAGGGAAAAGAGTCTTTTGAAAAAGAATTAAAGAAACAAGGTGTAATTTATTCAGAAATAGCAAAAGGTGATGCTTATGATAAATTAGTTAAAAGATACAATATCCATAATGTGGAAGATTTATATGCTGCCATAGGGGTTGGGCAAATATCTGCATCATCTTATATATCAAAATTAAAAGAAGAAAATATGCCTGAAAAGCAAAATTTAGAAAGTGTTAATAAGTCAATTGATGATCATATTTCTAAATCAGATAAATTATCTATAAATAAGCCAGCATCTTCAAGTAATTATGGAGTAACTGTAAAAGGTGTAAATAATCTTATGGTTAGATTTGCTAGATGTTGCAATCCAGTTCCGGGAGATGAGATACTTGGATATATAACAAAGGGTAGAGGTATTTCAGTTCATAGAACAGATTGTAGCAATTTAAAAGCATTAATAGATTATGATAAAGATAAAGTTGTTGAGGTTTCCTGGGGAACTTCAAAGGGAGCAGCTTACGTAGCTGAAATACAAGTAAGAGCTGAAGATAGAATAGGTATTTTATCTGATATTATGATAATAATAACAGAAGCAAGGCTACCACTTAATGCTTTAAATGCAAAGTCATCAAAGGGTAACATTGCATTAATAAATATAAAAGTAAAAATAGATTCCATTGAGCAACTAAAAGAGCTTATGAGAAAAATAAGAAGATTAAAAGGCGTAATGGATGTATATAGAATGAATAGCTAGAGAGGTAATTATATGAGGGCTGTAGTTCAGAGAGTATCATCCTCTAAGGTAGAAGTAAATGGTGAAATAGTAGGTTCAATTAATAAAGGAATTAATATACTTATAGGTATATCTAAGGATGATAGTGAAGAAGATTTATTATATATTAAAGATAAGGTTATAAACCTTAGAATATTTGAAGATGAGAATGATAAAATGAATTTATCAGTATTAGATATAAAGGGAGAAATTTTAGCTATTTCTCAATTTACTCTTTATGGAGATTGTAGAAAGGGTAGAAGACCTAATTTTATGGAAGCTGAAGGTGGAGAAAGAGCAAAAATATTATATAATAAATTTGTAGAACTTTTAAAAGAAACTTCTTTAAAAGTTGAAACTGGAGAATTTGGGGCTCATATGAAAGTTGATATTCAAAATGATGGGCCAGTAACCTTAATACTAGATAGTAAAAAGAAATTTTAATTAAGGAGGGTATATATGATAGTAAAGACGTTTCCATTAGGCTCATTACAAACTAATTGTTATATAGTTATAGATGAGAAAAGTAATAAAGCAGCTATAATAGATCCAGGTGCAGAGGTAAGTTATTTAAATAGTCAAATAGAAGCCTTAGGTGTTGAAATAGAAGTTATACTTTTAACTCACTGTCATTTTGACCATAATGGTGCGGTGGCTGAATTAAAAGATAAGTACAAAGTAAATGTATATCTTAACAAAGCTGAAGAAGAATATATGGAGAATGATCCTTCAGGTGTATTTGGTAAGTTACCTCATATATATGAATATATAAATGAAGGCGAAGTAATTAAAGTTGGAGAATTAAGTTTTAAGGCTATATTTACACCAGGACATACTAAAGGTGGAACTTGCTATTTAGTGGAAGATAAAGTTTTCACTGGAGATACTTTATTCCAAGGATCAATAGGAAGAACCGATTTTATAGGTGGAAACTTTGATGAACTTATAGAAAGTATAGAAAGCAAACTTATGGTACTTGGAAATGATGTAGAAGTTTATCCAGGACATGGACCAAAATCTACTATCATATTTGAAAAGACGAGAAATCCTTTTTTAGCATAAGGAGAATAAATGAAATTAAAAATAAGATTAAATGATTTAAAATATAGATATGATGTGTATCAAATGTTTAATATATATTTTCCATTAGATGAATTAAAATTCGTAGAAGATGGAGATTATATAGTAAATATTGAAGAACAAAAGGTATCTTTAACTTATAAAGAGTTTTATAAGGAAAGTACTTTAGGAGAAAGTCTAAAAGAAGATATTAAAAGGTTGATTTTTTCTTCATTACGTGAAATTACAGGGGATTATTATCCTTGGGGAATACTTGTAGGTATAAGACCTTCTAAAATAGCTTTAAATTATTTAGAAGAAGGAAGAAGCGAAGAAGAAATAATAGAAATATTTAAAAATAGGCATTTAGCCTCAGAAGAAAAAGCAAAGCTTTGTATAGAGGTAGCTAAAAAAGAGAAGAGATTTGTAAATAAAAATGAAAAAAATATTGCTATATATATAGGAATGGCATTTTGCCCAACGAGATGTTTTTATTGTTCTTTTACAGCAAATCCTATTGGAGGAAATAAAAAACTTGTTAATCCATATTTAGAAGCTCTTACTTATGAAATAAGAGAAATGAAAAAATATGTTGATGAAAGAGATTTAAATATAGAAAGTGTTTATTTTGGTGGTGGAACTCCTACAGCTGTAAATAATGAAGAGTTTGAATCTATTATGAAGGAGATTTATAATGCCTTTGTTTTAGATAAAGACATATTTGAGTTTACTGTAGAATGTGGAAGGCCAGATAGCATAACTTTAGAAAAACTTCAAACAATGAAAAAGTATAACACTACTAGAATAAGTATTAATCCTCAAACTATGAATGATAACACTTTAAAAATGATTGGTAGAGGTCATACATCTAAAGACGTTATAGATAAGTTTAAATTAGCAAGAGACTTAGGTTTTAACGATATAAATATGGATATGATAATAGGACTTCCTGGAGAAGGAATAGACGAGGTTAAGTTTACAGCACAGGAAATATTAAAACTACATCCAGATAGTTTAACAGTTCATGGATTATCTTTAAAAAGGGCATCTATTCTTTATGAGAACTTCATATTGAAGAAGGGAATTCAAATAAAAAAACAAAACGAACTTTCACAAATGTATGAAGAAAGCAGATATATTTCAGAGAAATTAAATATAGAACCTTATTATATGTATAGACAAAAAAATATGGTTGGCAATATGGAGAATTTAGGCTATTCTAAAGAAGGAAAAGAATGTTTATATAATATTCAAATGATAGAAGATAAACAAACTATAATAGCATTAGGAGCAGATGCTGTATCTAAAGTTGTCTTTTTAAGGGAAAATAGAATTGAAAGATTTGGAAATGTTAAAGATATTAGAGAGTACACAAGTAGAATTAAGGAAATGGTAGAGGAAAAGAAAAAACTTTTAGATACACTTTACCTTAAATAGGAGGAGATATTTTATGGAAATCCAAGCACCTAAGGGTACTAAGGATATGCTACCTCAAGATGCATATAAGTGGCATTATGTAGAGGGAGTTTTAAGAGAAGTATCAAAGGCATATGGTGTAAGAGAAATTAGAACACCTATGTTTGAACATACAGAACTATTTTTAAGAGGAGTTGGGGAAACTACTGATATAGTTCAAAAGGAAATGTACACTTTTAATGATAAAGGTAATAGAAGTATTACTTTAAAACCAGAGGGTACGGCTCCAACCGTAAGAGCTTTTATTGAAAATAGGCTATTTAATGAGGCTCAACCAACTAAGCTTTATTATATGATACCTTGTTTTAGATATGAAAATGTTCAAAAGGGAAGATTAAGACAATTCCATCAGTATGGAGTTGAAGTTTTTGGTTCAAAAGAAGCTTCAATTGATGCTGAAGTAATTTCATTAGCTATGGAAGGATTAAAAAAGTTAGGACTTAAAAGCTTAAGTTTAAATATAAATAACTTAGGATGTCCTAAGTGTAGACCTAAATACAATGAAGCTTTAAAAAAATATCTTGAAGAAAATTATGATAATCTTTGTGGAATTTGTAAAACTAGATTTGAAAAAAATCCTATGAGAATTCTTGATTGTAAAGAAAAAAGTTGTAATGAAATAACTAAGAATGCTCCAATTATATTAGATTATATATGCGAAGAATGTGATTCTCACTTTACTGAAGTGAAGAAGTATTTAGATGCTTTAAATATAAAGTATAAAATTGATCCAGGTATAGTTAGAGGATTAGATTATTATACAAAGACAATTTTTGAAATATTAAATGATGATTTTACAGTTTGTGGTGGAGGAAGATACGATAAGCTTATAGAAGAAATCGGTGGGCCAGAAATGCCAGCTGTAGGATTTGGATTAGGGTTAGAAAGACTTATAATGACTTTAGAAAAAGAAGGAATAGAAATTCCGAATGAAGGACTAGTAGATATTTATATAGGAGCAAGAGGTGAAAATGCTAAGATAGAAGGTTTTGTATTAGCTAATAAATTAAGAGCTCTTGGTGTAAAGACAGAAATAAATCATATGGGTAGAAGTATAAAAGCAGAAATGAAATATGCTAACAAGATAGGTGCAGCTTTTACCACAATTTTAGGTGATGACGAACTTGAAAATAAGACATTGAAGCTTAAAAGAATGAGCGATGGTGAACATTTTGAAGTAAGTTTAGACAATATAGAAGAAATAGCAAAGCTTATAAAATAGTTAGGAGGAAGAAAAAATGGGTGAAGCTTTAGGTGGCTTAAAAAGAACCCTAATGTGTGGAGAAGTTAGAGGAAATAACGTATCACAAAAAATCACATTAATGGGTTGGGTGCAAAGAAATAGAAAATTGGGAGGTCTACAATTTATTGACCTTAGAGATAGAACAGGAATAATGCAAATAGTATTTGGTGAAGAGATAAATTCAGAGGCTTTTGAAAAGGCTAAAGATGTAAGACCAGAATATTGTATAGCAGTAACTGGAGAAGTAGTTTTAAGAGAGGCTCCTAATCATAATATGCCAACAGGATTAGTAGAACTTAAATGTGAAAGTTTAAAAATACTTTCTGAATCAGAAACACCTCCAATATACATAAAGGAAGGGCTAGATGCTGCAGAAAATATAAGATTAAAATATAGATATTTAGATCTTAGAAGACCAGATATGCAAAGAATATTTATGATTAGAAATAGAATTTCTAAATCAGTTCGTGATTATTTAGATTATAATAACTTTTTAGAAGTAGAAACTCCAATGTTAACAAAGAGTACTCCAGAAGGAGCTAGAGATTATCTTGTACCTTCTAGAAATTATCCTGGAATGTTCTATGCACTTCCCCAATCACCGCAAATCTTTAAACAACTATTAATGGTTTCAGGATTTGATAGATATTATCAAATTGTTAAATGTTTTAGAGATGAAGATTTAAGAGCAAATAGACAACCAGAATTTACTCAAATAGACTTGGAAATGAGTTTTGTTGAGCAAGAAGATGTTATAAAAATGAATGAAGGGTTAATAGAACATGTATTTAAAGAAGTAGCAGGAGTAGATGTTAAACTACCAATAAAGAGAATGACATTTAAAGATGCTATGGAAAAGTACGGTTCTGATAAACCAGATTTAAGATTTGGAATGGAAATAACTAATATTACAGAAGACGTAAAAGATATGGATTTTGTAGTATTTAAATCAGCTATTGAAGCTGGTGGTTCTGTTAGAGCACTTTGCTTAAAGGGTGGAGCTGATTTAGGAAGAAAGCCAATAGATAAATTAGGCGAATTTGTTAAAACATATAAGGCTAAAGGCCTTGCTTGGATACAAATAAAAGAAGATGGTGTTAAATCTTCTATAGCTAAATTCTTAAGTGATGATGTTACAAATTCAATAATTAAAACCATGAATGCAGAAGTTGGAGATGCTATTTTTATAGTTGCTGATAAAAATTCAGTAGTATTCCAAAGCTTAGGAGCTTTAAGATTAGAGCTTGCTAAACAATTTGACTTAATAAAAGATAAAAATGAATTTAATTTTACATGGATTACAGAATTCCCTCTATTTGAATATGATGAGGAAGAAGGAAGATACCATGCAGCACATCATCCATTTACATCACCAATGGATGAAGATTTAGATATGTTAGAAACTAATCCAGGAGAAGTAAGATCAAAGGCATATGACTTAGTTTTAAATGGTGAAGAATTAGGTGGAGGATCTATAAGAATTCACGATTCAAAGCTTCAACAAAGAATGTTTAAAGCATTAGGTTTTACAGAAGAGTCTGCTCAAGAAAGATTTGGTTTCTTAATAGATGCATTTAAGTTTGGACCACCACCTCATGGAGGTTTAGCATTTGGATTAGATAGAATGGTAATGTTTTTAGCTGGAACAGAAAATATAAAGGATGTTATAGCATTCCCTAAAAATCAAAATGCTTATTGCTATTTAAGTGAAGCTCCTAATATTGCAGATGAAAAGCAATTAGAAGAATTAGGAATTTCAATAAACGTAAAAGAAAATTAATATGATATTAAATAGATATTGTTATTTATTATAGCAATATCTATTTTTTTTTACTCTACTGAAAATTATATTCTAAAAATCTATAGATAAATTATTTATAGCATATAAGTTATTAAAGTTAGCACTATAGAGTAAAAAATAAAATAAGGTGTGCGTGCAAGATTTTCCTCAGGCAAGCTTCAGAAATGCACATGCGCGAAAAAAAAGTCGACAGCTCGGCAAGCTCGCCTTGGCGACTTTTTTATTGTTATTTTTTATAAATTATTGACAAAGGTGTATATATGAATTAATATATGTATATATAATATATACACACTTTATGCACACTTGGAGGTGAGAGTTTGAATATAATAATTAGTAATTCTTCACAAGTGCCTTTATATGAACAAATAGAAACGCAAATTAAAACTCAAATTATAAATTTAACTTTGAGGCCTGGCGAAGCATTACCATCTATTAGAACTTTAGCTAAGGAGCTAAAGGTAAGTATAATTACAACTAAGAGAGCTTATGAGGAGCTTGAAAAGGAAGGCTTTATAAAAACCGTTGTTGGAAAAGGAACTTTTGTATCAGAGTCTAATAATGAAAGGCTTAGAGAAGTTGCCATGTTTGAAATTGAAAATAAGTTAGAAGAAGCAATAATTTCTGCAAAAGCTATTGGATTAACTTTAGAGGAAGCAATTGAGATATTTAGAAATTTATATGAGGAGGTATAATGGTGGAAGCAATTGAGATTAAGAATTTAATAAAGGCATATAAAAATTTCAGATTAAATATAGAAGAATTAAAAGTAAAAGAGGGCTTTATAACAGGTTTTATTGGACCAAATGGTTCTGGGAAAACTACTACTATAAAAGCCATAATGAACATGATTAAATGTGATTCAGGAGAAATACTGATATTTGGAGAAGATGTTTTAAGAAATTTAAAAATTAAAGAATATGTAGGATTTGTAGGGGATATATCTGGATTCTTAGAAGAAAGTAAGATAAAAAATATAAAAAATAATATATGCAAATTTTATGATAGATGGGATGAAGGATTATATAACGAATTAATTAAAAAGTTTAATATAAACGAAAGTATGATTTATGGAAAGCTATCTAAGGGTCAAAAGAAGCAATTTGAATTAACTATGGCATTGTCTATAAAACCTAAAGTTTTGATTATGGATGAACCAACTGCTAATTTAGATCCTGTTGTAAGAAATGAGTTTTTAGAAATACTACAAGAGCAAATAGAAAGTGAAGATCTTACAATATTTTATTCTACTCATGTAACTAGTGATTTAGATAAATGCGCAGATTATATTATATTTATATATAAAGGTGAAATTGTTTTATATGGTGAAAAAGACGAGATATTAGAAAAACATTCTTTAATTAAAGGAAAGAAGGAACTTTTAGATAAGGAAACAAAAAAATATCTTATTTCAATTAAAATAAATGGATTTGGATTTGAAGGACTTACATCAAATAAAGTAGAGGCATACGAAATATTCGGAAATGAAGTTATTTATGAAAAACCTACTTTAGAGGATATTATGCTTTATTATACTAGGAGGGATTAAAATGAGAAAAATATTTAATTTATTACTTTTGCAATTTGAAACCATATTTGCTTTAAAAAAATATATGTTATTGATAATCGCTATGGGGATATTTTTTGGAGTAATGAATCCTCAAATGATAACTTTTAGTGGAGCATTATTTATAATGGCAACATGTTATAGCACTGCTTACTATGAAGAAAAAAGTAAAATAGGTTATTTAATATATTCATTACCAATAAAACCTAGTGATTATATATTGTCAAGATATATATATGTAGCAATAAATACATTTATAGCTATTATAATATCATCAGTATTATATGAAGCATTAATTTATTTAAATATAGTAAATAAAGGTGAACTATTTCCATTATTGTCTTTAGTTTATATAATGATTGGAATAGGGATTTTTATGATGACTATATTGATACCACTGGAATTACTTTTAGGTTTTGAAAAGGGTAGAATAATAATGGTATTTCTAACAATACTTCCAGTGATTTTCTCAAGTAACTTAATAAAATATTTACCTAAAATTAATTTTGATATGTTTATTATAAAGATATTTATAATTCTTTGTATATTTACGATAGTGTTAACTTCATATTTTGTTACATCTAATCTCTATTCAAAAAAGGATATATAATATCAAATAGGTATAATGTAATATAATAAAATAGAAATGAATAATTTAAAATAAATTATCCAGTTCTATTTTATTATAAATATGCAAGCTAGCACTTGTGCTAATATTATTATAGGAACACCTAAAGTGAACTTTAAATGCTTTGTTTTATGTCTAAAAGTGTACATTCCAATATATGTTCCTATGCTACCACCCATTAGTGATAAAAATATAATAGTTGACTCCTTTATTCTCCATTTTTTTCTTATAGCCTTTTGCTTATCAGTATAAATTACTATAAAAGCTATAAGATTAACAAGAAAAATATAATAAATTAAATTATTTTTCATAAAGACCTCCTATAAAAATTTTTAATATATATAAGTATAAACTATAAAAGTTATTATGCAAATAAAGTATACTGATAAATAAGTTTTATTGCCATTTATTTAATTATATACTTTAAAAAAACTGAAAGAATATAAAAATATTTTAGTATAATGATAACAACTTAATAATTAATAAAATGAATAAAATTTTGAAAAATTATTTAAAAATAATTAAATTTATATTCTTATTTTTATTTTTCTGTGATATATTGTACATAGTATTTGTCATTATTAATAGGAGATTATAAAAAGGGGTGGAAAAATGAAGAAAAATGAATATGGTTTATTTACTGCCATAGGAATGATAGTAGGAATAGTAATAGGATCTGGTATATTTTTTAAAAGTGATAATATATTAGTAGCAACTAATGGAAGTATAAGTTTAGGTGTACTTGTTTTTTGTATAGCTGCTATGGGAATAATATTTGGAAGTCTAACTATATCTGAGTTAGCATCAAGAAAGTCAAAAGCAGGTGGCATTATAACTTATGCTGAATATTCTTATAACAAATCTATAGCGTGCGCTTTTGGATGGTTTCATACTTTTTTATATTACCCAACTCTTACTGCAGTGGTATCTTGGGTATCAGGAATATATATATGTATGTTATTTGGAATAAATGGGGGATTACTTACTGAGACTATAATAGCCTTAATTGTTATGACTACATTCTATATTATTAATGTATTATCTGCTAAATTAGGTGGATATTTTCAAAATGCGTCAACAATAATTAAAATTATTCCTTTAATACTTATAGCATTAGCAGGAGTTTTTTTTGGAAATCCTAGTGAAATAGCAATAAGTGATATTACTCATATGAAATCTGCTAGTTGGATAACTGCAATAGCTCCTATTGCATTTTCTTTTGACGGATGGATAATTGCAACCTCAATTGGACATGAAATAAAGGATTCTAAAAGAAATTTACCAAAGGCATTGATAATTGCACCTATTTTTATTCTAATTATTTATGTATTATATTTTGTTGGAATAAGTATATATGTTGGACCTGAAACAATTATGAATATAGGTGATGCACATGTAAATTTAGCAGCTAATAGATTATTTGGAGCTTGGGGAGCTAAAATAATACTAACATTTGTAGTTGTATCTATATTAGGAACTGTTAATGGCCTGATAATGGGGCATATTAGAATGCCTTATTCATTAGCTATTAGAGGTATGTTTCCAAATTCAAATAAGATAAAAAAGGTTAACGAGAATTTAGGAATGCCTATTAACTCAGCAATAATATCTTTTATAATATCAGTAGTTTGTTTATTCATACATTATATAACACAAAAATATAATTATTTACCAAATAGTGATATATCAGAGGTGTCTATTACTGTAAATTATTTATTATATATATTACTATACTTTAAAGTCTTTAAAATGGGATTAGCAGGTGAAATTAAAGGTTTATTAAGAGGAAAAGTAAATCCTATTCTTGCTACTGTAGGATCATTAATAATTTTATTTGGAAGTCTTAATAATCCTTTATTCTTG
This sequence comes from Clostridium sp. CTA-7, assembly GCF_054768095.1. Lineage (NCBI taxonomy): Bacteria > Bacillati > Bacillota > Clostridia > Eubacteriales > Clostridiaceae > Clostridium > Clostridium sp. CTA-7. Next base: position 423,811 of record NZ_BAAAAV010000003.1, on the reverse strand, counting down.
GTATATGCAATAATTTGTGGAATTATTTTAATATCTGCAATGTTATTTTGGAAATATAAAAAAGAAAATTGTTAAATATAATTATATAGAAAAGATAGGAAAATATCCTATCTTTTTATATTTTGTAGAAAATATAAGAATAAGATAAAAAAATGAAAATATAAAAACATTCCCAATATTTTACAAGTGATATATAATTATTTACATAAGATTAATATGTTAATTTTATGTATATTAAAGTGTTTAATATATTAGAGAAGGGGAGATTTATATTGAAGGGATTAATTTTATATTTTAGTGGTACAGGAAATACAAAATTTATAGCAAATAAGTTATGTGAGGAATTTATAAAAAATAAATGTAATATAGATATGCATTCTATTGAGGAAAATATTAATATTAAAAAATATTCATATGATTATTTAATAATAGGATTTCCTAAATATTTTGAATATATCCCTGAAATTTTTATGGAGTATATAAAGGATAATATAAATTATTCAGAAAAAGAAATAAAAACCATGATATTTTCTACAGGAAGAGATGTAATAAAATCATCTTTTAAGGAGTTAGAGGATTTATTATTGGAAAAGAACTATAAGGTTGTAATTACTAAGAATTTTAAAATGCCTAATAGCTATATATTAAGTAAGAAGTATAAAAATGTAGAGGTTAGAGATTTAGAAGAAATTTATAAAATTTCAGCTGATGAAGTAAAGAATTCAGTAGAAAATTTTCTTATTGAAAATTATAGTAAAGAAAACATTAGTAATTTTAAAGGAAATATTATTAAAAGACTATCAAAATTTAGAACAAGAGAATTATATAAGAATTCCTATAAGTTTTCAATAAATTCAAACTGTGATAAATGCAATTTATGTGTTAGAAATTGTCCAACTAAAAATATAGAGAATATCACTAATGAAATTAAATTTAGAGATAATTGTATAATGTGCTGTAGATGTATAAGTATTTGCCCACAAAATGCAATATTATATAAAGAAAAAAAGTACTCTCAATATAAAGCCAATATTAATTTAATAGTAGGTTAGTTTATTTAGAAGTTTAAAATTAAGTTATAATATCATCTATGAAAAGGTAGGCTTAAAGAAAGATGTAAATAATTTAAATTATATTATTAAAAGAAGGTATACCTTCTTTTTTTATATTTAAGTGAATTAATGATATAATATTATATATTTAATAAATAGAAGTTATTTAATTTATAGGAAGAGGTATAGAATGAAGAGGTTACTAAGTATATTATTTAAGTCAATACAAGGATTAATGGTGGCTTTATTTACTATTGGATTAAGTGTAATAGTATCATTAAATTTAAGGATTATTTATACTTATTCAATAAGTAAGTATAATTTAACTGAATTGGGGAGCATATCAAAAGAAAATTTAATAAGCGATTATAATATTTTACTTAATTACTTACAGAATCCTTTTATTAAAAAATTAAAGTTTAATAATTTTATAATGAGTAACAATGGAGAATTTCATTTTTATGAGGTTAAAAAAATATTTTTAAGTATATATTTAATAGTTATAATACTAACAATATTTTTTGTAGTTTTATATTTTATTAATAAGTATAAAAATAAAGAATTTAACTTATTTAAAATGCTTAATTATGGAGCAAATACACTTATAAGCATAATAACATTTTTGCTATTATCAATATCTATAGATTTTTCAAAGTCTTTTGTAGTTTTCCATAAGATATTTTTCAATAATGATTATTGGATTTTTGATTCAGTTACAGATCCTATTATAAATGTTTTGCCAGAGGAAGTTTTTAAATTATATGCTATAATAATATTGTTATTTATTTGTATTTCAATAATTATTTACAAAATTCTTTATTATAAAATTGGAAGTAAAAATAATTTAGTTAATTATAAACAATTATAAACAATTTAGAAGAGTGAGGGGGTTCCTTCACTTTTATTTAAGTGCTAAATGTTTTTTCATCAGAATTAAAAAATATTTATTTGTACTATTTAAAAATTTATTTTATGTATTAAGAACGTATGTTTTGTCTATGATTATAATATATTTAAAGAAGTAGCTTTACTTTAGTAAGGAGTGTTTAATTTGACTGATAGAAGTTTAGAAATATTAGAAAAATATTATGGCTATAAGAGTTTTAGAAAAGGACAAGAAAGTATAATAAAAAGTATTTTAAATAAAAGTGATGTATTAGCAATTATGCCAACAGGTGGAGGAAAGTCTATTTGTTATCAAATACCAGCTTTATTACTTGAAGGAATCACTATAGTAATATCGCCACTTATATCTTTAATGAAAGATCAAGTGGATACAATAAAACAAATGGGAATAGAATCTACATATCTAAATAGTTCATTAAGCTCAAAGGAATTTAATGAAATAATAAGTAACATAAAAGAGAATAAATATAAAATAATATATGTTGCTCCAGAAAGATTAGAGTCTTATGAATTTATTATGGCAATAACAGAATGTAAAATAAGTCAAATTGCAATAGATGAAGCACATTGTGTATCTCAATGGGGACATGACTTTAGATCAAGCTATAGAAGAGTAAAAAAGTTTATTGATATGCTTAGTATAAGACCTATAATAACAGCTTTTACTGCAACGGCAACAGAAGAAGTAAAAAAAGATATAATTAGTTTACTTGGACTTAGAAATCCAAATTTATTTATAACGGGATTTGATAGAGAAAATTTATTTATTAATATAGAAAAAGGAAATGATAAAAAAAGCTATATACTGAAATATATAGATAATAACAAAGATAATTCAGGGATAATATATGCAGCAACAAGAAAGGAGGTAGATTATATTTATGATCTTTTAATCTCCAAGGGTTATAATGTTGGAAAATATCATGCGGGATTAAATGATGAGTTAAGAAAAGAATACCAAGAGAATTTTATAAAGGATAAACTTACTATAATGGTTGCAACTAATGCATTTGGAATGGGGATAGATAAACCAAACATAAGATTTGTAGTTCACTATAATATGCCACAAAATATTGAAGGATATTATCAAGAAATAGGTAGAGCAGGAAGAGATGGAGAGAAAAGTGAATGTGTTTTATTATTTTCTCCTGGAGATATACATACTCAAAAATATCTTATTGAAGCTAGCGTAGAAAATGAAACTAGAAAGATAAACAAATATAAGAAATTACAACAGATGGTTGATTTGATTTATAGTAATAGTTGTTATAGAAAGTATATTTTAAATTATTTCGGAGATGAAATTGAAGAGGATTGTAATAATTGTAGTAACTGTTTAAGTGAAGGTGAGGTTGTAGATAAAACTATAGATGCTCAAAAGGTTTTATCTTGTATATATAGAATGAAAAGAGGATTTGGAACAACAATGTTAATTGATGTTCTAAGAGGATCCAAGAATAATAAGGTAGTATCAGCAGGTTTTGATAAACTATCTACTTATGGAATTATGAAAGAATATAAAAATGAGAAACTAAAGGAATTTATTAACACTTTAATATCACATGGCTTTTTAGAATCTGTTGAAGGAACATATCCTATTTTAAGGCTTAATAATAGATCAGTTAAAGTATTAAAGGGAGAGGAGCAGGTATTATTAAAGGAAGTTAAGATTGTAAGAAAGTTAGAAGCAAATAATGAATTATTCGAATTATTAAGAGAGTTAAGGCTAAATATTTCTAGAGAGGAAAATGTGCCACCATATGTAATATTTGGTGATGGTACATTGAAAGAAATGACTGTGAAATATCCATTAGATAAAGATTCTATGTTAGATATTTCAGGTGTTGGAGAAACTAAGTTTAATAAATATGGAGAAAGATTTATTGAAGTTATTAAGAATTATGTTGAAGTAAATAATATTAAGATTAGCAATCAGAAGGATAAAAACGATAATTATATAGAGGATGAAGAATTTTTTGAAGTAAAAAGCGATAAAGAGTTACTAGATAGACTATATTTACTAAGAAGTGAGTTTGCAAAAAAAGAAAGAACTATACCTAGTATGATAATTAGTAAAAATTCTTTAAAAGAAATTAGTGGTAGATACCCATGTAATGACGAAGAGCTAAAGGACATCGTAGGGGTAGGACCTAAAAAAATAGTATCTTATGGAGAAGAAATACTTAAAGAAGTTAAAAGATATTTAATAGAAAAGGATATAGATAGAGTCTGGAAGGAAAAAAAGAAAAAAAGGTTAATATTAGATGGTGAAAGCAGAAGTAATAATGAAATTACATTAGATTATATAAAAAATGGGATGAGTTTAGAAGAAGTATCATTAGATTTAGAGATTTCAATTTCTACAATTTTAGGATATATAACTGATTATATACAAGAATCAGGAGATACTGTATTTAATTTAAATTTAGATAAGTATTATAATACTTATGAAGAAGAAATTATATTAGAAGCTTGTAAGAATTATGGTTATGATAAGGTGGGAGTATTAAAAAAAGCACTACCAGATAATATTAAATATGAAGGAATAAGAGCTGTTATTTTAAAAGAGTATTTTAGTATTAAATAATAAAACAATAATTTTATTTTAATTATGGAAGTTATTAATAAATAATTTTCATAATTAAAATAATGAATAAATTTTAAAAAAGTTATTGACAAATAAATTTTAAATGATATTATATAAACATAAAGTAAAAGTTTACATTTGGAATTAAATATTTGATTGTTACTGATTTTATCAGGCGAGACCTTATTCAATGCAAAGAATTGTTAATAGCATCTTTGTATTTAATAGGGTCTTATTTTTTAAAAACAATTAAATATATAAATAATAAGATGTAAGTTAGTAAAACTAATAGTATTAGGTATAATTTTTAATTATACATGTTAAAAGGAAATTAAATATGGATTGTTACTGGTAAAGCAGGCGAGACCAAATTAGATAGAATAAATCAATATTCTATTTGTTTTGGGCTCGCCTTTTTTATAAATATATTTTAAGGAGGATTTTTTATGAAATATGAACAATTAGCTAAAGATATTGTGGCAAATGTAGGTGGAAAAGAAAATATTAATTCTTTGACTCACTGTATTACACGTTTACGTTTCAAATTAAAAGATGAAAATAAGGCTAATACAGATGTATTAAAAAACATGGAGGGAATAGTTACAGTTATTAAAAGTGGTGGACAATATCAAGTTGTTATTGGTAACCATGTAACAGATGTTTTTAACGCTGTAAATGAAGTTGCTGGATTACAAAATTTATCTGAGTCTACTTCTGATACAAAAGAAGAAAAAATGAATCCATTTAATAAATTTATCGATATTATTTCTGGTATTTTTGCACCAACACTTGGTGTTTTAGCAGCAACTGGTATGCTAAAAGGATTTAATGCATTATTTTTAGCATTAGGATGGTTAACACAAGAATCAGGAACTTATCAAATTATACAAGCTATAGGGGACTCATTATTTTATTTCTTCCCAATATTCTTAGGATATAATGCATCTAAGAAATTTAAAACAAGCACTTATTTAGGTATGTTAATTGGAGCTGCATTAGTATATCCAAGTATATTAGGTTTAATGAATGGAACACCTTTATATACTTTATTCCAAGGAACTATGTTTGAATCACCAGTTTATATTACTTTCTTAGGTATTCCAGTAATATTAATGAATTATACATCAAGCGTAATTCCAATTATAGTTGCAACATACTTTGGTGGAAAAATAGAAAACGGATTCAAAAAGATAATTCCAGATGTTGTAAAAACATTCTTAGTACCATTATTCACTTTATTAGTAATAGTACCATTAACATTTATCGTAATTGGACCAATAACAACATGGTTAAGTAAAATGGTAGGAACAGGATCACTTTCTCTTTATAACTTCTCACCAATAATAGCAGGTTTATTATTAGGTGCATTCTGGCAAGTGTTTGTAATCTTTGGATTACATTGGGGCCTAATTCCAATAATGTTATTAAATATGTCAACTATGGGATATGATTCAGTATTAGCACCAATGTTTGCAGCATCATTTGCACAAACAGCTGTTGTAATGGCTATATTCATTAAGACAAAAGATAAGAAGATGAAATCATTATCAATACCTGCAATTATATCAGGGTTCTTTGGAGTAACAGAACCAGCTATTTATGGTATTACACTGCCAAGAATCAAGACATTTGTAATAAGCTGTATTGGAGGAGCTGTTGGAGGAGCAATCATTGGATTTATGGGAGTTAAACAATATACAATGGGTGGACTTGGATCTTTCGGATTCTTTAACTATATAAATCCAGCCAATGGAGATACTAGTGGAGCAATTAACGCATTAATTGCAGTAGGTGTAGCTATGGCAGTTAGCTTTGTATTAACATTTGTTATGTACAAAGATGAAGAAGTAAAATAAAGAAATATAAAAGTTTATAAACTTCTTTAATGTATAAGCAAGATTTAGAATAAAATAAATTTGAAAATTAGAAATTTTAAGGGGAAAAATTATGAAAAAAAGATTATTATCATTATGCTTAGTTGGAGTACTATCTGTATTATCAGTAGGATGTGCTTCAAATACAGATAAAAAGGTAGAGGCTCCAAAAGAGACTAAGCCAGTTGAAATATACTTAACAAGACATGGTAAAACTATGTTAAATACTACAGATAGAGTTCAAGGGTGGGCTGATGCTCCACTTACAGCACCAGGTAGAGAAGTAGCTGAATTCCTAGGAGCTGGATTAGCTTTAGAAAATGAAAAGTTTGTAGCAGCATACGCAAGTACTAGTGGACGTGCTATAGAAACTGCACAAATTGCATTAGAAAAGAGTGGACAATCAGATTTACAAATTAAGCAAGATAAAGATTTAAGAGAAGCTTGCTTTGGAGATTATGAAGGTGAATTCAATCATAAATTCTGGGAAGATTTAGCAAAAGCTAACGATATGACTTTAGAGCAGTTTATGAAAGCTCCTGATATGAAAATGATGCTTGATACTGCTTCAAAAATAGATCCAGGTAAGCAAGCTGAGAACTGGGATCAAGTTTCAACTAGAGTAAAATCTGCAGTTGATAAAATAGCAAAGGAAACTGAAGAAAATGGTGGTGGAAAAGTTTTAGTTGTATCACATGGGATTACATTAATGACTTTCTTAACACAAGTAGCACCAGAATCACTAAAAGATCTTAGTGGTGGTTTAAAAAATGCTAGTGTAACTAAAGTATTATATCAAGATGGTAAATACACTGTTGAATCAGTAAATGATATGAGCTACGTAGAAAAAGGAAAAAATAAATAATTCTTATGATAAAAAAATGGCATCTCTTGAAGAGACGCCATTTTTTTATAGAGCTAATTTTAAAATTTCTTTAGCCTCTGTATATCTAATTTCAACAAAGTTACCTACATGATCACAATGAGCTACCAGCTTCTTAGACATCTCATCTATATGCTTTTCATCTATGTTTACGTGACTTAATCTAGTTGGTAATTCAATTTTAGTAAAGAAGTTTTCAAGGGCTTCAATACCACGCAAAGCAGTTTCCTCAAGGTCATTGATATTTATATCAATGTCAAAAACTCTATTTGCAAACTGAGCAAATCTATTTACATCATGTTTATAAACGTATTTCATCCAAGCTGGGAAAATAATTGCAAGTCCAGCACCATGGGCTATATCATAAATCCCACTTAATTCATGTTCTATATCATGAGTTGCCCAATCACCAATTCTTCCCATACTTAACCAATCATTATGAGCAACCATTCCAGATAACATTATTTCTGCTCTTGCATCATAATCATTAGGATCTATATTTAATCTTAACGCATTGTCTATTATAGCCTTTAATGTGCTTTCACATAATCTATCAGTTAAATCAACATGTTTTTCATTTGTAAAGTATCTTTCTAATATATGAGCGAACATATCAGCAATACCACAAGAAGTTTGATATTTTGGAAGAGTAAAAGTAAGCTCTGGATTTAATATAGAAAATACAGGTCTTAATGTAGGATGTCCAGTACTTCTTTTAAATAAACCATCTTCATTTGTTATAACACATCCAGAACTTGTTTCACTTCCAGCAGCTGGTATAGTTAATATTGTTGCAAGTTGAAGACATTTATGATTTATAGGAGTTCCTAAAAATAAATCCCAAACATCACCATTATAATTAACTCCGGCAGCAATAGCCTTGGCAGAATCTATAACACTACCACCACCTACTGCTAATATAAAATCTATATTATGCTTTCTACAAATATCTATACCTTCTCTTACAAGAGAAACTCTAGGATTAGGTTTAACTCCAGAAAGTTCTATTACCTCTATATTTTCATTTTTTAATGAGGTTAAAACTTTATCATATAAGCCAGTAGATTTTATACTACCACCACCATAGTGAAGTAAAACTTTACTAGCATATTTTTTTATTTCTGAACCGATACTATTTTCAGTATCTTTTCCAAAGATAATTTGAGTGCTATTTTTATAATCAAAATTTCTCATAAAGACCTCCTCATATTTAAATATTAGAATATAGATATATAATACTCCAAGAAAGAAAAGGTTTCAAGGAATAGGATATTATTATATATAGTTTTTATTAAATAAAATTATATATTATTTCATAACTTTTCTTAGTAAATTAATTTTATTATTATAAGGTGCAAATTTAATAGGAAATTCAATAAAAGTTCCTCTTTTAATTACAGATTTTTTATGGGTAAATATATCAAAACTAGCTTTTCCATGATAAGCTCCCATACCACTAGGACCAACTCCGCCAAAAGGTAAATATGAAGAAGCAACATGAATAATTGTATCATTTATTGTGACTCCTCCAGAAGTGGTGGAGCTTAACATCTTTTCTACTGAAGAAGAATCTTCGGAAAAATAATATAGAGCAAGAGGTTTATCATTATTTGTTACATAATTAATAGCTTCATCAATAGTTGAATACTCTAAAACAGGAAGTATAGGACCAAAAATCTCTTCTTCCATAATGGAGTTATTATTTTTAATATTTGTAAGAATGGTTGGTTCTAAATATAAGCCTTTTTCATCAGACTTTCCACCAAAATAAATATCACCATCTTTTAAATAACTTTTAAGTCTTAATAATGATTGTTCATTTACTATTCTAGGAAAGTCAGGACTCAATTTTATGTCATTTCCAAATTGAGATACTAATTCTCTTTTAATCTCAATTAGTAGTTTTTCTTTGACATCCTTTTGAACTAGTATATAATCTGGAGCCACACAAGTTTGTCCTGCATTTAAAAATTTACCCCAAACAATTCTTTTAGCAGCTAAGCCTAACTTAGCTGAATTATCTATAATACAAGGACTTTTTCCACCAAGCTCCAAGGTAATTGGAATAAGGTTTTTTGAGGCTTTTTCCATAACTATTTTTCCTACTCGAACACTTCCAGTAAAAAATATATAGTCAAACTTTAAATCTAATAAATAAGATACTGTATCTCTACCGTCTAAAGGATTAACAACTCTTATATAGTTTGACTCAAAATTATTATTAATTATTTTTTCTAGTAATAAAGAGATGTTTTTAGTGTTTTCAGAAGGCTTAATAATAGCACAGTTTCCTGCAGATATAGCACCTATTAAAGGAGCTATAACTAGTTGGAAAGGATAATTAAATGGGCCAATTATTAAAGTAACACCATAAGGATCTTTATATATATAGCTTCTAGCTGGAAAATGAACTAATGGACTTCTTCTTTTTTCTTTCTTAGACCACTTTTTTAAGTTTTTTATATGAAGATTTAATTCATCATATACTATTCCTATTTCTGTAGCATAGCTTTCAAAATTAGATTTTCTTAAATCTTTATAAAGAGCATCCATTATATCTTTTTCATTTTCTTTAATTAATATTTTTAATTTTTTTAAATTATTTATTCTATAATTAATATCTTTTGTTTTAGAAGAATTAAAAAAGTCTTTTTGACTATTAAATATATTTAAAATTTTCTCCATAAAAACCTCCATAAAATTTATCAAATAAAAATAACTATATTATATATAACTTTATTATATCACTATAATTATAAATAAATATAATTTAAGGATATATTAAGTTGAATAGTTATATACATAAATGTTAAAATATAAATACCCTATAGAGGTATAGTAACATGGAGGTTTAAATTATGGAAGAAGAAAATGAAAAGCTAAGAAAAGATATAGTAAATAGATTAAAAAGAATAGAAGGTCAAGTAAAGGGAATTCAAGGAATGATGGAGAAAAATGTTTGCTGCTCAGATATTTTAGTTCAAATTTCCGCTATTAGATCGGCAATAAACAGAGTTGGAGGATTAACTATTGAATACTATGCTAATAACTGTTTAGGTATTGAAGAAGGGTCCTCTGAACAAGAAACTTTAAAGCAACTTATAAAAACCATAAATACTTTTGTAAAATAATAACTTTAAAAAATTAAAATTTACTATTTACAATTTGTTTATAAAATGATATTATTCATATAAATAATTGAATTACAGGCTATGATGAGAAGAAGTAAAATTAATGTATCTTTTCAGAGAGTTCTACATTAGCTGTGAGTAGAATAAGAAAATTAATTTGAATAACATCTCTGAGCCGTACCCCGAAAGATTACAACTAGTAGGCGGTAACCGGGTTGCGCCCGTTATAGTGCTAGAGTATCTAAGTAAATTTTACTTACGTACTTGAAGAGGCTATTGCTGTGAGGTAATAGTGAATTAAGGTGGTAACATGGAGTATAACTTTCATCCTTTTATATATTTTTATAAAAGTATGAAAGTTTTTTTATTGCAATAAAATCGTTAAGCTATGGGATATCTTTAAAATATGGGAATTTAGTTATTTAAACTTACTTAGAGGAGGAAATTTAAAATGAAAGTAGAAGGAATAATAATACCAGAAGGTTACAAAAGTAGCACAACATTAATTGAAACAGAGGTTCATATTAAAAAAATTAAGGATTTTTTTGAAAGAGCATTAGCAGAAAACCTAAGTTTAACAAGAGTTTCAGCACCTCTTTTTGTTGAATCTGGAAATGGTTTAAATGATACTTTAAATGGAGTAGAAAGACCTGTTAAATTTGATATATTAGCTACAGGAGAAGATGTAGAAATAGTTCATTCATTATCAAAGTGGAAAAGACTAAGTCTTCACAGATATGGTTTTAAAGTATCAGAAGGATTATACACTGATATGAATGCAATAAGAAGAGATGAAGAGTTAGATAATATTCATTCAGTTTATGTAGATCAATGGGATTGGGAATTAGTTATAGATAAAAAAGATAGAACTGAAGATAAATTAAAGGAAATAGTAAGAAAAATTTATACTGCTTTTAAAGATACTGAAAAATATGTTCATAAGGATTTAATAGAGGGAGAGGAAAGGCTTCCAGAAGAAATATTCTTTATTACCACTCAAGAACTAGAAGATAAATATCCAAATCTTACTCCTAAGGAAAGAGAAGATGTGGTATGTAAAGAACATAAGGCAGTATTTTTAATGAAGGTTGGTGGAGTTTTAAAATCAGGGGAAAAGCATGATGGAAGAAGTCCAGACTATGATGATTGGAACTTAAATGGAGATATACTATTCTGGTATCCTCTTTTAGATAGAGCTATAGAATTGTCTTCTATGGGTATAAGAGTTGATGAAGAGGCTTTAGATTATCAACTTAAAGTTTCAGGAAATGATGATAGAAGAAAGTTAAACTTCCATAAGATGCTATTAAATGGAGAATTACCATATACAATAGGTGGCGGAATAGGCCAATCTAGAATTTGTATGTATTTTTTAAACAAAGCTCATATAGGAGAAGTACAAGCAAGTACATGGGACGAAAAAAATTTAAAAATATGTGAAGAAAATGATATAAAATTATTATAAAATGTTTCTAAATAATAATTAATATCAATTAAAACTTCTAATTAAACAATATTCTTGACAAATTAAAATAAATATTTATAATTAGGTTATATTAATTATTTATAAAAATAAAGTAATTTTTAAATATTAAAAATTAAATAAATTGAGGAGGGGAATTACATGAAGGCATTTGTTGACGAAAATACATGTATATCTTGTGGACTTTGTGAAGGAGTTTGCCCAGAGGTATTTTCATTAGAATCAGGAGTTTCAGTTGCTATAGAAGGTACTGTAGCACCAGAATTAGAAGAAGCAACAAGAGAAGCTTGTGAAGGTTGTCCAGTAACAGCTATTTCAATAGAAGAATAGTTTGAAAAGCCATACACTAATATGATAGTGTATGGCTTTATTTAAATATTTTTCTTCTTGCACGTCTTTCCAACTCTTTAAATTCCCTATTTTTCTTAGCGGACATTAAAAGTCTAGTAAGGGTTGACACCAAAATAACCCCAAGAGCAAGTGACCCTGCATTAGCAAGAGTAGTTAGCCCGGTTTCAAGAGATTTCATTATGTTACCAGTTACCGCTTCATACATAGTGTAATACATTCCTCCACCAGGAACTAATGGTATTAAGGCACAAATTATTAAAGTAGTTACAGGAGTTTTTAATATTCTTGCTAATATTTCTGAATATATACTAAATATAATTGCAGATATAAAAAATGAAGAGGTTACATTAAAGCCTAAACTTTGGCAATAGAGACTTATAAACCAGCTTATCCCGCCGCCTAAAGCAGCATAAAATAATTTCTGTCCTTTTATATTAAAAAGTATTCCAAAACCAAGGGTAGAAAAGAAGGCAAATAGTGATTGTATAAACATATTAAAGTCCTCCAAAAGTAGAAATCCAAAAACTAAGAACAGCCCCTGTACCAACAGCTATAGATATAGCTACTAGAAAAGCTTCAGCAGCTCTTGTAAGTCCAGCTAGTAAATCACCAGAAATAGTGTCTCTAATTGCATTAGTTATTGCAAGCCCAGGAACTAAAAGCATTATAGATCCTATTATAGTTTTATCTATATCATTTATAAATCCTAGTTTTAAGAATATAATAGCCATTATAGCTGCTATTCCAGCAGAAATACTGTTTATAAAAAATTGATTTATTTCAAGGCTAGAAAATTTTATGGATATTGATTTTATAACAAGACCAACAAAAAATGCAGCAATAGCCTCTCTTAATTTACCTCCAAATAAAAATACAAAACAAAAAGCACCTAAAGCAGAAATTAAAATGGCTATTTTATTATTGTATCTATCACCATTATTTATAATTTGAAGTTGAGTTTTTAATTCAGACACAGACAAATCTCTAGCAATAATATTCCTAGATAAATCATTTACTTTATCTACCCTATCTAGATCTATGGTTCGAGTTGATACTCTTCTTATTAAAGAATATGTTTTACCATCGTTGCATACAGAAACCATAATACCAGTTGGTGTTACAAAGCTTTCAGCCTCTTCTACACCGTAAATTTTACAAATTCTCCATATTATCTCTTCAGCTCTATAGGTTTCTCCACCAGATTCAAGCATTATTTTACCAGCAAAAGTTGCAACGTGAAGTATTTCATTCATATCCATAATTCTTAGCTCCTTATAATTTATAAAATTTCTTAAGTATTATAACATAAAGGCATTAAGTATAGTATATACTACTTTGTAGAATTAATAATATATATATTATTAATAAATTATTTTTGAAATTTATAGAAAATAAGAATAAAATACAAATATTAATTGATTATTAGATAAATTATATTTATAATTTATTAAAAAAGGATTTGGGGTGACAATATGAATTTTGAAAAAATTTCAAAAGAAGATAAAGTAATTTACCAACTAATAGAAAAAGAACTTAATAGGCAAAAAGAAGGAATAGAATTAATTGCATCAGAAAATTTTGCATCAGAGGCAGTTATGGAAGCTATGGGCTCATATCTTACAAATAAGTACGCAGAAGGATATCCTAACAAGAGGTATTATGGTGGATGTCATGTAGTTGATGAAGTTGAAGATATAGCAAGAGAAAGAGCCAAGGAATTATTTGGGGCTGATCATGCAAATGTTCAACCACATTCAGGTTCACAAGCAAATATGGCTGTTTATCTATCAATACTTGAGCCAGGAGATACTGTTTTAGGAATGGATTTAAGTCATGGTGGACACTTAACTCACGGATCACCAGTGAATTTTTCAGGAAAATTATTTAACTTTATTTCATATGGAGTTGATAAAGTAACTGAAACTATTGATTATGATTTAGTTAGAGAAATTGCTATTAAACATAAACCAAAGCTTATAGTAGCAGGAGCAAGTGCATATGCAAGAGTTATAGATTTTAAAAAATTTAGAGAAATTTGTGATGAAGTTGGAGCTTACTTTATGGTAGATATGGCTCATATAGCAGGTCTTATTGCAGCTGGAATACATCCATCACCAGTGCCGTATGCTGATTTTGTAACTTCAACAACACATAAAACTTTAAGAGGTCCTAGGGGTGGTTTAATTCTTTGTAGAGAAAAATATGCAAAGCAAATAGATAAGACTATATTCCCAGGAATTCAAGGAGGACCTCTTATACATACAATAGCAGCGAAGGCAGTATGTTTTAAAGAAGCTTTAGATCCTAGCTATAAGGAATATATGCAAAATGTAGTTAATAACTGCAAAATTCTATCTGATGAGTTGATTAAATATGACTTTAAAATTGTTTCTGGTGGAACAGATAATCATTTAATACTTCTAGATTTAACCAATAAAGATGTTACAGGAAAAGATGCAGAAATACTTTTAGATAGCATAGGTATAACAGTAAATAAAAATACAGTTCCAAATGAAACTAAGAGTCCATTTATAACATCTGGTATAAGGATAGGAACACCAGCTGTTACAACAAGAGGATTTAATGAAGAAGATATGAAGGAAATAGCATCTATAATTAATGATGCTATTTCTATAGAAAATCCTAATTTAGAATTATTAAAAAATAGAGTTAAAGATTTATGTGAAAAACATCCTTTATATAATAAATAATTTCAGGTTAGTTATCTGATATTAAAATAGTAGTAATATGTAAATAGTATTCATGTAATATTATTTGTTACATATTGCTACTATTTCTTTGTTTATTAATTTTAAAATTGTAAAGGTTAAAATAAAAAATACGATATTTATAAAAAAAGGAATTTAGGGGGAAACGACGTGGGAAAGAGAGTTACAGAGGTTACCAATAAGTATTTTGTTATAGCAACAACTATACTTGCAGCAACATATTCTTTAGGGTTATTAGTAATGATGCAAAAAGGAAGTATGGTTAAGGAATTTGTATACTTAGCTTTAGCAGTTATATCATTATTTACTATTTTAATGATTATATTTTATTTAAAGAACAAAAGCAATGTGAAAATAAGACATATAGCTGTTACACCATATGCAGTTGTATATGCTATTACCTTATTTGCATCTGATTTAGCGGTAGCACCAATAGCTATTATACCTCTTATAGTTATTTGTATGGTCTATCTAGACGAAAAATTTATGGTTAGACCAATTGTAGGAGCAGCAATTTTTAACATTATTTGGATTGTTCTAAACTTTAATAAAGAAGGAATGAGAGATGCAATGCCCTTAGAAATGGTTTGTATCTTTATGTTTTATGTTATGGCCTATTTAATTACTAGAATATCTAATAAGATAAGATTAGAAGCAGATAAAGAAAGAGAGAAAAGTAGCAATATGGTTAAGGAACAAGAAAAAATCTTATCAGAGATAAGAGGAGCAATTGAATTACTAGATAAAAATACAGTATCAATCTCGGGTACATTCAATACTATAGAAGAGTCATCAAGTGATATAAGCAGAGCTATTTTAGAAATTCTAAATGGTTGCGAAAGTACTACTTCTAATATTGAAGAGCAAAATAAGGCATCAAATAATATAAAGTTAGATATTGAAAGTGCTGTTGAAAATTCTAAGAATATGGAAGTTAATTTTAAAGAAAGTAGAGCAATATTTGAAAGTATATTTAAGATGATTGAAGAGGTAGCTGTGAATTCTAACCATGTTAAGAATAAAAATTTAGAGGTTTATAAAACGGCTAATGAATTAAAAGAAAAAACGTCAAAGGTATTAATGATAATAGATATAATAAGAGATATTTCAGAAAAAACTAATCTTTTAGCTTTAAATGCAGCAATAGAATCAGCAAGAGCAGGAGAATATGGTAGAGGATTTTCAGTTGTTGCAGATGAAATAAGGAAGCTTGCTGAACAAAGTAAAGATTCTTCAAATGAAATAAATAATATAATAAAAGAATTAGAAAAAGAGGTATTAAATGTTTCTAATTCTATTAGTGAAGTTACAGAAATAATAAATGAAGAAGAAGTTACTGTGAAAAATACCTCTAAAGAACTTTATGAATTAACAAATGGACTAAATAGTATGGAAGAACTTGTTAATAAAGTAACTAAAAAGATTATAGCAATAGATAGTGATAATTTAAAAATAACAGATGGAATAACTAATGTTGCTTCAATATCTGAGCAAACTTTGGCAAATTCACAAAATACAACAGCGATTGTAGAAATATTATTTAAGGAAGTTACAGATGCAAAAAGTTCATTAGATGAATTAGTAGAACTATCTAAAAGAATGAACACATATGCATAGAAGAATTTAAAAAAGGTGTTATAATATAGTTAAAATATTATAGCAAAGGAGAAGTATATAAAATGAAACTTATATCATGGAATGTTAATGGGATAAGGGCCTGTGTAACAAAAGGCTTTTTAGAATATTTTAAAGAAATGGATGCGGATATTTTTTGTATACAAGAAAGTAAGTTACAAGAAGGACAAATAAATTTAGAATTAGAAGGATATAGTCAATATTGGAATTATGCTGAGAAAAAGGGTTATTCAGGAACAGCTATTTTTACAAAGGAAAAGCCTTTAAATGTAAAATATGGTTTAGGGGTAGAGGACCATGATAAAGAAGGTAGAGTTATAACATTAGAATTTGAAAAGTTTTATATGATAACTGTATATACTCCGAATTCACAAAATGAACTTGCAAGATTAGATTATAGAATGGTTTGGGAAGATGTATTTAGAAAATACATAAAATCCTTAAATGAAATAAAACCTGTTATAGTGTGTGGGGATTTAAATGTAGCACATAAAGAAATAGATCTAAAAAATCCTAAAACTAACTTAAGAAATGCAGGTTTTACAGAAGAGGAAAGAGGAAAGTTTACTGAGTTATTAAAAGCTGGCTTTTTAGATACATTCAGATATTTTTATCCTGATAAAGAAGGAGCTTATTCTTGGTGGTCTTATAGATTTAATGCAAGAGCAAAGAATGCAGGTTGGAGAATAGATTATTTCTTAGCATCTGAGGATTTAAAAGACAAATTACAAGGAGCTAAAATTCATTCAGAAGTTTTAGGTTCTGATCATTGCCCTGTAGAGTTAACAATAAATATTTAATCATATAAAATTATTTAAATATATTCTATATCAAATAATATCTATAAGTTTAAGTTAAAAAGCAACCTAATTACATCATAATTTAGTTTATTTAAAAGTAATATATAATATAAGTAAACTATAGGGGTGATGTAGTGTCAATCAAAGAAGTTAAGAATAGCTTACCAAAGGAACTTATAGATATTTTAGAAAATATATTTACAGATGGTCAATTAGATCTAATTTATAAAAGTTTTTATAGAGGAAGAAATACTACTTTTAGAGTTAACACCTTAAATGGGAATACAAAAGAAGTAATGGATGAATTAAATATGAATAAGATAAAAGCTGTAAATCATCCATTAATCAAAAATGCATTTATAGTAAAAGGGATAAAGGAGAGTAACTTAAGAAAATTAGAGATTTATAAATATGGTAAAATATATTTACAAAATCTATCTTCAATGTTACCTCCTTTATTTTTGGATTTAAAAGAAGATTTAGTTATATTAGACATGTGTGCAGCACCTGGAGGAAAAAGCCTTTATATGGCGGATTTAACCCGAAATAAGGCTACTATTTTAGCTAATGATGTAAATGAAATAAGAAGAGAAAGGCTAAATTATAATATAGAAAAACAGGGAGCAGATTCTATTATTGTTTTAGGAGCTGATGGTTGTAGCATAGGTAAAAGATTGAATAGATATTTTGATAGAATTCTTTTAGATGCACCTTGTTCAGGCGAAGGTACAATGATAATAAAAAATTCTAAAGCCTATAAAGGGTGGAGTGAGAAAAAAGTAGCACTTTATGCAAAATTACAAAAAAAGCTATTCGATAGTGCTTATCATGCATTAAAGCCAGGTGGAGTTATTGTGTACTCAACTTGTACTTTAAATCCTTTTGAAAATGAAGAAATTATTGATTATGCATTAAATAAATATAGTGACTTAAAATTAGAAAATATAAATTTAGAACTTTCTAATGTTATTAGGGGTATAAGCGAATATAAGTGTAAAGCATATAATAAAGAAGTGAAAAAAACTATAAGAATAATACCAAGTGAAACTATGGAGGGTTTTTTTATAGCTAAGTTAGTTAAGAGTAAAAAATAACTTATATGATGTTTAGAAACTATATATTAAAATTTTATTTAAATATAATAAAAATAATTAAATAAGAAGAATAGAAAACTAGTTTTATATACTTTCTATTCTTCTTTTAATTTTTAGTAATGTACGTGAATTAAGTGGAATTTTATGTTATCATTACTCCATCCTAAGTCATAAGGAACAAGAAGTCTATCAGTATTATGACATGTAACTAATGGATAACCCTTAGAATCAAAGCCGGTAACTGTAGATATATGAGTAATTCTACCTTTTTTTTCATAAGCAACAAAATCTCCAGGTCTCATATTAAAAGCGGCTTTATAAGTTTGTTGATAAGATCCCTTAGCTATATAAGAGGCTCTACCACTACCAACCATATAATTTTTAAAGCCTTGTGCATTTAGCCAAGCTTTAGTACCTTCTTTTCCGGAGTAATTCCAAGCTCCATTTTTCTTAAAACCTCCGCCATCATGTAATATTTGAGAAGCAAAATTTGCACAATCTCCTCCATCAGGATTATGATTTTTATACTTTGAGTTATATTTGAAGGTGAAATTTTCATCTTCAGAAACCCCACAATATTTATGAGCATATTCTACTGCTTTTGTTAACCTCTCATTTGGAATGAATTCTGGTTGTTTTTGGGATAGTATGTATTGTCTTATTTCCTCTGATTTTATATTATTCATATCCAATGAGTCAGCAAAAGGATCAGTGTACCATTCTTTAGTAATTATATATCTATCTCCTTCTTTTTTTAAGTTAAGATAATGATTAGTACCAAGTCTAAAATGATTAATAATATCTGGTGAATCTATATAATAATAATTGAAGTCAGTTGCTACGTCACAAATTACACCATATAATCCAGGTTCTTTTTCGGCAACTTTTCTTATTTTGACTATAGATTGTAAGTCTTTAAATTTTACAGCTTGTTTTTCTGACCAATTAATTAAATATTGAGTTTTTTTTGCCTCACTTTCATATGCCCATAAACTTACTTTAATATTTAAATCATAAAATCCTTTTAAAACTTCACAGTCTCCTAAAACTATAGCCTCATTTCTTTGAGCAAATAGATTTTCCAATAAGTCTTTAAATTCTTTTTTCATTTCCTCAGAGGATAGACCATTATTTAAAAAATTAATAGCTTCTTCATCTTCATAAAATTCATCTGCAAAAGATGTAGAAAAGGGTAGTATATTAAAAGTTAATAATAGTATTAATATTAAGCTTATAGATTTATATTTAAACCTCACAAATTTCGCCTCTCTTTCGCTAAATAATACATATATGTAGTTTGTACAAAAGGCTTGAAATTTATATCTATGTTAAGCAGTATTTTTAATGGATGTTTTTAGCAAAGAAGCAATACAAGTCATATAATAAAATAATATAAATTTTATAAGGGGAAATTTATGAAAAGATTAAACTATCTTTATGATAATTCAATGGAAGTGAAATTTGATAATGGAGATAATATAGTATTTATATCAGATGTTCACAGAGGAGATGGAACCTTTTACGACTCATTACTAGCAAATAGAAATATATATAAAACTGCACTATCTTATTATTATAGAAAGGGGTTTACTTATGTTGAAGTAGGAGATGGAGATGAACTTTGGAAAAATAGAAATTTTAATGATATTGCTTATTGTTATAATGATATATTTAAGTTATTTAATAAATTTAAAGAAGAAAATAGAATTTATATGATTTATGGAAATCATGATATAATTAAAAATAGAGAGACCTTTTATATTACTCAATATAAAGCTTTAAAAAGAATTGGAGCAGACTATGGGAAAAATTTCTTGAAGTTTATTAAGGATATAAAATTTTATGAAGGTATAAATTTTAAGTTTAAACCAATTAATGAAAAATTTTTAGTTACTCATGGACATCAAGCAGATCCTATTAATTCAGATTATTGGTTAATATCAAGATTTTTAGTAAGGTATGTATGGAAATTTTTAAATGGCTTAGCAGGTTTTAATGATCCAACTAGTCCGGCTAAAAATAATAAAAAAGGAAGTAAGGTAGATAGGAAGCTTGAAAAGTGGGCAAAAGAAAATTCAAAAATGTTAATTTGTGGACATACCCACAATAGTAGAATGCCAGGAAAGCTTGAACCACCTTATTTTAATGATGGATGTTGTATTTTACCTTATGCTATGACTGCTATAGAAATAGAAAGTGGTAATATTTCTCTTATAAAATGGAGTGTTGAATCTCAGGAATCAGGGATTCTTTGGGTAAGAAGAAAAGTTATAACTGGTCCTCAAAGTTTAGAGGGATATTTATTATGGGCAAGAGATGAAAGGATAAGGATGATAGAAGAATCTAAAGACATAAATAAAAATTTAAATAAAAAAACAAAATGTTAAAGGAGATTTAAAGGATGAATTCAATTGATTTACATTGTGACACAGCTAGTAGGCTACTATATGAAAATTTAAAATTAAATGAAAGTATTTGCAAGGTTGATATTAAGAAGTTAAAAAAAGGTAAGGCTTTAGCACAAGTTTTTGCACATTTTATAGAACTAAATATAGTAGATAATCCATATTTAGAATTTAAGAGAATGAATGAAGTTTTAACTAAAGAGTTAAAAGAAAACTACAATGATATTGAAATAGTAAGAAATTTGAGAGAATTGGAAGAAGTAAATAATAAAGGTAAGATAGGAGCATTTTTATCAATAGAAGAAGGTGAGGTTTTAGAAGGAAGAGTTGAAATGGTAAAAGAGATTTATGATTTAGGAATTAGATTTGTAACTTTAACATGGAATTTTGCTAATAGTATAGGATATCCAAATGCAGGATATAAATATAAAAATGAAGGTCTAACAGATAAAGGAAAAGAGATTGTTTTTGAAATGGAAAAGTTGGGGATAGTACCAGATTGTTCTCATTTATCAGATGGTGGATTTTATGATTTAGTCCATATATGTAAAAAACCTTTTATAGCAACTCATTCAAATTCAAGAGAAATAACTAATCACTCAAGAAATTTAACAGATGATATGATAGTTAAGCTTTCTAATAAAGGCGGAGTTATGGGGTTAAATTTTTGTGCACCATTTTTAGGAAAAGAAAAAGTTCCTACTATTAAATCTATGATAGAACATATAAAACATATAAGAAATATTGGAGGAATAGATGTTCTTGCCTTAGGAACAGATTTTGATGGAATTGAAAATGAAGTAGAAATAAAAAATATAGGAGAAATAGGTAATCTTAGAGAAGCATTACTTAAAGAGAAGTTTACAAATTCAGAAATAGATAAGATATTCTATAAAAATGTAAAAAGAGTAATTAAAGAATGTCTATAATATATAATAAATTTTTAGGAGAATAAAATGAAAAACTTACAAGGAAAAATAGCGCTAGTAACAGGAGCATCAAGGGGAATAGGAAAAGCTATAGCAATAGAGTTAGCTAAAGAAGGGGCAACTGTAGTTATAAATTATTCAAAGGATGATGATGGTGCAGAAACTACTTTAGCAGAGATAATTGCATTAGGTGGTTATGGGAAATTATATAAAGGAAATATATCAGATTATAATATCTGTAAAAATATGATAGACTATATAATAGAAATTTTTGGGAGAATAGATATATTAGTAAATAATGCGGGAGTATCAAATATAGGCTTGTTTATGGATTCTTCAAAAGAAGATATAGATAATATTATGGGAGTAAATATTTTAGGAGTTATGTATTTAACTAAACATGCTATTCCATATATGATTTCCAAAGGAAAAGGTAATATAATTAATATATCATCTATTTGGGGGGATGTTGGAGCTTCTTGTGAAGTAATATATTCTAGTTCTAAAGGGGCTATAAATTTATTTACTAAATCCCTAGCAAAGGAAGTTGCACCAATGGGAATAAGAGTGAATGCAATTGCACCAGGTGTGATAAACACAGAAATGAATTCATTTTTATCAGAAGAAGAAAAGAATGAGCTAGAAGAAGAGATACCTATGGGAAGATTTGGTGAAGCAGCTGAAGTTGGTAAATTAGTAACTTTTATATGCAATGATTCATGTAAGTATTTAACAGGTCAAGTTATAAAGGTAGATGGAGGAATTATTTAGAGTATGAACTATACTTATATGATTTGTATTTGAACTTTTGCTTAAAATAAATAATTAATATTAGATTTTATTAAAAAGGAAGGTTTTTGTTGCTTATAAAACCTTCCTTTTTGTATAATCATTTAGTTAAGTCCGAAGGATAATATCCTTCTATTTTATAAAATTGCTTTGTAAAATGGCGAGGAGAATAGTATCCAACTTTCTTTGATACATCTTTAATAGTAAGGGATTTGTCTTCTAAAATTAACTTTTTACTTTCTTGAATTCTAATAGCAGTTATATAATTTGAAAATTTCATACCAGATTTTTCATGAAATATTTTACTTAAATAATTAGGTGTAATCCCATAAAGATTGGCAATAGTATTGACACCGATATCTTTCATATAATTTTCTTTAACATAATCCATAATTTCATCTATAATATCCTTACTTTGTGATTTATTAGAGTATAAAATATTATTACTATTTGATATTAATATATTTAATAACTCATCAAATGTTTTAAATTCTAAATTTAAATTCATATTTAAATTTAGAAACCTATTTAAAACTTCAATATTTATTTCTTTAAATATACCTTTGTATGTATTATTTAAAGAAATAGAATTTAAAGATTCTATAAATTTTAGTTCATTTTTATCTAAATAATATCTATATATAGAAAATATATCATTTGTTAAATTTAATATTAAATCTATATTAGGTAAAAAAATTAGCTTTTCTATATACAATATCCTACCAGATTTATAAGTAGCTCTGAGTGTGGAGTATTTCTTAATAAGTTTTATTTCATCATATACTTTAAGTAAATTTGAAACGTTTTTTGTAGCTATAGGAGTAATTAATAAATTATCATATTCAAACTTTTTTATAATATCTTCAAAAGTAATATGTCTTAAATTAGGTGAATTAATAATCAAACATAGCTCACCTGAGAGTAGATTAAATAGAGCATAATTATAGCCTTCACTTATTTTATCCTCTAATGTCTTTTCAATTTCATTATATAATGTATTAATAAATTTATTTTTACTTTCTTGATTAATGTAGGTATCTACAAAGAAAACAATAGCTGTATAATTGCCTTCTTTTAAAGTAATATAGTTTTTTGTAATATTATTGCTAATTAAAGTAGAAGTAAATAAAGAAAGTGTATTTAGTTTAAACACTTCATTTTCTAAATGGTTTTTGTTTAAGATATTTTTTTCGGCTAAATCTAGGTTTGTTTTTAGATCATTAATACTAACAGGTTTTAACAAATAATCTCTAACTCCTATATTTATAGCTTCTTTGGCAAAGCTAAATTCAGCTTCACCAGTTAATATAAACCATTCAGTATTAGGGCAGTTATCTTTACAGGATTTTAATGCTGTTAAGCCATCAAGTAAAGGCATATTAATATCTACATAGCAAATATCAGGTTGATATTTTTTAGATAAATCTATTAATTCTTGTCCATTTTTTGCTTCAATAAAAGTATATTTACTAGGATATATATCTTCTAACATACTTCTAAGTGCTATTCTAACTAATCTTTCATCATCAGCTATTAGTATTTTCATTTAAGCCACCTCCAATAGGGATTTCTATATAGCAGTCTGTACCTTCATTTTCAATTCCAATTATAGTAAAGTTGGCACCTGTTTTAAAGAATTCAACTCTTTCTTTAACATTATTTAGGCCTGTACTATTTTTAGAACTATATTTTTCTTTAATAAAGCCAGCACCATTATCTGAAATAATTATTTTTAATGTCTCGATGTCACCAGATGTTGTATCTAATAAGGCTATTAAGGTTATAAAAATAGGTTCATTATAATTTTTTATACCATGTTTAATTGAATTTTCTACAAGTGGTTGTAAAATTAATTTTGGAATATCTATATTAGCAACACGTTCATCTAGAGATATTTTAAAATCTATCATATCATCAAAACGTAGTTTTTGAAGGGTTAAATATCTCTCAATAAAATCAAATTCATCTTTTAATGTAGCTACATTTGTGTTGCTACAAGTATATCTATATAAGCTAGAAAGTTGGATTATAGAGTCTTCTAATAGTTGTTTTTCTCCAATCCTATTTAGTGCTACGAATCCATTCAATATATTACATAAAAAGTGAGGGTTGATTTGAGATTGCAATGCTAAATATTCAGCATTTTTAACAGCGATTAGTGATGAATATTCATTTTTTATATGGTTATCTAAGTTAACAATCATTTTGTTTAATGCGTCAGATATAAATTTAAGTTCATCATTTTCTAAGGTAATGCATCTGACTGATAAATCACCATCTCTAACTTTTTTCATTGTTGATGTAATATTTGTTATAGATTTTATCATTTTATTTGAATTAATTCTGAAAAATATAATTGCAACTATAATACAAAGTAATGATATTATTAATGTGACTTTAAATACAAAATCTACTTCACTATATAAATCTTTTTTAGAGCCTAGATACAATAAAATCCAGTTACTAGATTCAATAGGTGTTGATACTATATTATAGTCTTTAGACAGATTTTTATTAGAAAAAACAATATCAGAAACATCTTTATTTGAAGGAAAATTCACAGAGTGAATAATTTGACTATTTTGATCCATTAAAATAAATATAGAATTATCACTTATATTTACAGAAGATATAATATTTTTAATAGTAATGGCTTTTACATCTATTTTAATAGTTCCTATTACTTTATTAGTATCCAAATTTTTAATCACTCTCATTACTGAAAAAATTTGATACTCACTACCACTTTTAGTGTACTTATATGAATGAACAGGAGTAAAATAAGTATCACCATCTAGATGTAATGCATTACTTAACCAAGGACTATATGAATAAGGAATATCCACTTGGTTTAAAGTATCGTAATATTTACTTACTAAAAATCCATTAGATTGATTAGAATAAGGTATAAAAGTAATTCCTAATATATCTTCTCTTGATTGATTAATTATCTTATTAAGAGTAGAACTATAATTTTTACTTTTTATAAATCTATCAATTTCAGTAATGTTTCTTTCATAACTGCCATTATTTATGGATTCCATAAATAAAGATATTTCTTTATACATATAAGGAGTTAATGTTAACCTTTTCAAATCATCTATATATGTATTAATATTACTTGAAACAGAGCTAAGTGTATTTTTAAACTGAATTACATTTTGATTTGATAGTATATTAGTAAAGTAAACACATAGTATCAATATCATTATAGTTATAGGTAAAATTATACTTAAGCTAAATAATAACATAAGCTTTGAACTAAAAGACTGTATTTTTTTCATAGCACACCTCTAAATATAATATATTACTATTTTATAATATAAAATATAAAATTAAAATGATTTTTGAATGAATGTAAGAATTAGTATAGAATTAAACTCTATAAGTATAGAATTGATACATATGAGATATATGAAAAGGATTATATAATAAATTTGTAAAACAAATTAAGGGGGAAAGGTTTATGAAGAAAAGATTAATAAGTGCTTTATTATGTGGCGTGTTAACGTTTACTGGGCTGGTGGGTTGTTCATCATCAAATAATGGAGGAAAAACAGGAGATACAGCTAAGGAAGATGTAACGCTTTCATTTATGACTAACTTAGTTGGAGTTCCAAGTGAGGAATTAGAAAAAGTATGTAAGGACTTTACTGATGAAACTGGAATAAAAATTGAATATTCAGCACCAGGAAGCAATTATGAAGAGCTTATGAAAACTAAAATGGCTGCAAATGACTTACCAGATTTATGGACAACTCATGGATGGTCTGTTGCAAGATATAGTGAATATTTAAAACCTCTTACGGATCAGTCTTGGGTAAAAGATATTAAACCGGCAATTAAACCAATGATTACTAACGAGAAAAATGACATATTTGTATTACCAATTAATATGGATATCGCAGGTATTGTTTATAACGTTGAAGTTTTAGAGAAATCTGGAGTAAAAGTTGATGATATTAAGACTTGGGCTGATTTTGAAGTAGCATTAGGAAAGATAAAGGCTGCTGGATTTACACCTATTCATATGGGGGGAAAGGATAACTGGACAATAGGTCAATTCTTTGATTGGGTAGCACCGTCATTCTATGTTACAAACGATGCTAAGAACTATAAGAAGCAATTATTAGATGGAACATTTGATTGGAATTTATGGGGAGATGTTGCAGGTTTATTTGATAAATGGAATAAAGCTGGATACTTCAATTTAGATAGTTTAACATCAGATTATTTAACTGATATTAAAAGCTTTGCAGATGGCAAGGTTGCTTTTGAGTTCTATGGTAACTATGCAATTACAGAAGCATTAAAAGTTAATCCTAATGCTAAGCTTGGAATGATGCCTATTCCTTCAAATAGCAAAGATGATGAACCTTCACTTATAGCTGGTGAAAGAATAGCTGTTGGTATGAATAAGAATACTAAAAATGAAGAAGCTGCACTTAAGTTTATAAACTACTTAGCTAAACCAGAAGTTGCTGGTAAATTGGCTTCAGTTGATGGAATGCCATCAGGTTTAACAAATGTAACTGCTGATACAGGTGCTGTTCAACAATACTATGATAAGTATGCTAATGTTGAAACATTCCCATACTTTGATAGAGTATATCTACCAAGTGGAATGTGGGATGATATGTGCATAACTGGAGCTGATATATTAGCTGGAAAACCAACAGCTGTACAAGATTCAATTAAACACATGGAACAAAGCTTTAAAGATAAATTTAGTCAAAAGAGATAATCAATATAAAATAAAACTATTAAGGGTATTTTATGCCCTTAATAGTTGATAATAGAAATTATTGGGAGGGGAATATATGAATAATGAAGTTAAAATGTTGGTTACAGAAAATGATGCTGTTGTAGTTAAAAAAGCCCCAAAAAGTAAAAATAGAAAAAATTTAATGAACATATTATATTTACCAGCAATTCTATTATTCTTATTTATTGTTGTATATCCTTTTATAGATGGTATTAGAATTTCTTTTACAAATTGGAATGGATTTTCACAAAATTATAAATATGTAGGAGTAGATAATTATATTAGATTACTACAAGATAAAAATATTTGGGGAGCACTTTTTAATACAATTATATACGGATTTGGAAGTACATTATTACAAAATGTTATAGGAATAGCTTATGCTATTTTTTTAAATTCAAAGTTTAGAGGAAGATCTTTAGCTAGGACAATAATTTATATTCCAGTTATGATTGCACCATTAATAATGGGTTATGTTGTTTATTTCTTATTCCAATTTGATAAGGGAGCATTTAATGACGTGCTAATTTGGTTAGGAAGAGCACCAATAGATTGGTTAGGAGATGGACAAAGAGCTGTAATAATTATGACAATAATAAATACATTACAATTTTGTGGTATTTCAATGATTATTTATTTAGCAGGACTTCAAAATATTCCTGATATGTATTATGAAGCTGCTGAAATTGATGGAGTTAGGACTTGGGATAAATTTAAATATATTACATTACCATTATTAATGCCAGCTATAGTATCATCTGTAGTTATTAATTTAATTGGAGGTCTTAAGTTATTTGACATAATTATGGCATTAACTGGGGGAGGACCAGGGTTCTCATCACACTCCTTATCAACTTTAGTAACGCAGACATATTTTAGAGGACAAAATGCTGGCTATTCAGCAACAATAGGTATATTTACATTTATATTTATAATGATTGTTTCAAACTTAATTATGAAATACTTTGATAGTAAAGAGGTGAATGAATAATGACAAATAGTGGATTTAAAAGAAATAACTTATGGAGAACTCCATTAGCAATATTAATTTGTTTATTACACATAATACCTTTTTACATTTTGGTAGGGGTTGCATTTAAATCACCTAAGGATTTAAGCTCTAGATGGGTATTTCCTACTTATATTAATTGGGAAAATTTTAGTGTAGCTATAGAAAAAGGAAAAATTGGACAAAGCTTAATGTCAAGTTTAGTAATTACAAGTGTATCTATTGTGTTTATTACAATAATAGGAGCTTTAGCAGCTTATCCATTAGCAAGAAATAGGACTAAATTTAATATGGGAGTTAAGGCCTTCGTTTTAGGGATAATGATGGTACCACCTTTAAGTATTCTTGTACCATTATATTCGATGATTGCAAAGTTAAATGGAACTAGTACTTATTGGTCTATAATAATAGTTCTAATTACATTCCAACTTCCAATGAGTATATTCTTATATACTAATTTTATTTCATCAATACCAGATGCATTAGACGAAGCAGCAGCGATAGATGGATGTGGGCCAATTAGAACATTCTTTAGTATAATACTGCCACAATTAAAACCAGTAACAGCTACAGTAGTAATACTTACAGGAGTTTCATGTTGGAATGATTATCAATTTTCCTTATATTTATTACAATCACCTAAGATTAAGACTGTTACACAGGCTATAGCAGGATTCTTTTCACAAAGTTCATCGAATATAAATGCAGCGGCTGCAGCATCTTTATTAGGAATATTACCAATAGTTATTATTTTCTTATGCCTACAAAAATACTTTATTAAGGGTATGGTTGATAGTGCTATAAAGTAGAAGTTAAATAAAATAAGCTAATATTTAGGAGGAACATATGAATAACGAAAATTTTCATCCAGAATTAATTGAACCACCAATAGCACATGCTCTTCATAAGTGGAATGAAGAAACGAGAACGTTAACATATGAGTATAATGGTAAAAATATTATTACAATGAAGATAGATGGAGAAGATGAAGTTGGTTTCAGACATGGATCAGATGGAAATCTTCAAAACATTCCTTTTATACAACAAATATATGTAACGCTAGATAAGCCAGCAAAGGCTAAGGTTACATTTTTATTAAGTGAAGATGCTATTAATATGAGACCAAATCGTGCTAATAAAAATGAAGCCATATTAGGACAAGTTGGTCATCCCACTATGAAGGGAGTAAATGGGGTTTATGATATTAAACAAGATTTACTAATAGATTGGAATGGATGCCAGTGGAAATGGATTTCAGAAAGGTTTGAAAAAACAGAATTAAACAATCTTAAAGTAGAATTAGAAATTGAGTTAGGACCAAAACCTTTATTTGTAAACTTAAGAATGCAATATTATAGAAAACATTTAGGATATTCTTACCATAAACCATGGGAGTGGAGACCTAATACAAAATCAGTTACGGGTTGGTGCTCTTGGGAGGCATTTAGAAGAGATGTAACTCAAGAAAATATAGAAGAAGTATCAAAGTTCTTTTCAGAAAAATTAGGTGGATATGGATTAGAATATATACAAATAGATGATGGATATCAAAATATGCCATTACCAGTTGATCCAAATGGCTCATTAGCAGAAGGATGGCTAAATACAAATAGCCAATTTAAAAAAGGGCATAAAGGAGCAGTTGAAGCAATAGAAAAAGAAGGATTTAAAGCTGGTATATGGACAAATGCTAATATTACAAATTCTGAATTTGCTAAAAATCAAGGAAAGTACCTGCTAAAGGGCAATGATGGTAAGCCAATGCTAGGTGAATGGATAGATTATTTAATAGATTGTAGAAAAGAATCATTAGATAAGCATGTATTACCTTTTTATAAAGGATTAAAGGAATATGGTTATGATTATTTTAAAACTGATGCAATAAGGCATCTATTATTAGATGGATTACATGAAGCCGTAAGACAAGGATTAATAACTAATGATGATGCGGAGAAACGTTTTAGATCTTATATGGAATGTGCAAGAGATGGAATTGGAGATAAGGCATATTTCTTAGCATCATGGGGAGTATTATCAGAAGTTATAGGGGTTGTTGATGCATGTCGTGTAGCGATGGATGCTAATCCAACTTGGGCTGGAATAAGAATGCAAATAGTTGAGTCAGCAAGATGGTTTAATGCTCAACGTATATTATTCTTAATAGACCCAGACCACATTTGCGCAAGAACTAACCTTGAATGGGCAAGAAGTATATGTTCACTTGTTTCACTGTCAGGTGGATTATATATGTTAAGTGACCCAATGAAGGATTATGATGATAAGAGAATTGAAGTAATAAGAAAAACATTACCTACTATTGAAACTTTTGCTGGGGAAACAGGTACTATTGACTTAAGCTATCCAGCATTTACATGGACAAAACTTCATGGATTTGCAGTTCCAAGAGAAAATCCAGTTAAAGCAGAAGATATTACATTAGAAGAAGCAATGAATATGGCTGGCGAATATCCATCTATGAATGATGAGCATCCTTTTTCAACTCTTTGGACAATTCATATCGATAAAGAGTGGAGAAAATGGAGTGTACTCGGAAGATTTGCTTCAATTCCATTGGAAGAAAGTAATATAGAGCTTGAAAATGTTGGTTTAGAAAGGAATAAGGAATATCTTGCTTTTGATTTCTGGGGCAAAAAATATTTAGGAAAAGTAAGTGGAAGATTTACTGTTAAGAAATTAGATTTAGGTACGTGTCAAATAATATCATTAACAGAAGTTAAGAGTGAGCCACAAGTAATAGCATCAACAAGACACGTAACAATGGATGCAATAAGTATTAAAAATCAAAAGTTTGAGGATAGTACATTAAATTTACATTTAGATACTATAAAAGGATCAGAAGAAAGTTATTGGTTCCATATACCAAATGGATTTGTTATTGACAGTGTCAAATGTGATAATGCAGAAGTTGATTATTTTATAGAAGAAGAACTTCTTCAAGTTAATTTAGTATTTAAGGGAGAAAAATCTAATTTAAGAATTAGCCTTAAATAACTAAGAATAGGAGTTAAAAATATGAAAAAGCCTATATTAACTATCTCTAAAGAAAGCTTTGAAAAGTTTGGGAAGATAATTGAGTTTAGTGAAACTTGTACTGATAAGTTTGAAATAGTAGTATCAGAGCCAAATGATCCTTGGAGACTAGCTGTTTATAGATATAAAGAAAAAGGTGTAAAGCTTATGGAAAATCATCCTACATCAATGGAAAGCTTTGAACCATTAACTGGTACAACCTTAATTATGGTAGCAGAAAATAAAACACCTAGTGATTATAAAGTATTTTTATTGGATAAACCAATATGTCTTTATAAGGGTATATGGCATCAAGTAATATCATTATCAGATAGTGCTAGCGTTAAAATAACAGAAAATTTAGATGTGACGTCGGAGTTTTACTACTTTGAAAGTGAAATATTGCCTATGATGGTATAGAGAAGCTCTGAATTATAACTAAGCTCTTTATATTAAGGGGCTTAGTTATTTTCATATTATAAATAATGAGAGGGGATTTAATAATGAAAAAAGGTTTTAGAACATCCATGAGCAAAACATTAGCATTGTTAGTAGCCTTAACGTGTATTACTAGTAATGTATTGACTTTTGCTGAACCAATTAAAGAAAATAATCTAAGTACTGTAGAACTAAATGATGATAGTAGAGTAAACTTAGTTAAGGATCCAGGCTTTGAGGAAGATCCAAATATTGATGATTATGAAATTCCAAATTGGATAACTATTGGAGCAGTAGGCGATTGGAATAATTTTCCCTATACAGGGAAGGTTCAATGCTGGGTAGATCCAGGTGATAATAACATTATAAAACAAACTATTGAAGCGCCATATAACGGATATTATAAAGGAGCTGTTTATGCGGCAGCAGGAGGACCTAATGGAAAGTTAGCTTTATTCAATCCAGAGGATGGAAGTATTATAAAGGAAGTTAAAATAGATTCAAACTCTAGCTATGCTAGATATGAAATAGAGCCTATATATATGAAAAAAGGTGATAAGATTGATATAGGATTAATAGGAGGAAGTGCCTGGGTTAATGGAGATGATTTTGAATTTTATTATGATAGAAGCAAGGTAGAAAATTTACTTGTTAATGAGAGTTTTGAAAATTTAGATGGATGGGCTTTAGAAGATGCAGAAATATTAAATGGTAAAGCAATTTTAAAAGATGATACTTCAAAAATAAGCCAAGAGATAAAGGTTCCAAATAAAGGGAATTATTACTTGGAAATGAATATAAAGGCTTTAACTAACAATGTAAACGTTAAGATAGGGGACAGAACAGAAATTTTAGCAGCATCAGAAGAATATAAAGTAGTAAGAATTAGTGATATAATACAAGATAAAAACTCTGACTTAAATATAACCATAGAAGGGAGTGCAGAAATAGAAGATGCTAGGTTTATGTATGACATAGAGAAAATGAATTTTTTAAAACCACAAGTTACCAACATTCAGATTAATGGTAATAATGAAGTAGGTGCACCGTTAAATGTGACATACGATTTTAATGACTTAGATAATCATATTGAAGGAGCTACAAAGTTTAGTTGGTTAATGTCCGATAGTAAAGATGGTGAATATAGTGAAATAGCAGGAGAATATGGTAAAACATTAGTGCTCAAAGAAAACTTAAAAAATAAGTACTTAAAATGTAAAGTTATACCTGTTGACGAATATGGAACTTTAGGAGATGGAGTATTTAGTGAGGCCATTGGACCAATTGATGTAAATATCATTAATAATCCAAGCTTTGAGAATAATGGATTAGGTTGGAGATATTATGGAGCT
The DNA here is from genome assembly GCF_054768095.1 of Clostridium sp. CTA-7. Lineage (NCBI taxonomy): Bacteria > Bacillati > Bacillota > Clostridia > Eubacteriales > Clostridiaceae > Clostridium > Clostridium sp. CTA-7. Next base: position 390,569 of record NZ_BAAAAV010000003.1, on the reverse strand, counting down.
AACATTAGATATAATTATAGCTATGATGGAGGAATAAGAGCTCGTATAGCTAAAGGAGATTTTAATTATATTACTCAAGAAACTGAAATTCCCGAAACAGGATTTTATGATTTATCAGCTTTTGTAAACACGGAAGGAGAAGGAGCTAAATTAGGTATTATGACTTTAAGTGATGAACTTAATGATTCTGAAATTATATGCTATTCTACAGTAGAAAAAAATACAGGTTATACAAAAAATGAGCTTAAAAATATTAGACTAGAAAAAGGAGAGAAAATTAAAATATTTTTCCAAGGTACAAAAACTTCTTTAGTAAGTGTTGATAATGTTAAATTAATTAGAAATAGAGAGATTGAAACGGAAAAGTACAGTAATATTATTTCATTTAACTTGGATGGACAAGAAGGAAATAGCATAATAAATAAAAAAGATAAAACTATAAAGGTTGTAGTACCATATGGAACTGATACTAGTAAGGTAGTTTTAAATAGTATACAATTATCTGAAGAATCAGTATCAAATTTAAAAAATGGACAAACTTTAGACTTATCAGCTCCATTAAAGGTTAATGTGACTAATGGAAATGGGAGTACAGATGTATGGTCTGTAGTATGTGAAGTTGAGAGAAAAGAGGCAGTTGTAAAGTCTTCTAATAAATTCTTAGAAGATAGCTTTAATTGGTCAGTTGATAAAACAGAACAATTTGTTATGACTGGAAAAACAGGTTTGGTAAATAGAGATGAAAATAATAATGATGGTAGTGGAACTGCTAAATATATACCATCATATTGGGCTGGTTATTATGATAGAACAGCATTTTATGGAAGAGATTTTGTTCATCAAGCAACAGGTGGACAAATCTCAGGATTAAAGGATGAAAACTTCTCAATGTTTAAAACCTTTGCAAAGAATGCAACAGAATCAAGAAAATGGTATACATTCTGGGCAATAAATTTTGATGGAACACCGCATACAATTGATTACAAAAATGATGATTTATTTGTAAGGGAAGTACCTGCTCAGTTTGAACTAGTTGAGAAGGCCTATGAGCAGTATCTTTGGACTGGTGATGAAAGATATATTTTTGATGATGATTTATGGAATTTGTATACAAAGGTATTAACAGACTATATAAGCCTTCATGATGATCAAAATACAAATGGCATTGCAGAAGGTTATGGAGGAATATTCCAAGGGTCATGTACTTATAATGAAAGAGGGAAATTTCCAATTGAGGCTGCTGATGCTATTGGGTCACAATATCAAGCAACATTAGCTTATGCTGGTATGCTTAGTGCAAGAGGAGAAGATAAAGAAGCTAAGGAATGGTACGATAAAGCAGAAGCATTGAAAAAATATTTTAATGAAGATTGGAGTGTAATAGACCCAAGTAATCCAAATGAAAATTATGCTACTGTATTACAAAAGGATGGGAAAAAGCTAAATGATTTTGGTAAAGAAAATAGTTGGTTTATTCCAATGAAATTATTATCAGAACCGGGAGAAAGAAATGATAAATATTTAGATTTTATATCTGAAAAGTTAGGTAATGGAATAGGAAGTACTGAGGATTCGCCTTTGAATATAGAAGCATATACCTATATACCTGAAGCTTATTTCCCATATAATAGAAATGAAGAAGCTTGGAAATGGATGAAATATATAATGAGTGTTAAAGATCAGGCACATGAACGTGCAACACAAGGTACCAATGGTGATTATCCAGAAATTTCATTTACATTTATTTCTCATACAGTAGAGGGATTAATGGGAGTAGAGCCAGATGCAGGAGCTCATAAAATTGTAACAGCACCACATTTACCTGGAGAAGTTGAATGGGTTAATTTAGATAATTTACAGATGGGAGATCATGAATTAAGTATTGCTCATAACGGATTAACTATGACTACATTAACAAATAAAGCATCAGAAAGTTTAAATTGGGAAGCTAGGTTTTATGGTGATTATAAGTATATAAATGTTAATGGGGAGCAAGTTAAAGCAGAGCAAAAGGAAGTAAACGGTGAATTAGTAAGTTATGCAAATGTTGAGGTAGGAGCTAATGACACAGTTTCAGTTGAAGCCACAAATACTGTTCAAGAAATAGTTAACAAGGAAGAGTTGAACAAATTAATTACAGATGCAGAAGCCTTAAGAAGTGAAGATTACACTAAGGAGTCTTGGAATAACTTCAGTGAAGCTTTGGCTAGCGCTAAAGATATAGTGTCTAATAAGAAGGCTACACAAATAGAAGTTGATGAAGCAGCAAAAAATCTAGATAAGGCTATGAAGGATTTAAAGTTAAAGGATAATACTGTAGTTAATATTGATAAGAGTAATTTAAAAGAAATTATTAAAAAAGCAGAAGAGTTAAAAGCAAGTAATTATACTGAAGAAAGTTGGAAAGTATTTAATGAAGCTTTGGCTTATGCGAAAGATGTATTTGCTAAAGTGGATGTAACACAAGAAGAAGTAGATAAATCAGTAAATAATTTAAAAGATGCAATGAATAAACTTGAAAATAATGAAAGCAAAGATGAAGATAAGCTACCTAACACAGGTGATGCTATAGGAACAACAGCTTTATTAACTTTAGCTTCATCATTAATGGCAGCAGGATATGCTTTGAAAAGAAAGCGAGACTAGAGTTAAAAATAAATGATTTAACAAAAAAGTGGATATCTTTATAGGTACCACTTTTTATTGCTTGTTACTGATTTTTTTTATTAAAGTTATAATAAGTTTTATTAACAAGTATATAAGAAATACATAAATAAATCCATAAAGTCCATAAGCAATATCGGCAAACTCCATATTACCTCTATGTGTTAACTTTTGCTGTATTTCTATAGCAAAAACTATAACTATCATAACTGTTAATGTATATATAAATGATATAGCAGTAATGCTATATTTTGCAAGTTTTTTAAATACAACTTGAGTTATTACAAATATTACTATGCCAATTAAGGCCATAAATATAAAATGAAGTTGTTTATCATTTAATGGATATCCAGCTATACTAACAATATCTAAGACTTTATCATGTAAATCATTAATAAGACTAGCTATTAATTTCAATATTTCTACCATAGATATTCCCCCTAATTTGTTTTGTCATTTATTATATCATTAAATATAATATTTTACTAATTCTGTATATTAAAATACTTTAAATATAGAATGTTTATTTAAAGTAGGTTTACAGAATATCATAAATTGGATATAGTTTAATTAGTTAAAAGAAAATAATAAATAAATATAGAGTTTAAGATGCAAGAAGTATATTTACTCTTAAAAGAGAAAGGACTAAGATATGGGAAAAGTATTAGTACTAGCAGAGAAACCTTCTGTTGGTAGAGATATAGCAAAGGTTTTAAAATGTAATCAAAATAAAGGAGCATATATAGAAGGAAATAAGTATGTTATAACTTGGGCACTTGGACATTTAGTTGGGCTTCAAGACCCAGAAGGTTATGATGAAAAATATAAAACTTGGAGTATGGAAACTCTTCCAATGTTACCTAAGTATATGAAGCTTACTGTTTTAAAAAAGACATCTAAACAATTTTATGAAGTTAAAAAACTTTTAAATAGAAGTGATATTGAAGAAATAGTAATAGCAACTGATGCAGGTAGAGAAGGAGAGCTTGTTGCAAGATGGACTATAGAAAAAGCAGGAGTTAAGAAGCCTATAAAAAGACTTTGGATATCATCTCAAACTGATAAAGCAATTTTAGATGGATTTAAAAATTTAAAGCCTGGAAGTCAGTATGAAAACTTATATAAGGCAGCTCAATGCAGAGCAGAAGCTGATTGGGTAGTTGGACTTAATGCAACAAGAGCTTTGACATGTAAATATAATGCACAACTTTCAGCAGGAAGAGTACAATCACCGACTTTAGCTATGATAGTTAATAGAGAAGATGAAATAAAAAATTTTAAGCCAAAGGATTTTTATACTATATTTGCAAAAGCAAATGGAATTTCACTTCAATGGGTTAATAATGAAAATAATTTAAGAATATTTAATGAAGAAATGGCTAATAAAATATTAAATAATGCAAAAGGACATGATGCTAAAATTACATCAATAACAGAAACTCCTAAAAAGAAATTTGCACCAGCTTTATATGATTTAACAGAGCTTCAAAGAGATGCAAATAAAATATGGGGTTATTCTGCAAAGCAAACTTTATCTATAATGCAAAGACTTTATGAAAACCATAAGATATTAACTTATCCTAGAACTGATTCTAGATATATATCTACAGATATTGTCTCAACTATTCCAGAAAGATTAAAAGCAATATCTATTGGTGAATATAGAATGGCAGCATCTGAAATGTTAAAGGGAAAGATAAACTCTAATAAAAGCTTTGTAGATAATAGTAAGGTAAGTGATCATCATGCAATTATACCAACTGAACAAAAGCCTAATTTAAGTAATTTAAGTTCAGAAGAAAGACATATATATGATCTTGTAGTTAAAAGATTTTTAAGCGTTTTAATGCCGCCATTTGAATATATTCAAACTAATATAAAGGCTGATATAAATGGAGAAAGCTTTATTGCTAAGGGGCAGGTTATAAAGTCAAAAGGATGGAAGTCTTTATATGATAAAGAAATTATTGATGAATCAGCAAGTGAAGATGATTTAAAAGATCAAGTACTTCCAAAACTTAATAAAGGAGATTCATTAAAGATAAGTTCAGTAGATTTAAATAAAGGGCAAACTAAACCACCAGCAAGATTTAATGAAGGAACTCTTTTATCAGCTATGGAAAATCCACATAAGTATGTAAATGTAGATAAAGATTCTGCTAAGACACTAAATGAAACAGGTGGACTTGGAACTGTTGCAACTCGTGCAGATATAATAGAAAAGTTGTTTAATTCTTTTGTAATAGAAAAGAGAGGTAAAGAAATAATACCTACATCTAAAGGAAGACAGCTTATGGAATTAGTGCCAAATGAACTTAAATCACCACTTTTAACTGCAAAATGGGAAAAGAAATTAGATGGAATAAGTAAAGGAAAAGAAGATTCAAATTTATTCATAAAAGAAATGAAAAATTATGCTGTAGCATTAATTGAATCTATAAAGGGTACAGATAGTAAATTTATTCATGATAATAAAACAGGCAAAAAGTGCCCTAATTGTGGTAAATACCTTTTAGAAGTAAAAGGTAAAAATGGTATTATGAATGTTTGCCAAGATAGAGAGTGTGGATATAGAGAAAGTGTAAGTAGAAATACTAATGCAAGATGTCCAGAATGTAAAAAGAAATTAGAGCTTAGAGGTCATGGAGAAGGACAAATATATGTATGTCCTAATACTAATTGTACATTTAGGGAAAAAGCTTCTATATTTAATAAAAGATTTGATTCTAAATCTGATAAAGTAAATAAAAAAGAAGTAAATAATATAATGAAAAAGATGAAAAAGGAAGCAGAACAAGATATTAATAATCCATTTGCTGATCTTTTGAAGAATTTTAATAACTGATACATTAAATTATAAATAAATTTTAATTTAAAATATTACTAGAGACTTAGGTTTTTAGTAATATTTTTTTATATTTTTAGTTTATATAATAATTTTGTAATTATTATATAAACTAAATGTATAATATATAGTATTTAAAATTAAATCTTAATTTAAGAAATTTTAACATATGAATGTATAAATAGACATATGTCAAAAATTAAGTTGTAGGGAGGTCAAAAAAATGGAAATGAATGAAACATCATGTATATGTAATAAGTGTGGATATAATTTTGAGGAGTTAAAGGAAGAGTCTTTAATTTTATGCCCTCAGTGTAAAGAAATAAAAAAAATGCAAGATTTTAATTTAATAGAAGAATAAATTTTAAAAGTAGTAGAAAATTTTAATTTCTGCTACTTTTTTATAATAATAATTAATATATAAGCATATTATTATATAAAACATAACATAACTATTGAAGGGTAATGATTAAAAGGGGGCGTAACACTTATGATTGAAAAATCATTAAATAAGATTTGTAAAAGAAATCAAGACCTCATATACAAGGGAATAAAGTTATTTTTAAAAGATTTTAAAAATCAACATAAAGAGTATAAATTTGAAGGGAACTTAAATGATAGAATAATTATAAAAAGATTTGTAGAATCTCAAAAAGATACAATTAGATTTATAAGTAAAAAAAGAAATAAATTTAAAAGAGATATATTAAGTATAGAAAATAATATAAATTACTTGCAAAAGAGTTACATAGAATTAGAAAAGGAAAGAGAAGATAAAGTAAGAAGATTGGGTTTGATAGAATTAAGTAATACTGAAGATAATGAAATAGAGTTTGAAAAGTTAAATGATATTATAGAAGCAGTTAATGAAATTAAAAGAATAGAAAAACAAGAAATTAGTAAGGTTAAAAATTTAAGAAAGAATTATGATGAATTTAATAAAACTTCTTATGAAGAAGAAAAATTAGTAGGCGTATTTTTAGATTACATAAAAAAAGAGTTTTTAAAAGAAAAAGGAACTGTAGTTACATCTATAAATTCAGGATATCTAACAGATTTTGATTTGATTTTAAACTATGAGTACATTTCTATTTTGATAAGTGACATGTTAAGTTTAGAGGAGGAGATAATGGGTGGGTAATTATTTAAAAGAAGAAGTTATAAAAGATAACGTAAAAGAAAGACTTAAAGATTTATATAAAGATATAATAATTGATGATATAAGAGGAGAAGTTGAGAAAAGTAAAAATGAAGTTCTAAGCAATATAAAAGAAATAGGGGAAAATAGAAAAACAAATAAGGAGATACTAAATAAATTAGAGCAAATATTAATAATGGTAGATATGTTAGAAAGTAAAGAAGAAAAAGAATTAAGAGGAATTTCACTAAATAGTAAAATAGTTTTAATATTAAATGCTATTCTGTTACTAATAATAATAATTAGCTTTTTTGTATAAAAAGGGATGAAGCTCATCCCTTTATATTATTTCTAAATCATCAGCTCTTTTTAAGGTAAATTGAAATTTTACTCCATCTATTGTGTTAGATAAAGAAAAAGAGCTTTCATGTAATGTTAAAATCCTTTTTACTATTGAAAGTCCTAAGCCATTACTGTTTTTAAAACTACTTCTTGATTTGTCAATTTTGTAGAATTTAGTATAAAGATTTTCAATTTCTTCTTCAGGAATATGAGAGCCTTTATTTTCTACAGAAATATTAATAAAATCATTTTCTCCTAGCACTTCTACTATTACTTTCTCTCCATTAGGAGTATATTTAATTGCATTACTAATGAGATTAGTAAGAACTTGTTCTAATTGAAATACATCTCCAATTACATAGCAATATTCAAACTTAGTTTTGAATTCTATATTTATATTTTTAGATGCAAGTTCTAAAGAAAAACTTTTTATAAGTTTTTGAATAAGTCTAAGTATGTTAAACTTTTCTATAACTAAATCTATATTCCCAGATTCCAGTTTGGATAATTCCAACATATTTGTTACTAATTTATTCATTTTATTTGCTTCATCTATAATTGTATCTAAATAAACTAAAGCATCTTCACCAGTAGCTATACCATCTTTTAAGCCTTCAGCGTAACCCTCTATTATTCCTATAGGTGTTTTTAAATCATGGGAAACACTTGCAACGAAATCTTTTCTCATCTCTTCTAATTTACGTTCTTTTTCTATATCTTCCTGAAGAGTTTTATTTTTTTGCTTTAAATCTTCTAAGGCATTTTTTAAGGTAGATGATAGAAAGTTTAAGGTAACAGCAAGACTTCCAATTTCATCATCCGAGTTTTCTTGGCACCTAGCTGTAAAATCCATTGCAGACATTCTCTTAGCTACTTTATTTATATTGACTAATGGTTTAGAAATCAAATTTGCATATACAGATGATAAGAAAATAGCAATTACACTAAAACCTAAAAATAAATATCCATAAAACTCTTTAGTCACACCAGCAGCTTCGCTAATAGGTTGCATTGATGAAACAGATACAATAATTGAATCATTTTTAGAGTTTAATGACATTGGGGATACTATTCCAATTTTCTTTGTATTGCTTAATTTATTTTCAAAAACTCTAGCTTGTGGCTTACCAGAAGTTAAAACTTCATTAATAAGATATTTATCATTAATAAGTTCAGCACAAAATGCAGTTAAAACTTGAAAGTCATCTGTATTTTTACCATAATTATCTAGAAACTTAATTTTACCATCTAATGAAAGAATAACAACTCTAGAATCTGTCTCTTGTTCAAATCTAAATAATGCATCAGTCAAAAAGTTTTCATCAGCATAAGAATTTAAAGTACTAAATTTACTTGCTTCCTTAATCATGTCTTTTACTTTTCGATTTAAATAGAAATCTTCAAAAAATAAAATTTGGAATAACATACTAAATATTAATACAATAAATATTAAGCCAAAAGTTATTAAAAATAATTTTTTTGATATGCTAAATTTATTTTTGTGCCTCAAATCTATATCCACTTCCTCTAACTGTAACTATATAAGATGCCTTGTCTCCAAGCTTTTCTCTAAGTCTCTTTATATTTGTATCAACAGTTCTTAAATCGCCATAGTAATCTAAGCCCCACACATTATCTAGTATAGTATCTCTTGATAAAGCTATACCTTCATTGTCAGATAAATAAGTTAAAAGTTCAAATTCTTTTGGAGATAAATTTATTATTTCATCATTTATTTTAACTTCATGAGATAATTTATTTATAGTCAAACCATTATAGTCATTTGTACTAGAAAATGTGTCTTCAGAGGTTCTCTTAAGTAAAGCCTTAACCTTAGCAATTAATACTTTAGGGGAAAATGGTTTAGTCATATAATCATCTGCACCCATTTCATAACCAAATAATTTATCTTCTTCTTGCCCCTTAGCAGTAAGTAATATAACTGGTACTGTAGAAACCTTTCTTATCATTTCTAAAACTGTAATCCCATCAACCTTTGGCATCATAATATCTAATATAACTAAATCTACTTTATTGCTTATAAAATAGTTAAGACCTTCATCACCATCGGAAGCTTCTATAATATTGAATCCTTCTTTAAAAAAATAATCTTTAAGTAAAAATCTAATACGAGTTTCATCTTCAATTAATAGTATATTTTTTTTCATAAAACCCTCCCTATTATGAAATCTTTAATATAATTATAAATGTCAATACTTATATGGTAAAGATTAATTATGTAAATAAATAAAAAAGTAATATTTATTTAATTTATGTTACATTTATATAACAAGTAATTATTTGATTTAAAAAGACTAATAATGTAGATTCTTAGTTGAAACATATATATAATTATAGTATTGTATTTAAAATGTAGTCATATTATATTTTTAATAAGCAAAATAATATGAGGAAATAGGTGGATTAATATGTTTAAATTAAATTTTGATGTTGAGAGAAATTTTTTAGATAATGGATTAGAGGTTATAACTATAAAAAAGGATACAAAAATATCATCTATAAATGTAGGAATAAAAGTTGGATCACTTCATGAAGGTATGAATGAAAAAGGAACATCTCACTTTATAGAGCATATGTTATTCAAAGGGACAAAAAAAAGGAGTTATGAAGAATTAAATGATGAGCTAGAGTTTTTAGGTGGAGAATATAATGCTTATACAGATTATACATCTACAGTGTATACTATAAGCTGTTTAGAAGACGAGCTTAAAAATGCTATTGAAATTTTAGGTGATATGATAATCTGTCCTGAATTTAATGAGAGTGAAATGGAAAAGGAAAGAGGAGTAATACTTGCAGAAATAAGAACAAGTAAAGATGATATAGAAGATTTAAGTTTTAAAAGAACTAATGAAGTAGCTTTTAATAAAAGTCCTCTAAAATATGACGTTGCAGGTATAGAAGGAAATATAAAAAAATATACTAAAGAAGATTTAATTAAATTCTATAAAAAACACTATATACCAAATAATGCTTTAGTTACAGTTGTGTCTTCTTATGACCATAGTGAAGCACTAAGTGAAGTGAAAAAAATATTTTCAAATTGGGAAAGAGGAGTAGAGATAGAAAAAAGTATCCTAGAAGAAGAAAATATTTCTAAGTCAATTACAACAACTAAAGCTAATATAGAACAAAATACTATAGTGTATTTATACACTTTTTATAATTTAAATAGGGAACTAGAGCTTCCGCTTAGAATTTTAAATCATAGGTTAGGGGAGAGTTCTAACTCACTTCTATTTAGAGAAGTAAGAGAAAAAAGAGGATTAGCCTATGATATTTATACTAGTATAGATATGACAAATAGTGTTAAGACTTTATATATATACACAGCAGTTGCAGAAGAAGATTTAGGTGCTGCTATAAATGCAATAAATGAAACAATAGATGGAGTTAAAAATGGAAATTTATCAATTGGAGAGAAAGATTTAGAACTTATGAAAAAAGTTCATAAAACAGCTGTTATCTCAACTTTAGAGGATCCAGCAGAGTTATGTAATTATATGCTTCATCAAGGCTTAGATGGTGAAGATTTATATGAGTTTGTTGGAGATATGGAAAAATTACATACATTAGATATGAATAAAATCCAAGAGGTAGCTAGAAAGGTTTTGAGTAATCCAACAATTCATATACTAAAATCTTAAAGGATTGGAGATAATTATGAGTGTTATTACAAAAATAGAAATACAAAAGAGAAATAAAGAAAGAGTAAATATATATATTGATGAGGAGTATTCATTTTCAATAAGTACAGAATTAGTTTATAAAGAAGGACTAAAATTAAATGAGAAAATAGACCTAGAGAAAATTAAAGTAATTGCAAAAGAAGATAATTATTTAAGATGCAAAAATACTGCCATTAGAATAATAGAAAAAACATATAAAAGTGAAAAAGAGCTGAAAGATAAGCTTTTATTAAAAGGATATGATGAAGCAAGTATTAATAAAACGCTAAATTTTTTAAAAGAGTATAATTTTTTAAATGATGTAAATTATGTAAAAATGTACGTAAAAGATAAAACTAGGTTGCAAGGAAAAAAGAAAATAAAATATGATTTAATAAAAAAAGGAATAAATGATACTCTTATAGAAGAGGAAATTTCTAATATAAATGAAGATGAAGAAAAAAATATAGCATATAATATGGCTTTGAAAAAATATAATATTTTATTAAAGAGAGAAAATGATAAATATAAATTATCTCAAAAGTTATATAGGTTTTTGTTATCCAAGGGATATAATTATGATATAGTTTCTCAAGCAGTAAAAAGGATAATGGAAATTGATGATATGTAGATTGTTTTAAAAGGAGAGACATTAATGATTACATATTTACCTTATATTTTATGTGCTTTATTAATGGGTTTTTCAATAAAGGGTAGTGTACAAGGATCCTTAGAGGAAGGAAGTGCTAAGTATTCTTTAAATAGATTAATTTATTATTTTTCTATTTTTATGACATTTTTGATCATGCTTACTAATTTAGAAAAAATATATTTAGAAATATTAAAGTTTGTAAGTAATTATTCTAATATTAATTTTGTAAATAACAATTTATTTAAAGCTTTAGTACTAGGAATAGTATTTTTATTTATTCAAACTATAATTTATTGGATTTTAAAGTGTTTAAATAATCCATTAACAAAAGCATATAATATTTTATTAAGTAGAGGAAATTTAGGAATTGTTTTATTTTCAACGCTATTTGGGCTTTTAAAAGGTTTAGTTATAATATTAATAATGTTTATGAGTATTATAACTTATAATACAACCTTTGGAAGAAGTATGAAAGTTAATTTATTTAATAGTATAAATGGATACAGTACATTAGAAAATATAATGTCAATTAATAAGCCTGTACTATCTTATAATGATTTTAAAGAATATATTCCATCAAATTCTAATGTAATAGTATATTATAATGGAGTTACATTAGAAGAAGGAATAAAATCATCAGAAGAAATAAATAAAAAGGCTGTTGAAATAATTGGAAATGCTAAAAGTGATAGAGAAAAAGCAAAAAAATTATATTCATGGATTGGATCAAATATTAAATATGACTTTTTAAAAGCTGAAAAAGCTTTAGGACCTGAAGGCGTAAGTAATAGTGGAGCAATTGAAGCTTGGAATACAAGAAGTGGAATTTGTTTTGATTATGCTTGTCTTTATGTAGCTATGGCAAAGTCTGTAGGCTTAGGAACAAGGATAGTAACTGGAGATGCCTTTGATGGTCAAAACTATGGACCACACGCTTGGAATCAAGTGTATCTTTCAGATGAAGGAGTTTGGATTAATATAGATCCAACATTTTATTTAGCAGGAGATTACTTTGATAGCAAAGATTTCAATTCAGATCATTTAAATGCTCAACTAGCAGGAGAATGGCTTTAAATTTAGTAAAATTAAAAAGGCTTTTATAACCTATTTAAGATTATAAAGCCTTTTTATTTTTAGACATTATTAAATTTATAGCTTTTTCACAATCATAGTCAGAATCATCTAGTGACCAGGCTATGTTAAAATAAATGAGGGCTTTTTTGAGTTCTTCTTTCATTGTATAACAATAGGCTAAGTTAAAGAAGTATTTACTTTCTTGCTGCACAGAAAGAGCTTTTTTTATCATTATTATTGCCGAATCAAAATCCTTAAGCTTTATATAACAAACTCCTGCATTATAATAGGAACAAGTTGTACTTTCATCATTTTCAATTGCCCTATTGTAAAATTCAATTGCTTTTTTAAATTCTTTAAGATTATAGTATTTATTACCTTCGTTAAAGTAATTCATTTTTACCTCCAAGGAATATAATTATATGTATTTAAATTATTGACATATAGATAAGTTAATATTCAGTATATGAATATCCAAGGAAAATGTAGCAAGTTTTAGAGAGTTTTAAATAAATAATATAATTAAAGAAGCATAAATAAAAAATAAAATTCGACAAAGTTTGTAAAATTAACTTTATTTTTTTAGCTTTCTCTAATATAATATATTTATGTTTTTTAGTAACGGATTTTAAAGAGCAGGAGAGATGGTATGTATAATAATAATCCTTATATATTAGTATTAGGGGCGTCAATAGTAGATATAATAGGCTTTAGCAGAAAAAAATATAATGGAAGAGATTCTATACCAGGACATATAAAGATATCATTAGGTGGAGTTTGTAGAAACATTGCTGAAAATTTAGCAAGAGTTAATGTTAATACAGAATTTATTTCTATTTTAGGTGGAGATGATCAAGGAAGAAATATTTTAGAAAACTCAGAGCTTATAGGATATAGTATGGAACATTCATTAATTTTAGAAAATGAATATACACCTACATATATGGCGATTTTAAATGAAAATGGAGAAATGGAATCTGCAATAGTAGATATGGAAAGTCTTAATAAAATGGAATCTAGCTTTATAAATTCTAGAGCCCATATAATCGAAAATGCAGAATATACTATATTAGATTCAGATAATCCAGAACTTTTAGAGTATATTTTAACTACTTTTAAAGGAAAAACTAAATTTATATTAGATCCTGTATCATCAACAAAGGCAGAAAAAATAAAACATTTAGTAAAATATTTTCATACAATTAAACCAAATAGATTAGAGACAGAGGTTTTATGTGGGTTTAAAATTGAAAGTGACGAAGATTTAAAAAGAGCAGCAGATTACTTCTTATCACTAGGTGTTAAAAATGTATTTATAAGTCTTGATGCAGAGGGTATTTACTATAAGACTTCTAATGAAGAAGGAAAAATAGCTACAAAGGCTGTGGAAGTTAAAAATGTTACAGGTGCAGGAGATTCTTTTGTTGCAGGTGTTGGATATGGATATATGAATAATTTTTCAATTAAGGATACTGTTAAATATGCTATCGCTATGTCAGTAGTTACTATAATCCATGAAGAAACTATTAATCCAAGTATGAGTGAAGAATTTGTTAATGACTTTATAAAAACAATGGAATGGATAGATGGATAAATACTAATTACAAAATTTCACTTTCTTTCTTAGCTTTATATAAAATAAATTAAATTATTTTACATAAGCTAATTATATAAATTTGGAGGTGAAGTAAATGAGTAAGAAATCAAAAAATAGTCATAAAAAACATATAAATCATAATCCGCAAGTGGAAAGTGTAAAAGCAGCTTTTGGAGAACCAAAAGCAAAGGAACATAATCCAAAGGATTTTAAAATCTAATAAATAGAATATTTTTTAAGTGCTAAATAAAAATTTAGCACTTTTTTAAGTTACTTTAATTATTTATTTTATGATAACATTGACAAAAATAATAATATAGTATAATATAACCTTACAAAATCATATAATAAAAGCAATGATAAAGAGGAGTAAGGAATACCGAGTATTAAAGAAAAAGAGGGTCACCGGCTGAAAGCCTTCTATATAGAGTATCCTGAAGGTAGCTTTTGAGCATCTTTACTGAAATTAAGTAAGTAAAGGCGGCTGTCTTAGTCGTTAATAAATAAAGAGCTTAATATAAAATAATATTTTATATTAAGAAAAAAGGTGGTACCGCGAGTCTTCGTCCTTTTGTGATGAAGGCTTTTTTTATTGCTTAAAATTAAACATTCAAGATTATATTATACTATTTTATTTGGTTTCTAAATTACAAAAGTCAATTTATAGATTAATTATGTGAATCTTAAAGTATGAACCTTCAAATTATACTTAATTGCTATTTACTATTTAGTACATATAATAAAATTTTATTAATTATCTTGAATATATAAAATAAAAGGAGGCAAAAGGATGTCTGAAAAGAAAAACTTAGCAACCACGTATAACCCAAAAGAATTCGAAGAAAGAATTTATAAAAATTGGGAAGAAAAAAAATATTTTACACCAATAATTGATAAAAATAAGAAGCCTTTTTCTATAGTTATGCCACCACCAAATATAACAGGAAAGCTTCATTTAGGTCATGCACTTGATAATACACTTCAAGATATGCTTATAAGATTTAAAAGAATGCAAGGATACTGTACTTTATGGTTACCAGGTCAAGATCATGCTTCTATTGCAACTGAAGTTAAAGTTGAAAACGAACTTTTAAAAAAAGGTTTAGTTAAAAAGGAAATGGGAAGAGAAGCTTTCTTAGAGAAGGTTTGGGAATGGTCTGATGAATATAGAGAAACTATAAGAAAACAACTTAAAAAAGTTGGAGTTTCCTGTGATTTTTCTAGAGAAGCTTTTACTATGGATGAAAATTTAAATAAGGCAGTTAGAGCTGTTTTTGTCAACCTTTATAAAGAAGGATTAATATATCAAGGAAATAGAATAACTAACTGGTGTCCAAAGTGTACGACAGCTCTTTCAGATACTGAAATAATTTATGAAGAAAAAGAAGGAAGCTTTTGGCATATAAATTATCCATTGGCTGATGGTTCAGGGGCTTTAGAAATAGCAACTACAAGACCAGAAACTTTATTAGGAGATACAGCAGTAGCTGTAAATCCAAATGATGATAGATTTAAACATCTTATAGGAAAAACATTAAAATTACCTCTAACAGATAGAGAGGTTCCTATAGTTGGAGATGACTACGTTGATATTGAATTTGGAACTGGTGCTGTTAAAATAACTCCAGCACATGATCCTAACGACTTCCAAGTAGGTCTTAGACATAACTTACCTCAAATAAGAGTCATGGATGATCATGGTGTTATTAATGAGTTAGGTGGAAAGTATCAAGGATTAGATAGATATGAAGCTAGAAAGCAAATGGTTAGCGATTTAGAAGAACAAGGATTATTAGTTAAGGTTAAACCACATACTCATAATGTAGGAACACATGATAGATGCGGAACAGTAGTTGA
Organism: Clostridium sp. CTA-7; assembly: GCF_054768095.1. Taxonomy (NCBI): domain Bacteria; kingdom Bacillati; phylum Bacillota; class Clostridia; order Eubacteriales; family Clostridiaceae; genus Clostridium; species Clostridium sp. CTA-7. The sequence goes on along the minus strand of NZ_BAAAAV010000003.1, from coordinate 374,711 downwards.
ACCTATAATATCAAAGCAATGGTATGTTAAAATGGAATCTTTAGCAAAACCAGCTATAGATGTAGTTAAAAATAATGAAACTAAATTTGTACCAGAAAGATTTGATAAGATATACTTTAACTGGATGGAAAATATTCAAGATTGGTGTATATCAAGACAATTATGGTGGGGGCATAGAATTCCAGTTTGGTACTGCACAGATTGTAGAGAAATCATAGTTGAAGTAGATGCTCCTACAGTATGTCCTAAGTGTGGATCTAAGCACTTACGTCAAGATGAAGATGTACTAGATACTTGGTTCTCTTCAGCTTTATGGCCTTTCTCAACATTAGGATGGCCTAATAAAACAGATGATTTAGAATATTTTTATCCAACAAACGTATTAGTTACAGGATATGATATTATATTCTTCTGGGTTGCAAGAATGATATTCTCAGGAATAAAAAATATGGATAAAACTCCATTTGATACAGTTTTAATGCATGGTATCATAAGAGATTCTGAGGGTAAAAAGATGAGTAAATCTTTAGGAAATGGGGTTGATCCGTTAGAAGTTATAGATGAATATGGCGCAGATGCTTTAAGATTTATGCTTGTAACAGGTAACTCACCAGGAAATGACATAAGATATATTCCTGAAAGAGTTGAATCTGCTAGAAACTTTGCAAATAAGATGTGGAATGCTTCAAGATTTGTTATGATGAATCTTGATAAAGATATAATGAATAAATATGCTGATTGCAAGGAATATAGTTTAGCAGATAAATGGATACTTTCAAGAATGAATACATTAGTTAAAGAAGTAACTGAAAATATGGAAAAATATGAGCTTGGAATTGCTCTTCAAAAGGTATATGATTTCATGTGGACAGAGTTCTGTGATTGGTATATAGAACTAGTTAAAGGAGTTTTATATGGTGAAGATGAAAAGCAAAAAGGCATAGTTTACAATGTTTTAAATGATGTTCTGCAAACTGGACTTAAGCTATTACATCCTGTAATGCCATTTATAACTGAAGAAATATACACTACTTTAACTGATGGCGAGTCAATAGTAATTTCAAATTGGCCAGAATGCAATGAAAGCTTAAATGATGAAAAAGCAGAAAAAGATATGGACTTTATAATTGAAGCTATTAAAGGATTAAGAAATGTAAGAGCTGAAATGAATGTTCCACCATCAAGAAAAGCTAAAGTAATTAGTTATACTACAGATGAATCAAAAGATGCATTCTTATCTGGAGTTCACTATATAGAAAAGCTAGCATCGGCATCTGAAGTATCATTTATAGAAGATAAGTCTATGGTTCCAGAAAATGCAGTATCACTAGTTGTTAAGGGTGGAGAATTATTTATGCCGCTTTTAGATTTAGTAGATAAAGAAAAGGAACTTGAAAGACTAAATAAAGAAAAGAAAAAGCTAGAAGGAGAAGTAGAAAGAATAGATAAGAAATTATCTAATCAAGGCTTCGTAGCTAAAGCACCTCAAGCAGTAATTGATGGTGAAAAAGAAAAGAGAGAAAAATATCAAGAAATGCTAAATGCAGTTTTAGTTAGAATAGATACTTTAAAATAGGAGATATAATTTTACAATAATAAAATAAAATTCATTGCTATACAACATTAATAGAATTTATTTATTATAAAAAAAGTTGTTTCTAATTTATAGTATTTAGTTTATAATATTTAAGATAAAAGATTTAATAAGATAAAAGGCACTAAAGGCTCTAGCTTAAGCTAGAGCCTTTAGTGTTTAAATGCCTAGGAAAGTATAAAAAAATAAAGCTTTGAAAATGCGATTATATAATACTTTTAGTAATTAAATGTGGGAAAGTAGATTTATTTTATACTTTCCTTACCTTCAGTTTGTATGTGGACATATGTAAGTTTATGGTGACTTGGAGTGGAACAACGGAATAAGTAAACTTACATATGTCCACTTTTTTATTAAAACATCTGTAATATAGTATTTGCTAAAGTACTGCTTGGATCTTTTTCAATAACTTCTTCAGCAATTTTTATTGCATCATAAGTTTTTATAAAGTTATTAGGAAGTGTTGAAAAAATAAGAAACCATTCTTTATACTTAAGTTCATCTTTATATTTTAAGGCTTTATTTATATGATTAAATGCTAGGTCTTCATATGACAAAGGTGTTAAAATAATAAAAATAAAATAAGACATTAAATAATGCGAATATGCTAGTTCCTCATAATGTTTTTTGTTTTCAAAAAAATTTATTTTATTAACCAACCAAAAGTAAAAGTTTGTTTGCATATAGTAGTCATAAGATTTAAGTTCAATTAATTTTTCTTCATCTATTTCAAAAATAGAAATTTTATCTAAATTTAATTTTAATGCTTCATTTAAATCATTCATAATAAACTCCTTCTTTAGATTATCTATTTATTATTTTAAATTATCTTAATATAAAATACAATTAATATAAAATAATAACATAAGCTTTAATATTGACAAAAAAAATTAAAAGTGATAAAAGTAGGTTAATTAATAAAGAGTAGAAAGAGTGGATATGTATATGACAGGATGGATAATTTACAATGGAACATTAAATATTCCCAAAATAAATAAGCTTGTAAAATCCTTAGTAATTGAAGCAGAAAAATTAGATATAAAATTAGAGGCAGTTAAAAATACAGAAATAATACCTATGTATAATAATGAAGGTAAAGCTGAACTTTTATATTTAAAGGAGCTGCCTAATCCAAGATTTATTATATTTTGGGATAAAGATGTATTATTAGCAAAACATTTAGAAAATATGGAATTAAAGGTCTTTAATTCAAGTAAATCAATAGAATATTGTGATCATAAGGGATTAATGCATTTAAAACTTTCTAATAATAAAATCCAAATGCCGCGAACTATACTATCCCCAATGGTTTTTAATTATTCATCAAACAATGAAGATTATTTATTAAAATGTTATGAAGAACTTGGAGAAGATATAATAATAAAAGAATCAAAAGGTTCTTTTGGAATGCAGGTATATTTAATAAATAGCAAGGAAGATTTTATTAGAAAAGTTAGTGAGCTAAATAAGAGAAATGTAGACTTTATTATGCAAGAAAATATTAAAAGTAGTTATGGTAGAGATATAAGAGTAAATATAATAGGAAATAAAATAATAGGGGCTATGCTTAGAAAGTCAGATAAAGACTTTAGAGCAAATATATCTCAAGGCGGAAAGGGAAAGTTGATAGACTTAACTAAGGAACAAGAAGAGCTTGCATTAAAAGCACACAAGGCATTAGGTTTAGATTTTTCAGGAGTAGATTTATTATTTGGAGATGATGATAAGCCTTTATTATGTGAAGTAAATTCAAATTTAAATTTCTTAAGTTTTGAAGAACTTTGGGGAAAAAGCTTTGGAAGAGAAATATTAAAATATATATTAGAGGAATGCTTATGATAAATGGTTTAGTTATATATGATGAGAGAGATGTAGAAAAAAATAAAGGTTATATTAATTGGTTAATAGAAGATGGAAGAAAGTATGATTTAGATTTAAAACTTATTTTAACAAAAGATATTGATTATAAAAAGATAGAAGGAAAATATAAATTTGCTATAAATAGATCTAGAAATTACAATGTAACATATAATTTAGAGTTATTAAGTATTAAAGTTTTTAATAAATATAAGTTTTGTAAATTGGGAAATGACAAATTAGAAGCATATAATTTTATAGAATCTTTAAATATAAGATATCCAAGAATCTATAGATGTTTAGAAGATATTGATAAGAGCAAAAATATAATAGAAAAACCTAAAAATGGACATGGTGGAATAGGTATTAATATACTAAATGAATTTAATAATTTAGATTTTAATAAAAATGTATATCAAGAATTTATTGAAGACTACATAGGAGATATAAGATTTTACATAATAGATAATAAAATAGTTAACTGTGTAATAAGAAAACCACAAAAAAATAATTTTTTATCTAATTTTTCTAAAGGAGGAAATGTGAAGTTATATAATTATTCATCTAAAGAAGAAAAAGTACTAGATAAAATATTAAATAATATAGAAATAGATTTCGGTGGAATTGACTTTTTACTTTTAGAAAATGGTGAAATACTATTTAATGAATTTGAAGATGCAGTTGGAAGTAGAATGCTAAGCTATTTAGGAGTAAATAATACAATGGAATTATTTTTAAACCATATATCAAAAGATCTAAAAGGAATGAGACAGGTATGAAGAATTTAAAGGCATTAAAATATTTAGAAGAATTAAGAAAATTAGGCTCAAGTTATGGATTAGAACGTACAGAAAGATTATTAGAGTTACTTGGAAAACCACATAAAAAACTAAAGCTTATACATATAGCTGGAACAAATGGAAAAGGTTCAACTTCAGCGATAATAGGGAAGGTTCTTATTGAACATGGGTACAAAGTAGGTTTTTTCAATTCACCACATTTAGAAGAAATAGAAGAAACTATAAGAGTAAATGAGGACAATATACTAGAAGAGGATTTAGTAAGCTTATTAGAAGAAGTAAAACCATATGTTAATAAAGTGGTAGAAGAAGGATATAAACATCCAACAGAATTTGAAGTTTTAACTTGTATAATGTTCTTATACTTATATAGAAAAGAAGTTGATTTTGGAATAATAGAAGTGGGGCTTGGAGGTAGATTAGATTCAACAAATGTTATTATACCAATATTATCAATAATAACTTCTATAAGCTTAGATCATACAAATATTTTAGGGAATACAATAGAAGAAATAACTAATGAAAAAGCAGGTATAATAAAAGAAAATATTCCAGTTATAACTTGTAATCAAATAAATGAAGCTATTGAAATTATTAAAAAGAGGGCTTTATTAACTAAATCTAATTTAATTGTTGTAGATTCAAAAAATTACACACTATTAGAAATAGTAAATGATGATATTCAATATCAAAAGGTTTCAATAGATTATAATAATAATAAGTATATTTTAGATTTACCTTTACTTGGTAAGCATCAAATTATTAATTTAGCCTTAGCAATTAAAGGGTTGGAAGAACTTCATAATTTAAATTATATAAAATTAAATTATGATAAGTTATATTCTGGTGTGAAAAGTGTTAGATGGAAGGGCAGACTTGAAGTATTAAGAAAAAATCCATATGTAGTAATTGATGGAGCTCATAATATTTCAGGAATTGAATTTCTTAAAAGTAATATAGAAGAGTATTTTAAATATAAAAATATATATTTAATACTTGGAATTTTGGCAGATAAAAATGTTGATGAAATGGTAAAAATAATAGCACCATTAGCTACCGAGGTTTATACTGTTACAGCAAATTCAATAAGAGCAAAGAATGCAAATGAATTAAAAGATGTAGTATTAAAATATAATGAAAATTGCATTGCTTTTAATGAATATAATAAGGCAATAGAATTAGCATTAAGTAAAGCAAAAAAAGATGATTTAATAATTGCTTCAGGATCACTTTATATGATAGGAGAGATTAGAAGAATATTAAATAATATATAAGTATTACAAATAATCCAATATATTAGATAAATTTTAGTGTAATTAGTAAAATTTTATTTTACTGATTACACTTATTTTAATATATTCTAGTAATAATTAACTTAGTAAAATAATATTATTAATACTATTTAATGATATTAAATAGAATATACAATAACATTCTATTTTTTTGAGAATAAATATAACAATAATGATATTTTAGAATGAAAAGGTTTATTTGTTTTTATAAATATGATAGTATTTTATTAATTATAGATTAAGGAGGCTTTTAACATGGCAAAACATTTACACATAATGGCTGATGAAGGAGCTATAGCAGAAACAGTATTATTGCCAGGAGATCCACTAAGAGCTAAATTCATAGCTGAAAATTACTTGGAAAATCCTGTTTGTTATAACGAAGTTAGGGGAATGTATGGTTATACTGGTACATATAAAGGTAAAAGAATCTCAGTACAAGGCACAGGAATGGGGTTACCGTCACACTCTATTTATGTAAACGAATTAATTCAGTTTTATGGTGCAAAAAGACTTATTAGAATTGGCTCAGCAGGTTCAATGAATGAAGAGGTTAATGTAAGAGATATAGTTTTGGCTCAAAGTGCATCAACGAACTCAGGAATAAACAAAAGAAGATTCCAAGGAATGGATTATGCTCCAACAGCAAATTTTGAGCTTTTATTAGAAGCATATAATAAAGGAAAAGAAAAAGGTTTAAATATTAAAGTAGGAAACGTATTGTCTTCGGATTTATTCTATGATGACACTAATGTAGGAATAAAGTTATGGGCTGATTATGGTTGTTTAGCTGTAGAAATGGAATCAGCTGAATTATATACACTTGCAGCAAAATATGGAGTTGAAGCTTTATCTATACTTACAATTTCTGATCATATATTTAAAGGAATAGAAACTACTCCTGAAGAAAGACAAAAAAGCTTCACTGATATGATGGAAATAGCATTAGAGTTAGCAAAATAAATATATAAGTAAGATTAGTTTTAGGCAGTAGGAAGTTTATCCTACTGTCTTTATTTAATAATTAAATTAATTATCTAAATATAATAGAGATAATTATATTTAAAATATACTTTTTAAATATATTAATTAGATATAAAGATATTTAATGCTATATAGATAGTAAAATATAAATTATATATATTAAATTTGTAAATAATATATTTTAGAAAGAAGGTGAGAAAATGATAGATATTGCGCTATTAGGTTGTGGTGGAGGAATGCCTATGCCAAATAGAAACTTATCAGCACTATTTATAAATTACAGAGGAAGAAAAATATTAATAGATTGTGGAGAAGGTACTCAAGTTACTATACGAAAAATGGGGCTTGGATTTAAAGCTATAGATATAATTATTATAACTCACTTCCATGGAGATCATATAGTGGGATTGCCAGGATTATTATCTACTATAGGCAATAGTGGAAGGGAAAAGCCATTAACAATAGTTGGTCCCATAGGAATAAATAATGTGATAAATAATCTTAGAGTTATTTGTCGATATTTACCTTATGATATAAATATTTTAGAAAATCCTGATGAGTTGTATTTTAATATTACAAAGGATATGCTACAGCTATCTGAAGTTGAAAAATGTGATTTTATATTAAGATCATTAGAATTAGATCACTCTTCACCTTGTTTAGGATATAGTCTTTACTTTAAAAGAAGAAGAAAATTTGATTTAGAAAAAGCTACTTTAATGAATGTACCTAAAGTTCTATGGAGTAAATTACAAAAGGAAGAAGAAGTAATTTATAACGGAGTGAAATATGATTACACCATGGTTTTAGGAGAGAAAAGAAAAGGTGTTAAATTAAGCTTCATAACAGATACAAGACCTATCTCGAGTATTCCTATGCTAATAAAGAATAGTGATTTGTTCATTTGTGAAGGCACTTATGGAAGTGATGAGGATATAGAAAAAGCTATAAAAAATAAACATATGACTTTTAAAGAAGCTGCTATTTTAGCAAATAAGGGTGAAGTAAAGGAGTTGTTGCTAACTCATTTCAGTCCTGCAATGGTAGAACCTAAAGAGTTTAGTGAAAATGCCCGTGAAATATTTGAAAGTTTAATAATTGGAGAAGATGAAATGGTAAAAACCTTAAAGTTTACTGAGTAAACTTTAAGGTTTTACTTTATATAATTAATAATACTTTTTTATTGCTAATTGCTTGCAGCGGAAGCAGCAGCTGCAGCGGCAGCTGAGGCTGCTGCTATTTGCATTATAATAACTATATTTAGAGATATGTTGTTAGTTGTTTCAATTAATTTTTCCTTTATTAAAGAATCGCTATTTTCAATAGACTCTAAAGAGAGTAATGAAGCTATAATCATATGCCTTACAGTTGAACCTAAAGTAAATGTTCCGAAACCAGATTGTTTTTTTAGAAATTTATCAGTTGAAATTAAGTTTTGAGCAAATTCTTCATAATCATTAGTTGTTAAAGCTGCAACACCTAGTATAGGAAGAGAATAACCTTTTAAAGGAATAGAATGTTTTCTTAAGGTTTTATCTAATAAAATAACTTTATTGCATTTTTCTTGTGAGAATCCATCAAAAAGAGATAGTATGTGAGAAAGAGCTTGAAGATTATTACCAGCATAAAAACCATTATTTTTTAAAATAGTATAGCACTCCTCCATATCAATAAATGTTTGATCTAAATTATAAGAAGTTGTAGCAATAAGAGCAGCAGCGCAAATATCATCTTGCCCAGTCAAAAATAGGTGGTTTTTTTTCATAATATCATAAGCTTTTCTAGTATTTTCAACTAATAAGTCAACATCTATTGTATTTTTATAATTATAAATTATTTGCGCTGCTAAAACTAAAAATTGATTATTAAAAAAATGATTTTTTAATTTGTTATATATAATGGTTATATCTTTAAAGCTTTCTTCTGGATTATCTTGTATAGATAAATTAATTGCAGTAGTTAGGAGGTTATTTCCTCTAAAATTAGAGAAAAAAGAAGAATTATTTTTTATTAAATCTATGCAGTTATTTATTTTTTCTACATCAACATCTATATTTCTTAAGGTTAGGTTTAAGGCATTACATCTTTTAAATATACCCATTCCAAAAGTAGATTTTACATTTTCTAAGTTATTACTATTTTTAATAAGTAAATCTAATTTATTGTCTATCATAAATATTCATTCCCTTCAAAAATTTACTAATTATATTATAAAGGAAAGATAAAATAAATTCAACATAGAAACTGCTTTATATAATAAATCATAACTTATAATAAGATATTTGATTTTATATTAGTGCTGTTTGTGTATCCTTTTATTAGTGATATAATGGTAAGAAGTAGTAAATTTAGAAGGAGTAGATAAAATGAGAAAGAATAATAAAGTTAAATTAGGCATTTTCCTTATAGCTACTATGTTTTTAACATTTACAGGCTGTAAATCGAATGTAGAAGAGTCTAAACAAGAAACAAAGGAAAAGAAGGAAATAAGTTTAGTAGTGCCAAATGGAGTTCCATCAACATCTATATCAAAAATGATTAAAGAAAATATACAAGTAGATAATAATTATAATATTATCTATTCTATAGAAAATACTTCAGATACATTAGCAACTTCAGTAATGAAGGGAGAACCCGATATAGCAATAGTTCCGTCAAATCTAGCTGCACAAGCTTATAATAAGAATTTAGGTTATAAGTTAGTTGGTACAACAGGTTGGGGAGCATTATATTTGATCTCAACTGAAGGAAAAATTAGTTTTAATGATATTAGAGGTAAAGAGATTTATAATATAGGAAAGGGCTTAACTCCAGATATAGTTTTTAAAACTCTTTTAAAGGAAAGTGGAATTAAAGAGGGTGAAGTTATATTAAGTTATGTAGGTGGGGCAACTGAGTTAGCACCTACTATATTAGGGGGAAAAGCAAAGTTTGCAGTTGTTCCAGAACCTGTGCTAACAACTATAATTAATAAGAATACTAATATAGAAGTAATAGCTAATTTAAATGATTTATGGAAAGAGAAATTTGATAGCAATAAGGGGTTTCCTCAAGCTAGTATAATTGTTAAAGAAAATTTAATAAATAATAGTAAAGATTTTCTTGATAAATTAATAAGTGAAATAGATTTATCTACAAAATGGGCAAATGAAAACAATGGTGAAGCAGCTAAGTATTCTGTAGAAAATGGTTCACAAGTAGATGTAAGTGTATTAGAAAAATCAATAAAAAATAGTAATATAAACTTTTCAAAAGCAAAAGATAGCAAGAAAGAATATTTAGATTACTATAAAATTCTAGAAAGTAAAAATCCAAAATCAATAGGAGAAAAAATTCCAGATGAAGACTTCTTCTATTAAAAATAAAAAAATTATATTTATATCTCTACTTGTTTTAGTAGGGATATGGGTACTATTATCAAATAAAATAAATAATTCTATTTACTTACCTAAAGTAAGTGAAATATTAAAAGAAATATTTAACATAGTGAAAGAAAAATATTTTTTGTTAAATATAGGAAATTCGTTGTTGAGAGGCTTTATAAGCTTTATAATGGCATTAATAATAGCTATTATCTTAGGTATAGTATCAGGCTTTAATAAATTTATATATAATTTTTTATATCCTGTTAATTCCATATTAAAATCAATTCCAACAATAGCTTTTATACTTATAGCTTTAATTTGGTTAAATAAAAATTATGCACCCTATTTAATTGGATTTATTATGGCTTTTCCAGTTTTGTATGAGTGTACAATTAATTCAATAATAAATGAAAATAAAGATTTAATTGAAATGGCAGAAGCCTTTAAAGTTAAGTTTATTTATAAATTATTAAATATATATTTTCCAAAGATAATAATTAATATTTCATCTATAGCGACATCTACCTTTTCATTGGTGTTAAAAGTTGTAATTGCAGGAGAAGTGTATGGACAACCACTATATGGAATAGGAACTGCTATTCAAGGAGAAAAGATAAATTTTAATACAGCAGGAATATTTGCATGGATAATTATAGTTGCTATACTTTGTTATATAACTGATAAAATAATTATATATGTTTTAAATAAAAGTATTAAAGGGAGAAGGTATATACTTGATTAAATTTAATAATATTAATATTAACTTTGAAGAAAAAGTATTGTATAAAGATTTTTCTATAGATTTTAATAAAGATTCTATAAATTTTATAATGGGTGAGTCTGGCATAGGAAAAAGTACTTTGCTTAATTATATAAAGGATGAATTAATATTAAGAGGATTCAATGTTAGTGCTGTTTTTCAAGAAAATAGATTAATACCATGGATAAATATTTATAAAAATCTAGAATTTGTTATAAAAGATAATTTTCATAAAGAAATTAGAAAAGAAAAAATAGATGATATATTAGAAAAAATGAATTTATCAAATTGTAAAAAGCTTTATCCACATGAATTAAGTGGAGGAATGAGACAAAGAATAAATATAGCTAGAGCAATGTTATATGATGGTGATGTATTTATTATGGATGAACCATTTAAAGGCTTAGATAAGGAAAATAAAGAAAATATTATTAAGGTAGTAAGAGAATATTTTTCTGAAAAAAGAAAAACTGCTATAATAGTAAGTCATGATTTAAATGAAGCAAGAGAAATTGGTGATAAAATAATATTATTCAAAAATAATCCAGTAGAAAAAGAAATAATTAAAAATAATTGAAAAGAGGTGTAAATCACTTCTTTTTTTATTATCTAAAATTCCATATAAATTGAAATTTTAGACAATAATATGCTTTAAAGAAGGAATATGGCAAAAGATATAGAAGTATTAAATAAACGGATAAAATTTTCCTTAAAGAGATTTTGGCATTAATTATTTAATCAATATAGGGGTGAGAATTTAATGTACAGTGTTGGAATAATAACAAGTAGTGATAAAGGATATAAGGGTGAAAGAGAGGATAAAAGTGGAGCTGTAATCAGAGATATAGTTGAGAAAGCAGGCTTTAATGTAAAAAAACAAATTATTTTACCAGATGATAAAGAAATGCTAAAAAAAGAATTTATTTGTATGAGTGATGTGTTAAAGGTTAATTTAATTTTAAGCACAGGAGGAACAGGCTTTTCTAAAAGAGACATAACTCCAGAAGCAACTAAAGAAATAATTGATAGAGAAGCACCGGGGATATGTGAAGCTATAAGATGTTATAGTCTTCAAATAACTAAGAGAGCTATGCTTTCAAGGGCAGTATCAGGAATAAGAGGAAATACATTAATAGTGAATTTACCTGGAAGCCCTAAGGCTTGTATGGAAGCATTAGATTTTATATTAGATGAATTAAAGCATGGATTAGGTATATTGATAGGTGAAGAGCAAGAATGTGCAAGAAAATAATTAGTTTTTCTAACTATGGCCTTTTACCATGTTATGGAGAACAAGAGTAATAACTATGTAAATAAATATAAGGCTTTTATTTAAAACTCAGGAGGAATAAAAATGAAAAATAAATTAACCCATTTTGATAATAATGGTAATGCAAAAATGGTAGATATATCTGAAAAAAAAGAAACTGAGAGAGTGGCCATTGCTGTATCCAAAATAAAAGTTAGTAATGAAACTTTAGAACTTATAAAGAATGGGAAAATAGGTAAGGGAGATGTTCTAGGTGTAGCTAGAGTTGCGGGGATAATGGCTAGTAAGCAAACATCTAATTTAATACCTATGTGTCATCCTTTGCTAATTTCTAGTTGTAATATAGATTTTGAAATAAATAATGAAGAAAGCTTTATTGAAATAAAATCAACAGTAAAAATAGTAGATAAAACAGGAGTTGAAATGGAAGCTTTAACTGCAGTTACAGTTGCAGCATTAACTATTTATGATATGTGTAAGGCAGTTGATAAAAGAATGGTTATAGAAAGTACTCACTTACTTAAAAAAACAGGGGGGAAGAGTGGAGAGTTTAATTTTTTTAATGACAGCTCTTCAAAATAATATGAAAGATAAATTAGGAAGAGAAATAGATTACTTAAGAGTTTCACTAACTGATAATTGTAATTTAAGATGTATCTATTGTATGGAAGAGAAAGAAAATACATTCCTTAAAAGTGAAGAAATGTTAACTGATGATGAAATTTATAAAATAGTTCTTGAAAGTTCAAAATTAGGAATAAAAAAAATTAGATTTACTGGAGGAGAGCCTTTATTAAGAAAAGGAATAGTTGAAATAATTGATAAAATAAATAAGATAGATGAGATAGAAGAAATATATTTAACCACAAATGGAATATTACTTGAAGATAAATTAGATCAATTAGTGAAAAGTGGTTTAACTGGAGTTAATATAAGTTTAGATTCTTTAAGAGAAGATAGATTTAGAACATTAACAAGAGTGGGAGAGTTAAAAAAAGTATTATCAGCAATTAATAAATGCTTATTGTTAGGGATTAATGTTAAGATAAATACTGTTATGATAGATGGAATTAATAATGATGAAATATCAGATTTTATAAAACTAACAATAGAAAAACCTATAGATGTAAGGTTTATAGAGCTTATGCCTATTGGAGTAGGAAATAGATATAAAGGTATAATTAATAAAGATATATTGAATATTATAAAATCTAAATATGATAATTTTGAAGAAATTAAGGAAAATAAAAATGGTGGACCAGCAAATTATATTAAAATTAGTAATTCAAAGGGAAAAGTTGGATTTATAAGTGCAATAAGTAATTGTTTTTGTAATCAATGTAATAGAATTAGAATAACTCCAGAAGGATTTTTAAAACAATGTCTACATTTTAATTATGGAGTTGATTTAAAAAAGATGCTTAGAAGTGGTGCTTCAGATGAAGAGTTAATTATAGCTATAAAGAGTAGTATTTATAATAAACCTGAGAAACATTTATTTATGAAAAAAAGTAATAATAAAGAACTAAAATCTATGAATCAAATTGGAGGATAATAATATGGGGAAGGTTTTAGCTATATGTACAAGTAAGAATAAAGGAACTTTGAAAAAAGAAATTACTGAAGCTAACTTTATAAAGGAGTTTGGTATTGAAGGTGATGCTCATGCAGGAAAATGGCATAGACAAGTGAGCTTACTAGCTTTTGAAAAAATTGATGAATTTCGAAAAAAAGGTGGGAACGTTGATTTTGGAGCATTTGGAGAAAATCTAGTTATAGAAGGAATAGAATTAGATAAGCTTCCAATAGGACAAATGCTAACAGTAGGGGATGTATTATTAGAAGTAACTCAAATTGGGAAAAAATGTCATGATAAATGTGCTATATATTATCAAGTTGGAGAATGTATAATGCCAAAAAATGGAATATTTACTAGAGTGCTAGAAGGTGGAAAAGTTAGAGTTGGGGATCAGTGTATTTTATTAGAGAACGATAAAAAAATAATTAGTTTGTAAATGCTTAATATAAATTAATAATTAAAAATAGATTATATCATAATAATGATATAATCTATTTTTTTAGAATTTCTTTAAAAGCTATTCACAAATCTTTGAAAATAGAGTATTATATAACTATAAACAAAACATATCGGAATAGTAGGAGAAGAAGAGAGGAGAGGTTAAAATGAAAATAGCGAAAAGTCTAGTAGAATTAATAGGAAATACACCATTGTTAGAGTTATCTAATTACAATAATGAAAATAAAGTATTAGCAAATATTATAGGAAAATTAGAATATTTTAATCCAGGTGGAAGTGTAAAAGATAGAGTTGGATATGGAATGATAATTGATGCAGAGAAAAATGGAATATTAAATAAAGAATCAGTTATAATAGAACCAACAAGTGGTAATACAGGAATTGCATTAGCTTTTGTAGCGGCAGCAAAGGGATATAGACTTATTTTAACAATGCCAGAAACTATGAGTTTAGAAAGAAGAAATCTTTTAAAGGCTTTAGGAGCAGAATTAGTTCTTACACCTGGAGCAGAAGGAATGAAAGGTGCAATAGCTAAAGCAAATGAACTTAAAGATACTATAGAGAATTCAGTTATTCTTCAACAATTTGAAAATCCATCAAATCCAAATATCCATAGAAATACAACAGCAGAAGAAATTTGGAGAGATACTGAAGGCAAAGTGGATATATTTGTAGGTGGAGTTGGAACAGGGGGAACTATTACTGGTGTAGGAGAGGTACTAAAAGCCAAAAATCCTAATGTTAAAATAATAGCGGTTGAGCCGAAAAATTCTCCAGTTATATCTGGGGGAAAACCAGGACCTCACAAAATACAAGGTATAGGAGCAGGCTTTATACCAAAAAATTTAAATGTATCAATTATAGATGAAGTTATAGCTGTTGAAAATGAAGATGCATTTAATACTTCAAATGATATTGCTAGAACAGAAGGATTATTAGTTGGAATATCATCAGGAGCTGCTATATTTGCAGCAACAGAATTAGCAAAAAGGGAAGAAAATCAAGGTAAAAATATAGTAGTTCTTTTACCAGATACAGGTGAAAGATATTTATCAACAGATTTATATAAGTAATTGTAATAAAGTCATTACTATTTAAAGTGGTGACTTTTATTATTAAATAGGAAGACAATAAGGGAAAGGTGATTATTTGAAGATTTCAACAAAAGGAAGATACGGGCTAAGAGCTTTAGTTGATTTAGCTATAAATATGGATTGTGAAAATGTAAGTATAAAAACAATATCAGAAAGGCAAAATGTTTCAGAAAGATATCTTGAACAAATATTTTCATTATTAAGAAAAGGTGGAATTATTGTAGGAAGAAAAGGTGCTCAAGGCGGATATACACTAGGTAAAAATCCAAGTGAACTAACTATAAGTGAGATATTAAAAGTTTTAGAGGGTGAAAATATATTTATAGATATAAATGATGAGGAGGAAAATGAATTAGAAGATTTTATAAATAAAAATTTATGGAAAGATATAAATTGCATTATAAGCAAGTATTTCTCATCAATTACTTTAGAAGATTTAATTAACGATTATAAAAAATCAAAAGATACTATTATATATTATATATAGTAAATTAGTCTAATAATGAATGAAAATAGTATAATTTATTAATATAACTATTTCTTATAAAATTATATGGTTACTTAGAGCTAATTTTCAATTAAAGTTTATCATAGTGATTTTTTAGGTAAATTAATAAAAGGAAAACTGTAAGCTTAGTATGCTTACAGTTTTCCTTTTATTAAAAGTATTTAGCATCTAATTCATTTGAAATTGCCATATTATAAATGTATGAGTTACAAATTTCTAAAATAAAAGCTTCCTTTTCTTCATTTGATAGCTTAAGTGAGTTTAACATATTATGATAACTCATAACATAAGCTCTCATATCGCCAAGATCCTTATATTGATAATAATTTAATCCATCTTCAGTGACATTATAAAAATCTTTCAATAAAGAATAAAATGTTCTTCCACCAAATAAATCGGCTAAGAATCTTGTATAAGCATGAGCAATTATTAAATTAGGATTTTGTGTAGAAACACTATTTATTCTATCAACATAAGAAAGTGTAGAAGACAAAGGTTTTAAGGATGATGTATCACCTAAAAGTGTTTCTAAATCTTTTTTTATTAAATGAGATCTATATAATTCTTTTGTTACAAATGGGCTTACAGCCTCTAAATCATTAAACTTATCAAGGTTATTTTCTATAGCTTCATATACGTAATATAAGTTAAATATATATTCAGAATAACTCTCTTTAGTTGCATTTTTATCAAGTAGTCTTGTTGTGAAACCAGTACTCTCAGCAGCTTTATGCAATGTATTGCTTCTATCTCTAATTTCTATCATCAAATTATTCATAATTAACACTCCTCATAAAAAATATTATATAAAAATAATTATTAATTAATTTTATGTATTAATAATAGTATTTTTACTATAATTAAGCAAATTGATTTTAAGCTTAAATTTAATAGTATTTTGCTTAAATGTATAATTAAGATAAAATATTATTAATTTTCTTGATCATAGTTCATAATAATACTAGAATGAACATTGTTCAAATAAATTATATTAAATTCAGCCCATATGTAGTATTAATTATTTAAAATATTTTTATGCTCTTATATTTAAAAGTCTATATAAAAATATTTATCTGTTAATGTTTATATATATCTTTTAAATTTAAAAAGAATATATATAATTTGATTATTATTTTAATTAAGATAATTACAAAATTTTAAAATACTGATAATTTGAAGAAACACTAGAATAAGTTATGGTTATTGTAAGAAAATAGCTATAATGATATAATGTAATTGATTTCAAAAGGATGGATGGTGGTTCTTATGAATAAAAAAAATTTATCAAAATTTTTGGTTGTTTCTTTAACTAGTCTAATAATTGCTTTAAGTTTAGGACAGTTTATTTCGATTTTTCAAGGGTACCATTTTAGAGACATAATTTTTGTAGAAGGAATAGCAATATTAATGATGGGGGTATTTTCTTCAATAGGAGGCAATCCTATGAGTTTATCTCTTCAAGATTTGGGTCAAATTAATCCTCAGTGGTTAGCTAACATAAGCTTAGAAACCAATGAAATCGATAGAAGAAGAATAGTTGATTCATGTAAAGTTACTTTAAATATTGATATAATTAATATTTCTTTAATGTTAAGCGGAATAATTACATTAATAATAAGCTTTATATTATAAAATTAATTATGTAAACTTAAAGGAGTAAATATTCTATGGAGAGAATATTTACTCCTTTTATAATAATTTAAAAGTTTTAATAATATATTAAGAAATATATATTATAGAAAGGAAATAGAATTGAAGGTTAAAAAAATATATTTAATAGCAACAGTAATATTATTAATAATTATTATAGTAATACTTTCAAGAGATGATATAAGATCTTATTTTAAAATAAGCTATAGAAAGTTTTACAATATAGTTATTGATGATAATCAATTAAATATACTAGAGAAAAATTTGAATATTATAAACTTAGATTACAAATGGAAAGAAAATTTAGAACTAAGCAATATACCAGATAAAATAATATATCATCATGCTGCAAGAAGTATATGGAGTCCTGAAGATATAAACGAATATCATAAGGAGAAGGGATGGAAAGGAATAGGATATAATTATTATATAAGAAAAGATGGAAGAATTTATTCTTGCAGACCAGAAAATGCAGAAGGAGCACATACAAAAGGTGAAAATAATACTTCTATAGGAATATGCTTGGAAGGGAACTTTGAAGAAGAACATCCAAATGAAGAGCAGTTAGAAAGTTTATATAAGCTTTCAGTATATATATCATTAAAATACGATATATATACAATTTTAGGGCATAAAGATTTATATAAAACACTTTGTCCAGGGAAAGAATTTCCTATAGAAGAGATAAGAGAAAATGTAGTTGATAAAATAAAAAATTATAATAAAAAGGAGTAGAAGTACTCCTTTTTATTATGCAGATTTTTTATATTCTTCTAGTGCTTTAGAAAGTTGATCAGGGCAAGATGTATCTTTATTTCCACATGTTATCCCCTTTAACCTAGATATTGCTTCATCAATATTCATTCCATTCACTAAAGCTGATATTCCAATAAGATTTCCAGGACAACCTCTGATAAAGTCAACGTTTTTTATAATATTATTTTCTACATTTATATGTATTTCTGTAGAGCAAACCCCTTTAGTTTTATAAACAAACATATTATATCCCTCCTTTATACAATATTGTACAAGACATATTATATATCTATATTAAGTAGAAATGAAGAGAAAATGTGGAAATATGATATAAAAGATAAAAAGTTGTCTCATTTATTTTAAGTAGGAATATATTATAAATGTACATAGTATTTAAGATATTATGAGTATCTATAAAAGTATATAATAATCAATCTTTATAAAGTTTTAATAAATAGCTTCTAATATAAAGGAGGTGCTATATTAATGAAATCTTTAATTATTTGTAATACAGGTAGTGATTCTATAAGCAAACTATCTATAGAAAATTTTTTGAGTGAAGAAATATTTTTAACTACTGGGGAAAGACCTTTAGGACCAAGTGGTATTTGCATTAATGAAAATATAGCTTATACTGCTAATAGTTATAGTAATTCGATATCAATAATAAATATGGATACATTAAAGGAAAAAAATAGCATTTATATAGGAGCTCATCCAAATGATTTAGTAAGATATAAGAATTCTTTATATATTATATGCTCTGAATCAAATACTATTATTATTTATGATTTAAAAGAAAATAAGATTGCGTTAGAAATACATGTTAATAATTGGCCACATAATATAGAGGTATCTAAGGAACTTGGTCTAATATTTGTTTCTAACTTTCAAAGCAATAATGTATCTGTTATAGATATAAATACCAATAAGGTAATTAAAGATATAACAACTTTAGAATATCCAACTAAAATTAAAGTTTCTAAGGATAAAAGATTATTATATGTATGTGAAAGTTATATGGGAGATGACAAGGAAGGTTATATTGAGGTATTTAACTTATCAAGATTAGAGTCACTAGCTAGGATAAAGGTCGGAAAGGTTCCTATAGATATTGTGGAAGATGAGGAAGGTATATATGTTTGTAATTTTGTAGATGGAACCCTTAGTATAATAAATAAACGTGATTTTAGTAATTTAAGTAAAATGAATTTAGGAGGAATGCCTAAGTCAATAGTTAAATATGGTGAAACAACATTTGTATCAGATTATTTAAATGGAAGAGTTATGTGCATTAATCTAAAGAAAAATAAAATAAAAGTCATAACAGTAGGAAAAGAGCCTAATGCTATGACTTTATATTAGTCAGAATCACTGAATAAAGAGTTCATTATTTTAGTGTAGATATCAGATGGATTGCTTTTCCATCTGTTACATAATGATAATGCTTGTTTTTTTGATGGAACAGAAACTTTAAGAGATATTAAAAGATTCTCATTTTCTAAAGCTTGTAAATTTACTATAAAAGCATTATCTTTTCCTAAAGTATAATCACTATTAATAGTTAACTCCTTTTTTATGGAATCAATCATTGAAAGAAGATAGTCATCGATTATCTTCTTTTTTATTGAAGATATTCTATCAGAGAAAAATGAAAGAACATTTGATCCGTTTTCAGTTATATAAATTAAATTTTTATCATTCACTATGTCATATCTTAAAAATTCTGATGAAACAAGTTCACTAATATATTGCTGAAGAGTAAAATAGTTTATAAAATTATTTTCCAATATAATTTCAGTTAGTTGAGTATTAGTAATAGGATATTTTAATGACTCTATTACATATAAAACTAATAACTTGTTTTCTGCTAGTTCTGCTGAGTTTTCGTACATATTAAACCTCCCTTTTAGAAAGTATATATTAATTATATCATAAATTTTACTAAGTTGATATTATAGTCATTAATATTATTTATAAAGAATATAAATAAATAACATCAATTTACAGGAGTTTTTTGTGAGAAGGAGATATAGAGTATTAATAAGTTTAGCATTATTAGTGTGCACTATGATTTTTTCTGTTTTATTTAAAGAAAATTTTAAATATGTTTTATCAGAAACATTTAATGAAGGACCTATTTATAGAGTAAACAAAGAAGAAAAAGTTTTATCCTTAACATTTGACATAAATTGGGCTGAAAAAGATGAAATTTATAACATATTAGAGATACTAGATAAATATAATGTAAAGGCAACCTTTTTTATAATGGGAGGTTGGGTTAATTATAGTGAAGAAAATAGAGAAAAGCTTGTTAATATAAAGGAGGGAGGCCATGAAATAGGAAACCATAGCTATATTCATCCTATGTTTACCAAGATAGATGAAAATAGGATGAAGGAGGAACTTGATAAAACTGATAAAATAATAGAAGAAACAGCAGCAGTTAAACCTAAATTATTTAGGTTTCCTAGTGGTGATTACAATAAAAAGTCCTTTGATTTTGTAAATAAACAAGGATATAAGTGTATTCAATGGGATATAGATTCTGTTGATTGGAAGCAAAAAGGAGCTGATGAGGAGTATAATAGAGTTATGAAAAAAATTGCTCCAGGTTCAATTTTACTTTTTCATAACAATGCAAAGTACACTCCAGGAAATCTAGATAAAATAATCAAAAAACTTAAAGAAGAAGGATATTCCTTCATACCAGTGGGTGAAATGATATATGAGAAGGATTATTATGTTGATGATAAAGGAGAACAAATAAAAAAATAAATTAAAAAATATTGAAAAATGATGATATAATGTATTATAATGGAAATGTATCCAGTGGGGTTAAAAATGCAATCGATTAAAATTATTACTAAGGGAGAGAGGGTTAATGATGGACAACTTGATGTTAAATAACAAAATTTATTTAGAGGGAACAGTAATATCAGAACTAGAATTTAGCCATGAAATGTATGGGGAAGGGTTTTATACATTTTCAATGGAGGTTATGAGACTTAGTGATTCAGTTGATGTTTTAAACATAACAGTATCAGAAAGACTTATAGCTAATATGGACTTATCTATTGGTAAAGAAATAATAGTAGATGGTCAATTGAGGTCATATAATAAGTTTGTTGATGGGTCAAATAAACTTATATTAACTGTTTTTGCAAGAAATATAGAACCTTGTATTGAAAGAAGTAAGAATCCTAATGAAATTTTCTTAGATGGGTATATATGCAAGGAACCTGTTTATAGAACAACTCCTTTTGGAAGAGAAATTGCAGATGTACTATTAGCAGTTAATAGAGCATATAATAAATCAGATTATATTCCAACAATAGCATGGGGAAGAAATTCAAGATTCTGCCAATCTTTAGAGGTTGGAGATAACATTAGAGTTTGGGGAAGATTACAAAGTAGAGAGTATCAAAAGAAAGTTAGCGATACAGATGTTATAAAGAAAATAGCATATGAAGTATCTGTATCAAAGATGGAAAGAGTTCAAAATGATAATTTAGATTTAGAACATGAAGTTAGTGAAGAAGAAGTAATGTAGTATAAAATAAAGGTGAAAAG
The DNA here is from genome assembly GCF_054768095.1 of Clostridium sp. CTA-7. NCBI lineage: Bacteria > Bacillati > Bacillota > Clostridia > Eubacteriales > Clostridiaceae > Clostridium > Clostridium sp. CTA-7. The sequence continues at coordinate 353,170 of NZ_BAAAAV010000003.1, read as the reverse complement.
CTTGCTTTTCACCTTTAATCATTTATTCTTTAGGAAGTTATAAAAAGTTTACTCTATGAATAACTCTTTATAGTTTCATTCCTTCAGTTTTTAAGTGCACATATGTAAGTTTGTGATGACTTGGAGCGAAGTGACGGAATAAGCAAATTTACATATGTGCACTTTTTTATAAATTATTTTCTTATAATTAAGTATGCACAAGTATAAATTTTATAGTTTCCTATAAATGTATGATTATATTTGAGACTATCAGCACTGTATTATAAAATAAGAATGTAGAAATAATATATTAAGGATATATACATAGAAAAATAATAAAATAATGATAAATTATATTATGTTTACAATACAATTATATATAATGTACAATTTATAAAAAAAGGAGTTGATAGAATGAAATTGGATAAAGGATTAGTTCAAGTGTACACAGGAAATGGTAAAGGTAAAACTACTGCTGCCATAGGTCAAGGAATGAGAGCCTATGGAAATGGATTAAAGATATATATGCTTCAGTTTCTAAAAGGTGGTCCAACAGGAGAATTAAAAACTATAGATGAGCTTGGGGAAAACTTCGAATTATTTAGATTTGAAAAGCCAAGAGATTTTGTTTGGAATTTAAACGAAAAAGAAAAAGAGGAATTAAAGCTTGAAATTAAAGAAGGATATAAATTTATTTTAGATACAATAAGAAATAATAAATGCGATGTATTAATTATAGATGAAATAATGGGAGTCTTATATAATAAGTTCTTAACAGTTGAAGAAGTTCTATATATTATAGATAATAAACCTACTAATATGGAACTTATTTTAACAGGAAGGGATATACCAGAAGAAATTTTGAGAAAAAGTGATTTAGTTACAGAAATGAAATGCATTAAACATTATTTTGAAAAAGGCGTAGATGCCAGAAAAGGAATAGAATATTAATTTATTAATATATAGATAAGTTAGAGAATTATATAAATAAATTACACATTTAATAATAGTTAACTGATTAGCATTATAGTAAAGCTTTTATGCTAATCAGTTTTTATAAATAGTTTAGAATTATGCGTAATAATTCTATAAAAATTAGAAAGTATATGTTCACTATAAACGAACAAATTTATATAATTGTCCGTGTAAATTAAAATTTAATAAATATATTCTATTAAAATAAAAGTAAATTAATAATAATTAGAAAAATGAAGGATTAATATTTATACTTGCAGAAATGAGTAAAAAAGTAAGTGTAAGCGTTTACTAATGTTTGAGGGATTCTTTTATAAATTTAAAAAAAAAGATAGGTATTATTGATATATTATCAAAATACTGAATATAAATTTAAAATGTTAATTGACAAATTTTAATAATATAATATAATTATTAATATCTACAAAATGGAATGTGTGTAGAATGATGAATGGGGGTTGAAAACAAATGGTAAAGTATATAGGAAAGAGGCTTTTAACTAGTATAGTTACTATTTGGGCAGTTGTGACTATAGTATTCTTTCTAGTAAGAATGATGCCGGGTGGTCCATTTGATGGAGAAAAAATAACACCGGACATGAAAGCCCAGCTAAACGAAAAATATGGGTTGGACAAACCTGTTGGGGAACAATATACAATTTATATGAAGAATTTATTAAAAGGTGATTTTGGTAAATCAATGAAGTATAAAGGAAGAGACGTTTTAACAACAATAAAAAAGAGTTTCCCAAACTCAGCTAAAGTTGGTGGAGTATCAATAGTATTTTCAGTTGTAGTTGGAGTTCTACTTGGAATAGTAGCTGCATTAAAAGCAGATAAATGGCCAGATAGAGTTTGTATGTTACTAGCAACACTAGGTATAACAATACCAAGCTTTGTAATGGGAACATTTCTAATATATATATTTACAGTACAGCTTAAAGGTTTCTTACCAGCTACTGGATTAAGTAAACCTAAAAATTATATAATGCCAGTTATAGCACTTTCAGGAGGTTCAATGGCATTTATAACAAGATTAACAAGAAGTAAATTAATTGATGTATTAAAATCAGATTATATAAGAACTGCAAAGGCTAAAGGGTTAAGTGGAAAAACAATAGTATTTAAACATGCATTAAGAAATTCATTAATTCCAGTAGTTACTTACTTAGGACCATTAGTAGCAGGAGTATTAACAGGCTCTTTCGTAGTTGAAAAAATATTTGCTATACCTGGGCTTGGAAATGAATTTACTTTATCAATAACTAATAGAGATTATAGTTCATTATTAGGAGTTACAACATTTTATTGTACCTTAATAGTAATATGTAACTTACTAGTAGATATAATATACGTGTTTATAGATCCAAGAATTAAACTAGAAGGGTAAGTGGGGGTAAAGGCATGGAAGATTTAAAAATGGATTTAAATATAGATAAAGAACTATTTACTCCTTTAAGTGAAGAGGAAAAGAACTTTGAACAAATAGTTAGACCAAGCGTTGGATATTGGGCTGATGCTTGGAGAAGATTAAAAAGTAATAAAGTAGCATTGTTTTCATTAATAATGATAGGAATAATAATTTTATTTGCATCTTTAGGACCAATTATAATGCAAAAAACAATGGGATATACTTATTACGATACAAACTTACAAGCAACAGATTTAAGACCAAGTGCTCAGCATTGGTTTGGAACTGATAATTTAGGAAGAGACTTATTTGTAAGAGTAATGTATGGAGCTAGATATTCTCTTATAATTGCAGTATCAGCAGCAGCTATAAACTTAGTTATAGGTGTAGTATATGGAGGAGTTTCTGGTTTCTTTGGTGGTAGAGTAGACAATATAATGATGAGAATAGTTGACGTTTTATATGCTATACCAAATCAAATTTATGTAATCATATTAATGGCTACATTTAAGAAAGAAGGATCTTCAGGATTAACTACTATTATTCTAGCAATGGCTATTTCTTATTGGGTAGGTATGGCAAGAATAGTAAGAGGAGATATTCTTCAATTAAAACAACAAGAATTCGTATTAGCAGCAAAAGCTCTTGGAGCTTCAAAAGCAAGAATACTTTTTAGACACTTAATTCCTAACACAATGGGTTCTATATTAGTAACTTTAACATTATTTGTACCACAAGCAATATTTACAGAGGCTTTCTTAAGTTTTATAGGCTTAGGTATAAATGCACCACTTGCTTCACTTGGAACATTGGCAAATGATGCTAGTGGACTTTTAAGTACAGCAGCGTATCAATTATTATTCCCAGCTGGAATGATTTGTTTAATTATATTAGCATTTAACCTATTTGGTGATGGGTTAACAGAAGCTTTAGATCCTAAGAATAAGAGATAGGAGGAATGACAGATGAGTAGATTATTAGAAGTTAAAAACTTAAAAACCTCCTTTAAAACACATATAGGTGATGTACAAGCAGTAAGAGGAGTATCCTTACACTTAGATAAAGGAGAAGCTTTAGGGATAGTTGGAGAATCAGGTTGTGGTAAATCAGTTACAATGATGTCAATTATGAGATTATTAGCAGATAATGCTGTTATTGATGCGGATACTATTATGTTTAATGGAACTGATATAACTAATCCAAATGAAAAGGTTATGCAGAAAATTAGAGGAAATGAAATGGCTATGATTTTCCAAGATCCTATGACATCATTAAATCCTTTATATACAGTAGGAGAGCAACTGACAGAACATCTAATAAAGCATAAGAGGATTTCTAAAAAAGAAGCGAATGAACAAGCTATTAAGATGTTAGACATGGTAGGTATCCCAAGTCCTGAAAAAAGGCTTAAGCAATATCCACATGAATTTTCAGGTGGTATGAGACAAAGAGTTATGATAGCTATGAGTCTTATTTGTGAACCAAACCTTATAATAGCTGATGAGCCAACAACAGCATTAGATGTTACAATACAAGCACAAATATTAGATTTAATGAAAGATTTAAAAGAAAAGGTTAATAGCTCAATTATCTTAATCACACATGATTTAGGAGTTGTAGCAGACCTTTGTTCGAGAATAAATGTTATGTATGGTGGAATTGTTGTAGAAGAAGGATCAGATGAAGACATATTCTACAATGGAAGACATCCATATACTTGGGGATTGCTAAATAGCGTTCCTAATCCTAAAAGTGAAATAAAAGAAAAATTGACACCGATTGAAGGACAGCCACCAGATTTATTAAAACCACCAGTAGGATGTCCATTTGCAGCTAGATGTAAGTATGCAATGAAGGTTTGCATAGAGAACCAACCACCTTTATTTGAAATATCAAAAGGACATAGAGCAGCTTGTTGGTTATGTCATGAAAATGCACCAAAGGTAGAGTCACCAATAAGGAGGGAAGAATAATGGAAAATAAAAACGATGTTATTTTAGAAGTTAAAAATCTTTGCAAATACTTCCCTGTAAATAAAGGATTATTTTCCAATAAAAGCTTTGTTAAAGCTGTAGACAATGTATCATTTAGCATTAAAAGAGGAGAAACTTTAGGGTTAGTAGGAGAATCAGGCTGTGGTAAAACTACTACTGGTAGAACTATTTTAAAGCTATATGAACCAACTTCAGGACAAATAATTTTTAATGGTGAAGATATAACTAATCATAGTGAAAAGAAAATGGTTTCTTTAAGAAAGAATATGCAAATGATATTTCAAGATCCATATGCTTCTTTAAATCCAAGAATGACTGTAGGAGATATTATAGGTGAGGCTATAGACATTCATGGGTTATATAAGGGAGAAGAAAGAAATAAAAGAATTAGGTATTTATTAGATAGAGTTGGCTTAAATGGAAGCCATATAAATAGATATGCTCACGAGTTTTCAGGTGGGCAAAGACAAAGAATAGGTATTGCTAGAGCTCTTGCAGTACAACCAGACTTTATAGTTTGTGATGAACCGATTTCTGCGCTTGATGTTTCAATTCAAGCACAAGTTATCAATATGTTAGAAGAGCTTCAAGAAGAGTTTGGGCTAACTTACTTATTTATAGCTCATGATTTATCAATGGTTAAGCATATATCAACTCATATAGGTGTTATGTACCTTGGTAAAATGGTTGAAAAGGGACCAGCTGATGATGTTTATTTAAAACCTAAACATCCATATACACAAGCTTTACTTTCTGCTGTGCCAATTCCAGATCCACAGGTGGCTAAAACAAATCAAAGAATAGTCTTACAAGGTGATATACCATCACCAATAGATCCGCCACCAGGATGTAGATTTAAAGGTAGATGTAAGTATGCTAAGCCAATTTGTGGAGAAGTAGATCCAGAGCTTAAAGAAGTAGAGCAAGGTCACTTTGTAGCATGCCATTTATTTAATGATTAGGTATTTATTGCATAGGCAATTAGTATAAAGTTTATATATTAAGGGGGAAAAACAATGAAAAGCAATAAGCTAAGAAAAATTTGTGCAGTTGCACTAACGCTTGCACTTGGAATGTCTGTTTTTGCGGGTTGCGGAAAAGGTGATTCAGGTGATGGTGGAAGAAAATTAATTTATAATTTAGGTTCAGATCCAGAAACGATAGATCCAACTCTAAATACTGCAGCAGAGTCAGGAACTGTTATTGATAATGCTTTTGAAGGGCTAATGAGACTGGACGAAAATGAAAAGGCAATTCCAGGAGTTGCTGAAAAGATGGATGTTTCTGACGATAAATTAGTATATACTTTTACTTTAAGAAAGGATGCTAAATGGTCAGATGGAAAAGACGTTACAGCTAAAGACTTTGAATATTCATGGGTTAGAGCTTTAACTAAGGAAACAGCAGCAGAGTATGCATACCAATTTTTCTATATTAAGAATGCAAAAAATTTCTATGATGGAAAAGCTAAAAGAGAAGATTTAGGAATAGAAGTTGTAGATGATCATACTTTAAAGGTAACATTAGAATCACCAACAGATTACTTCCCAGAACTTACTGCATTTACAAATTATGTTCCATTAAGAGAAGATATAGTTTCAGCTAATCCAGATACATGGGCAACTAATCCAGAAACTTATGTTTCAAATGGACCTTTCAAATTAGTTCAATGGGATATGAAAGATCAATTAGTTTTTGAAAAGAATGATAATTATTGGAATAAGAAAGAAATTAAACTTCCAGGAATAGTTTATAAATTAGTTACTGACCAAAACACTGCATATTCTTCATTAAAAGCAGGGGAATTTGATATGGTTGATACAGTTCCTCCAGCAGAAATTGAAGCTGGTAAAAATGAAGGTTTAGTTACAATTTATCCAAATCTTGCAACATACATGTTAGTAATTAATGTTGGTAAGCAAGATACTATATCATCACCAGAAGTTAAGAAAGCTTTAAGCAATAAGAAAGTAAGACAAGCTTTATCACTTGCAATCGATAGAAAAGGTATAGTTGAAAAAGTTACTAAAGCAGGACAAGTTCCAGCATATAGCTATGTTCCAAAGGGAATTTTAAATGATAAAGGTGAAGAATTTGCAAGCAAAGAATACTTTAATCCAAATCAAGCTAATACAGAAGAAGCTAAGAAGTTATTAGCTGAAGCTGGATATCCAAATGGTGAAGGGCTTCCAACATTTGAATTTATGTATAATACTGAAGGATCTCACAAGGATATAGCTCAAGTTATTCAACAAGATTGGGCTAAAATTGGTGTAAAAGCTGAATTAACTAACCAAGAATGGAAGGTATTCTTAAATACAAGACAACAAGGTGGATACCAAATTGCTAGACATGGTTGGAATGGAGACTATGTTGATCCAATGACATTCTTAGATTTATTTGAAACTGGCGGCGGAAATAACGATGCAGGATTCTCAAATGCAGAATACGATAAGTTACTTGCAGATGCTAGAAAAGAAACAGATTCAACTAAGAGATGGGAACTTATGAGAAAAGCTGAAGATATACTTATGGATGAAGCTCCAATGATCCCATTATACTACTACACTAAAGTTAAGGGAGCTAAGCCAGAAGTTAAAGGCGTTAGAGTTTCAACTTTAGGACATGTATTCTTTAATAATGCATATATAGAAGAGTAAAAATAATTAATTGAAAGAAGAGTCGGAAGACTCTTCTTTTTTAATTTCCAAATCTATTAAAGTGTTGACTTGAAGATCCTTCTTTTTTGATAGATTTATGCTTAGCATTTGGATTATGATTATGACCTTCTTCAGTTATTGGAGTTTGATAATTACATTTTTCCATTCTAGCTTTCTTATTGTCAGGTTGACTATCTTTTGCCATAATTAAACCTCCTTATAAATTGATGATATTATAGTTTTACACTATAGAAGATTTTTAAACTGGAAATAGATTCTTAAAATAAAAAAAGATAAGAATTAATCTTATCTCTTTTTAATACATTTAAATTCCTAATACATCATTCATATTATATAAACCAGCTTTAGTTATTTTACTCATATATTCACAAGCCTTTAAGGCTCCAACTGCAAAAACTTCTCTAGATATAGCTTTATGAGATAGTTCTATTACTTCTCCAGCTCCAGCAAATATAATTTCGTGATCTCCAACTATTGATCCACCTCTAATGGCATGAATTCCTATTTCGTTTTTCTCTCTTTTATTTTCTCCACTTCTTCCATATATATATACCGTTTCTTTTGGAATAGCAGATTTTATTGTATCAGCAAGTAAAAGAGCAGTTCCACTTGGAGAGTCAACTTTTTGATTATGATGTTTTTCAACTACTTCAATATCATAATTTTCATATAAAGAAGGTACTATTTTTCTTAATATTGAGTTTAGCAAGTTAATACCTAAGGACATATTAGCAGATTTAAATATAGAAACTTCATTGCTTTTTTCATTAATTAGTAATAAATCTTCTTCTGAATAACCTGTAGAGCAAAGTATAATAGGTTTATTATTTTTTAAAGATAAATCTAAAATGTCTTTAAGAGCTTCAGGTCTAGAAAAGTCAAGTAATACATCGTAATCTATATCTAAATCACTAGCTTTATTAAATACTTTAAAATAGCAATCATTAGTAGGATATTTGTCTATTCCAGCTACTATATTAATATTAGGAAAATTTTTTGATGATTGAATAATTACTTTTCCCATTTTGCCGCAACATCCATTTAACACAACTTTTATCATAATAAACTCCTTAAATTAAGTTATATTCTTTTAATGAGTCTTTTAATAACTCAAGATTTTTATTATCCATTTCGCATAATGGCAATCTAAAAGCTCCAACATCTTTTCCCATTAAATTTAATGCTGTTTTAACCGGGATAGGATTAGTTTCTACAAAAAGCTTATTAGCTATATCTAAAATGTCTAATTGGATTTTCAAGGCCTCTTGAATGTTTCCATTTATATATGAAGTAGTCATATTATGAACTTCCTTAGGAAGTATGTTAGCTAAAACAGAAATAACTCCTAGCCCACCAAGAGACATTATAGGAATAACTTGATCATCATTCCCTGAGTATATATCAATTTTATCTTTACATAATGCTTTCATTTGAACTATTTGACTTATATTTCCACTGGCTTCTTTAATAGCAACAATATTTTTATATTTTGATAATTCGAAAAGTTCATTAGGTGTAATATTAACTCCAGTTCTACTTGGGACATTATATAAAATTATTGGAGTATTTATAGCATTGTTTATAGCTTCAAAATGCTTTATTAAGCCTTTGTGTGTAGTTTTATTATAATAAGGTGTTATTATCAAAAGAGCATCAACTCCCACACTTTCTGCAAACTTACTCATTTCAATTGAAGCAGCCGTATTGTTAGTTCCAGTCCCAGCTATTACAGGAACTCTTTTGTTTACTATATCAACAGTAAATTTTATTGTTTCTTTTCTTTCTTCACAGGTCATTGTGCTTGCTTCACCAGTTGTACCACAAATTACAATAGCATCTGTTTTTTCTTGTATATGCCACTCTATTAATTCTTTAAGTTTTTTGTGGTTAACTCCATCTTCAGTAAAGGGTGTAATTATTGCTACAGCAGAGCCTTTAAAAATTGACATTACTTATCACTCCTTATTAATAGTTCAGCTATTTGTACTGCATTTAAAGCAGCACCTTTTCTAATGTTATCAGCAACCACCCAAAGATTTAATCCATTATTTACACTAAAGTCTCTTCTAATGCGGCCTACAAATACATCATCTTTTCCTGAGACCATTAGTGCAGTAGGGTATTTAATTTCTTTAATATTATCATAGACAGTAAGGCCTTTAGTATTTTTAAATAATTCTATTACATCATCTAATTCAAAAGGCTTCTCAAGTTCAATATTGATACTTTCACTATGGCTATTAAGAACAGGCACTCTAACAGTAGTTGCTGTAATTTTTAAATTATTATTATGAAGAATCTTTTTTGTTTCTTTAATCATTTTAATTTCTTCCTTTGTGTACCCATTCTCTAGAAATACATCTATATGAGGTAAACAGTTTCCTGCAATGGGATAAGGAAATTTTTTAGGTGATAAGCCCTTTAATCCATTCTCTAAATCACTTATACCTTCCATGCCAGCACCTGAAACGGCTTGGTATGTAGAGTATACTATTCTTTTGATACCATAATTATCTATTAAAACCTTTAAAGGAACCATAGCTTGAATGGTAGAGCAATTTGGATTAGCTATTATACCATTATGCCACTCTATATCTTCAGGATTAACTTCAGGAACAACTAAAGGTACATTTCTATCCATCCTAAAAGCACTAGAGTTATCTATAACAGTAGCTCCATAAGAAACAAATATTGGTGAGAATTTAGAACTAACATCACCACCAGCTGAAAAAAGTGCATAGTCTATTTTTTTATTTTTTATATTGTTAATAGAGGTTTCTTCTACTATAATCTCATTTTCTTTAAATTTAAGTTTAGAACCTGCTGACCTTTTAGATGCAAATAGATATAAATTTTTTATAGGAAAATTCCTTTCATCTAAAATTTCTAAAAATTTTCTACCTACATTACCAGTAACCCCAACTATTGCAACATTGTACATAAATTTGCCCCCTTAACATAGTTAAATATTAAAAATTAATGTTTTATTATAATATATAAAATTTAAGGCTTTATAGTGAATAATTAATTTAATAGTATATTAGAAAAACTTTTGGAAAAAATATAAATATTATATTTTTAGGGGGTATTAAAATGAGTAAAACACCATTAAAAAAAATAATAAAATCAAAAATAAGATCAAATAAAGAATTATCAGACGCAGAAATATTAAGAGAAAAAATAAAGTATGAAATTGCTGATGAATTAGGTTTAAAGGATAAAGTAGATAAGTGTGGATGGGGAGGATTAACAGCAGAGGAAACTGGGCGTATAGGTGGAATAATGACAAAGAGGAAGAGGATGCTAAAGATACCTACAAATGATGAAATTTTAGGTAGAAAGTAAATTTACTTTAAATAGGAGTTTTTATTGATTCTATAGATTGACTAAAGGAAATTTTACATTTAATATAGTTTTAGAAAACTCTATAAAAAAGGGGGATGGATATTTTGACATATGGGGAGTTTGCTAAAATATATGATGAACTAATAAATGAAGATATTAATTATCAAGAAATGTGTGATAGAATTATTGATATATGCAAAGATGAAAATATAAGTTTCAATAATTATTTAGATATAGCTTGTGGAACAGGAAATGTAACTGTGAAATTAGCTAAAAACTTTAAGGAATCTTTTGCTGTAGACTTATCTGATGACATGTTAAGAGAAGCTTTTGATAAACTAAAAAAAGAAAAAATAAAGTGTAAATTAATTTGCCAAGATATGAGTGAGCTTAGTCTAAATAGAAAATTTGATTTAATTACATCAGTATTAGATTCATCTAATTATATTGTAGAAGAATCTAAATTTATTGATTATTTAAAAAGAGTAAAAGAACACTTAAGTGATGATGGTATATTTATATTTGATATAAATTCTTACTATAAGCTTTCAGAAATATTAGGAAATAATATATATACATATAGTGAGGATCAGGTATTCTATACTTGGGAAAATACTTTTGAAGATGATATTTTAAGTATGTTTTTAACTTTTTTCGTTAAAAAGGGTGACTTATATGAAAGATTTGAAGAAGAACATATAGAAAGAGCCTACAAAGAAGAATTTATAGATAGTAAACTTAAAGAATTGGGATTTAAAGTTATTGGTAAATTTGATGGTTATTCTGACAAAAATGTTGAAAATTTAACAGAAAGAATAATGTATGTAGTAAAAAAGTAATTTATTTAATGGAGGAATATTAATGGATAAAATAATTAGAGCAACAGCGAAGGATGGAATGGTAAGGATTATAGCTGGAGAAACTACAGAGTTAGTTAATAAGGGAAGAGAAATTCATGAATGTACACCAGTTGCTGCAGCAGCATTAGGAAGAATGTTAACAGCAGGATCTCTTATGGGATCTACTTTGAAATCAGAGAAAGAAGTAATAACTTTAAAGATAAATGGAGGAGGCGAAGCAAAAGGAGTTACTGTAACAGCATATGAAGGTGGTAATGTAAAAGGATTTATTGGAAATCCATATGGAGATATGCCTTTAAACCCAAAAGGTAAACTAGATGTAGGCGGATATATAGGTACAGATGGGGAATTTACAGTTATTAAAGACCTAGGGATGAGAGATCCTTATGTAGGGCAAGTTTCAATATATACAGGGGAAATTGGAGAAGATCTAGCATATTACTTCACAGTTTCAGAACAAACACCATCAGCTGTAGCTCTAGGAGTTTTAGTTGATAGAGATTTTTCAATTAAAGTTTCAGGTGGATTTATAATTCAAATGATGCCAGATGCTGATGAATTATTATCAGATTTAATTACATATAGATTAGAAGAAATTCCTTCAATAACACAAATGTTACAAGAGCATGGAAGCATAGATAAAGTTATAGAGTTTATATTTGAAGGTATGGATTTAAAGATATTAGAAGAATCAAAACCAGAATATACTTGCAACTGTTCAAGAGAAAAAGTAGAGTCAGTTTTATTATCTATAGGAGAAAAAGACCTTAGAGAAATATATGAAGATGGAAAAGAAGAAGAAATTAAATGTAATTTCTGTAATACAGCATATAATTTTTCAAATCAAGAAATTGGAGAATTATTAAATAAAGCGAAACAATAAAAATGAAAAGGCTTAGATAATTAAATATCTAAGCCTTTTAATTTTGGAGGCGCCACCCAGATTTGAACTGGGGAATAAAGGTTTTGCAGACCTCTGCCTTACCACTTGGCTATAGCGCCAAATCTTATAATTATATGATATGTAATATTTAAATTTTTGATACTAAATTTAAAATAAAATTTTAATAAGTACAAATAATATTATTTAGGAGGTGGCAATATGGATATTGAAATATTTAATCAATTAGAAAAAATATTAATAAATGAAAAAGAACCATCTGTAGCTATAAGTGATATGATGAAAACTGAAAAATTTAATAAAAGTGATTTTAGTATAATAAGGAAATTGGAAGATATCCCCCAAGAAAAAAAATATCATCCTGAAGGAAATGTGTGGAATCATACTAAAATGGTGGTAGATATGGGAGCTAAGATTAAAAACCTTTCTGATGATGCTAGAAGCTTTATGTGGGCAACATTATTACATGATATAGGAAAAATACCAACAACAAAATTTATTAAGGGAAGATATAGATCTTATAATCATGATACAGAAGGAGCAGAGATGGCTTATAAGTTGCTTAATAAATATGGTTATACAGAATTAACGGAGGACGTAAGTGAGTTAGTAAGATATCATATGCACCATATTTATATAATTAAAAATTTACCATTTTCTAATATAGAAGGCTTATTAAGTAGTAAAAAATTTAATGACATTATATTGTTATTTATTTGTGACAAACTCGGAAGAGGAAATAAAGATATAAATGAATACAAACATAGTTTAGGTGAGATTTTTCTTATATTAGATAAATTAGAAAAGGAATCTAATATAAAATATTATGAATTAAGAAATAAAATAAAGGAATTTGAAAAAATTATATATAAGGAATAACTTAAAGGAGATTTTAATTAATCTCCTTTAAGTATTTTAAATTAATCTCTATAAAATTAAAAGTTAAATTAAAATGTTATTAAAGTATTATTAGAAACATTTATATAAAAAAAACGTATTATATAAAAGACTATAATACAAACAAGCTTCCTCTATCGTGGAGTTTTCCATCTTTTAAATAAATAGGTTTAACTCCATATTTTTTTAAAAAGCATTTAACTGTATCACCGTATATATATGAATCTAAATTTCCGAAAAAAGCTATTAGGTTTTCATTAATAAGGCCACCAGTTCCGCCAATAAAACCATAGTCTAAACCTTCAAGAATTATATCACCAGGAGGTAGCAATAATATATCAAATCCTTGGGGATTTAAGGAATTATATATACCAATATCATTTGTTATTATTGCTTTATCTGAAATTGGTAAACAAGAGCACTTAGTATATCCTTGATTAATATTTATTAGTTTTTTATGGGATTGAGTAGAAAGTAGTATTTCATCAGTATATTTTAAATTATGTATAAAATAGTCATTTAAAATTAAAGCATTTAAAAAAATATTATTAGGATAACTATAGTCTAAAGAATTTTTACTTTCAATAAAGTTAATGTTGAAATTTTTTAGCTTATCCTTAAAGCTTTCTGACATATTTTTTTGAATTATTACTTTCTTAAGTTTTTTATCTAATATAGCTAATTGTATATCTACATGTCCATCTATAGATTTATATAGATTATTGCAAGGAGGAATTTCTATTATTGAGAAATCAAGAGATTCAAGAATTTTTTTTTCTTTATTTGTAGTTCTATAATCAACAAAGCAAACCATAAATATACTCCCTAAATTTGTATTTAATATATTTTATTATAGTTTGGTAAATTAATTTTGTCGATTAGTAAGAAATATTTTTTGAATATAGTTTAATTTTTTATACATACTATTACTAGGAAGGGAGTGGAACCCATGCTTGTACTAAAGCTTGTATATAATAAGGATCTAGATTTTGTAAGAGAAATTCAAGAACTAAGGACTGTTCTAAGAAAAAAACACATAAAAATTGGAGTAGTAGAGAGTGTGGAATTAGATAATCATATAGTTAAAGTACTATGTGATGATGAAGATTATAATGATAGAATAAGAGAAGTTATAAACTTATATATAAGTAATATTTTATATAAAATCGTTATAGAGAAATATAAAGAAAGAGAAATGTTTGATTTTTTAACTGAAAATTACTTTTTTCTTAAGCAGGATGAAGTAATAGAAGTTGAAGAAGAGGTTATGAAAGTATTACTATGTGAAGAATATTTAAAATCAGAAAATTTGATTTATTGCATGAATAAGATGAACTGTGTAATAGAAAAAATTAAAGGGTGTTTAGAAGAAAACTCAGAGATAAACATAAATGGATTTATTAGATTTAGAATGAAGGAATTAAGAGAAGATATAGAAAACATAATAGATAAGGTAATAGAAAGTTATATGGTTGAAAAAGAATATAAAGAATTTGTAAAATTATTAAAATATTTTGTTGATATACAAGAAAGCAAGATAGATGAAATAAATATATGTATAGATGAAGGTGGCAATTATTATATAAAAGATAGAGAGAAAAAAGATATTTTTAATGAATTTATGAAGGAATTAATAGAATGTAGAATAGATAGTGATGCAAAAATGGAAGATATAATAATAAGTGGACTAATAACTAATGCTCCTAAAAAAGTAATAATTCATGGAAAAGATAACTGTTTAAATAAGGAATTTATAAACACTATAGAAAATGTGTTTGAGGATAAGGTAAGTTACTGTGAAGGATGCTCCTTATGTACTGAAAAACAGGTTAAATTTTAAAATTATATTGACAAGTTTTTTAACAGATAATATAATTACTAGTGTTAAGAAGAAACAAAGCCGTTTCTCACCTTACGGCATAGCTTAGTAAGGTAATACATTCTTATTTTAATTTAGTATTATTTAGATTAAATTAATGTATATTATGAGGACGGCGTAGTGCTGTCTTTTTTATTTGTCTTTTTGAGTAATAAATACTTAGAGATAAGTAAAATTATAAAAATTCTCTTAAGGAATTATATAAAGAAGAAAGTAATAGTTATTATTACAAATAAAAAAGCACTATATAATGCTAATTAGTTCCTATAAGTGGAATTAGATTATAACTAATTAGGGGAATAGTTTAGTTAGAAAAGTAGTAAGTATTAAAAAAATATTTGTACTTAATTAATATTGAGAAATTATCACATAAGTGTAATTGAGATTTCCCTTAAAAGAAACATAATTTGAGAGGAGGATTTTATTATGCCAAAAATGAAAACGCACAGAGGTGCAGCAAAGAGATTTAAGAAAACAGGTACAGGAAAGTTAAAGAGAGCTAAAGCTTTCAAGAGTCATATCTTAACAAAGAAGAGCTCTAAGAGAAAGAGAAACTTAAGAAAAGCTGCTTATGTTTCAACTACTCAAGAAAAAGCAATGAAAAAATTATTACCATATTTATAAGATTGTAGGAGGATTGAAACATGGCAAGAGTTAAAAGAGCAGTAAATTCACGTAAAAATCACAAAAAAGTATTAAAGCTTGCAAAAGGTTATTATGGTGGAAAGAGCAGATTATTTAAAACTGCTAACGAATCAGTAATAAGAGCTTTAAGAAATGCTTATGTTGGAAGAAGATTAAAAAAGAGAGATTTTAGAAGATTATGGATAGCAAGAATTAACGCTGCTACAAGAATGAATGGTCTTTCATATTCAAAATTCATAAATGGTATCAAATTAGCTGGAATAGACATGAACAGAAAAATGTTATCAGAAATAGCTATAAATGATCCTAAGGCATTTGCAGATTTAGTAGAAGTAGCAAAAAGCCAAATAAACAAATAATCTACTGCGGCCATATGGTCGCATTTTTTACTCTTTAGGGAATTATATTTCTAAATTTATTGTGGATAAATATTCTAAGATATTTAGCTATTAAAGCTATTTCCTAAAGAGTAAAAAATATGAATATAGTGCGCGTGCAAGATTTTCCTCAGACAAGCTTAGGAAATGCATATGCACTAAAAAAAGTCGACGGCTCGGCAAGCTCGCCTTGGCGACTTTTTTTATAGATAAATATAATAATATATTAAAAATAGTGTATAATAATTAGTATAAAATTTTAGTATATCTAAGAGGTGGAGGATATGCAATTTAGTTTGAAAAGTAAAATTAAGTTAAATGGAGTTCAAATATTGGCATTAGGCTTTTTAGTAGTTATTTTTATAGGTGGAACCATACTTTCATTACCTATTTCATCTAGTAGTGGGAAGCCAACTAATTTTTTGGATGCTATTTTTACATCTACTTCAGCAGTATGCGTAACAGGTCTTATAACATTGGATACTAGTACCCACTGGAGTACTTTTGGGCAAACTGTTATTATGACTTTAATTGAAGTTGGTGGTCTAGGGTTTATGTCTTTTGCAGTATTAATATCTTTAATATTAGGTAAAAAAATAACTCTAAGGGAAAGACTTGTAATGCAAGAAGCTATGAATACATATTCTATTCAAGGACTTGTAAAAATGGTACAATATGTATTAGTATTTACGGTTTCAGTTCAATTTTTTGGAGCTCTATTATTATCAACTCAATTTGTTCCAGAGTATGGAATTGCAAAAGGCGCTTTTTATAGCGTTTTCCATTCAATATCTGCTTTTTGTAACGCTGGGTTTGATTTATTTGGAAAAAGTCTTGTTGGGTATTCAAGTAATAGTGTAGTTATTTTAGTAATAAGTGCATTAATAATAATAGGTGGTTTAGGGTTCACAGTTTTATTAGAAATATATGAGTTTAAAGGAATAAAAAAATTATCTCTTCATTCCAAATTAGTAATAATAACAACAGCTATATTAGTATTTGGTGGTGCTATTTTAATGTTAATATTTGAATACACTAACCCAGAAACCATAGCAAATATGAATTTTAAAGATAAGCTTTTAAATTCATTTTTTGCATCAGTAAGTCCAAGAACTGCTGGATTTAATAGTGTATCAACTAGTGGAATGACATTAGCAAGTAAATTTTTAACTGTAATTTTAATGTTTATTGGAGGATCCCCAGGCTCAACTGCTGGTGGATTAAAGACAGTAACTTTTGGTATATTAGTATTAACAGTTATTTCCGTAATAAAAGGAAGAGAAGATGCAGAGGGTTTTGGAAGAAGATTTACTAAAGAAGCTGTTTATAAAGCATTTACTTTATTATTTATAGGTGTATCATTAGTAATATTTGCAACAATGATTTTATCATATACTGAGGTTGGTGCAAGCTTTATAGATTTATTATATGAGACAACATCTGCATTTGGAACTGTAGGTCTAACATTAGGACTTACTCCAAATTTAAGTTCTATTGGTAAAGTTTTAATTATGCTTATGATGTATTTTGGAAGAGTTGGCCCTCTTACTGTAATGTTGGCATTAACTAGAAAGGGTAAAAAATCTGGATATAAATATCCAGAAGGAAAAATTTTAATTGGTTAAGGAGATGGATTTAATTGTCTAATAAGCAATTTGTAATTATAGGGCTTGGAAGATTTGGATCTTCAATAGCAAAAACTTTATATTCTTTAGGAAATGATGTACTAGCAATAGATAAAGATGAAGATATAGTACAAGAAATATCAGATAGTGTTACACATGCTGCACAACTAGATGCAACGGATGAAAATGCCTTAAGATCTTTAGGAATTAGGAATTTTGATGTAGCAGTGGTTACAATAGGAGATAATATACAATCAAGTATAATGGCTACATTATTAGTTAAAGAACTTGGAGTTAAATATATTATTGCTAAAGGCCATAGTGATTTACATGCAAAGGTTCTTTATAAAATTGGAGCAGATAGAGTTATACTACCTGAAAAGGATATGGGAGTAAGAGTTGCCCACAATTTAGTTTCAGCTAGTATTTTAGATTATATAGAGTTATCAGCAGATTATAGTGTTATGGAAATTCAAGTTTTATCTGAATGGGCTGGTAAAACTTTAAATGAATTAAGACTTAGAAGTAAGTATGGAATAAACGTTATGGCAATTAAAAGAGATGATGAAGTTAATTTATCACCAGCAGCTGATGATATAATAGAAAATAATGATGTAATTGTTGCTATAGGATCAGCTGAAGATTTAAATAGATTAGAAGGTATGATAGCTAAATCAAACTAACGAGGTGCAAATTTTTGATTTATATAGAAAGTAAAGAAAATAATTTATTTAAGTCTACAAAAAAGCTTAAGGAAAGAAGATTTAGACAAAAAGAGGGTAAGTTTATTTTAGAGGGACTTCGTTTAATTGAAGAAGCCGTAAAAGCCCGTATGGAAATAGAGTTTATAGTTTTATCTGAAAGAGATAAAGATATATTAGAGTCAAGTACCTTATTAAAGGAATTTATAGCAGAGGATAAAATTTTTGTTTTAGAAAAAAAATTATTTTCACAATTAGCGTCTACAGAAAATCCTCAAGGAATTCTTGCTGTAGTAAAAAATAAGCAAATTTCCGTAGATTTAGATGGTGAATTTTTCTTAGTATGTGATAAAGTTCAAGACCCCGGTAATTTAGGAACCATAATAAGAACAGCTCACGCAGCTGGAGTAGCTGGGATAATATTAACTAAAGGAACTGTTGACATATATAATGATAAGACAATAAGATCTACAATGGGCTCTATATTTTATGTTCCAATTTTTTATGATGATGAAGAATTTAATATTATAAAAAAGCTTCAAGAAAGTGGTGTTAGTTTAGTAACAACATCTCTTGAAGAATCTAAAAACTTTTTTGAAGAAGATCTAAAAGGAAAGATAATGTTAGCTGTAGGCAATGAGGGAAATGGAATAAGCAATGAACTTTTTAACTTAGCAAATAAGAGAGTTAAAATTCCAATGCCAGGAGGAGCAGAATCTTTAAATGTAGCAATAGCAACATCAATAATTTTATTTGAAAAAGTAAGACAAAATTTAATATAGAAATAATTAGAAACTTACTATTGAAATTAACTAAGTTTATTTGTATAATAGATTGTAAATTGAATATATAAAGACTGAGAATGAGAAAGTAGATATAAAGGACTTTTCAGGGAGAAGTGGTCTAAGACTGGAAACCATTTTAAAGAAGTTTATATTGAAGTTCCCTCAGGAGTCCTAGAGATGAAAGTAATAGTAGTTTCTAGCGGTTTTAACCGTTATTTAAATTTGAGTTGGGTTTTAAATTTATAAAATTTATAAACCAATTAGGGTGGTAACGCGGTACTTCGTCCCTTTTATAGGGGGCGAAGTTTTTTATTTTTATCAAAAAAGGAGGAAATATAAGATGCAAGAAAAGTTAATTTCTATTAAAGAAAATGCATTTAAAGAATTAACAAATGTAAATACTAGCTCAGAATTAGAAGAAATAAGAGTTAGATATTTAGGTAAAAAAGGAGAACTAACTACTATATTAAGAGGTATGGGAGCATTATCTCAAGAGGAGAGACCAATAGTAGGAAAACTTGTAAATGTAGTAAAAAAAGAAGTTGAAGATAAGATTGAAGAAATAGCA
Organism: Clostridium sp. CTA-7; assembly: GCF_054768095.1. Classification (NCBI taxonomy): domain Bacteria; kingdom Bacillati; phylum Bacillota; class Clostridia; order Eubacteriales; family Clostridiaceae; genus Clostridium; species Clostridium sp. CTA-7. The sequence goes on along the minus strand of NZ_BAAAAV010000003.1, from coordinate 333,548 downwards.
AAAGGTATTAAAGAAAAAGAAAAAAATGCTAAATTAGCATCTGAAGTTATAGATGTATCATTACCAGGAAAGAAAAATTTAATTGGTAAGAGACATCCTCTAGATTTAACTTTAGAAAGTATGAAGAATATCTTTATATCAATGGGCTTTACAGTAGAAGAAGGACCAGAAGTTGAGTTGGATCATTATAATTTTGAGGCTTTAAATATTCCAAAAGATCATCCAGCAAGAAGTGAGCAAGATACTTTTTATATAAATGATAATTTAGTATTAAGAACTCAAACTTCCCCAGTTCAAATTAGAGTTATGGAAAATCAAGCACCTCCTATAAAGATGATAGCACCAGGTAAGGTTTATAGATCAGATGCAGTTGATGCAACTCATTCTCCTATATTCTATCAAATGGAAGGATTAGTTATTGATAAGGGAGTAACTTTTGCAGATTTAAAAGGTACTTTAGAACTTTTTGCAAAGAAGATGTTTGGAGATAAAGTTAAGACTAAATTTAGACCTCACCACTTTCCATTTACAGAACCTTCAGCAGAAATGGATGCAACTTGCTTTGTTTGTGAAGGTAAAGGATGTAGAGTTTGTAAAGGAAGCGGTTGGATAGAACTTTTAGGTTGCGGAATGGTTCATCCTCAAGTATTAAGAAATTGTGGTATAGATCCAGAAGTTTATAGCGGATTTGCCTTCGGATTTGGCGTTGATAGAATGGTTATGCTTAAATATGGAATAGATGATATCAGACTATTATACGAAAGTGATATGAGATTTTTAAATCAATTTTAATTATAGGAGGTAAAAGAGATGAAAGTACCATTTAATTGGTTAAAAGATTATGTTGAAGTGAATATAGATGCAAAAGAACTTGGAGATAGATTAACATTATCAGGTTCAGCGGTAGAAGAAGTTATTACTCAAGGTGATACAATTAAAAATGTAGTTACTGGAAAAATTGTTGAGATAACTACACATCCAGATGCTGATAAATTAAAGGTTTGTCAAGTTGATATAGGATTAGCTGAAAATATTCAGATTGTTACAGCTGCAACAAATATGAAAGAAGAAGACGTAGTACCAGTTGCTATTCATAAATCAATTTTAGCAGATGGAACTGAAATAAAAAAAGGTAAGCTAAGAGGAGTAGTATCTAACGGTATGTTCTGTTCAGAAGAAGAACTTGGAATAGCTGGTGATGAACCTGTTCATGGTCTTATGATATTACCTAAAGATGCACCTCTTGGAATGGATATAAAAGAGTATTTAGGTCTTAATAAATCAATATTAGATTTTGAAATAACTTCAAATAGACCAGATTGCTTAAGTATAGTTGGAATGGCTAGAGAAACTGCAGCAACTCTTGGAACATCATATAAGATGCCTAGCTTTAATTATGAAGTGAAAAATTCTGAAAATATTAATGATAATCTTAAAGTTGAAGTTAATGACTCTTTATGTAGAAGATATATGGCAAGAGGCGTTAAAAATGTTAAAGTTATGCCATCACCAGGTTGGATGCAAGAAAGATTATTAGAGGCAGGGGTTAGACCTATAAATAATATAGTTGACATAACTAATTTTGTAATGTTAGAATTTGGTGAACCTATGCATGCTTTTGATGCAAGAGAAATAGAAAGTAGTAAAATAGTTGTAGAAAGAGCTAAAGAGGGAGAAGTTTTTGTAACATTAGATGAAATTGAAAGAAATTTAGATTCTAGTTTCTTATGTATAAAAGATGGAGACAAAACTATAGCTTTAGCAGGAATAATGGGTGGATTAAACTCAGAAATTAAAGAAGATACAACTGAAGTTATCTTTGAATGTGCAAATTTTGATGGAACAAATATAAGAGTTAATTCTAAAAAACTTAATTTAAGAACTGAAAGTTCATCAAGATTTGAAAAAGATATAGATCCAAATCTTGCAAGACTCGCAATAGACAGAGCTTGTGCTTTAATATGTGAGCTTGGATGCGGTGAAATAATTGAAGGAACTATTGATGTATATACTCAAAAGAAAGAGGAAGGAAGTATAACAGTAGATTCTAACTGGATAAATAAATTCTTAGGAACTGAAATAGCAAAAGAAGATATGAAGAGATATCTTGATTCATTAGACTTAAAAACAGAAGTTGCTAATGATAATTTAGTTATAAATATACCAACATTTAGAATAGATATAGCGATCAAAGAAGATATTGCTGAAGAAGTTGCAAGAATATATGGATATGATAAGATTCCAACTACAATATTTAAGGTATCTACTGAAAGAGAACCTAAATATAAAAATGAAATATTAGCTGAAGATGTTATAAATACTATGATATCAAGTGGATTAAACCAATCAATTAGTTATTCATTTATATCACCTAAAGTTTTTGATAAAATCAACTTACCAGAAGATAGTGAGTTAAGAAATGTAGTAAAGATTAAAAATCCTCTAGGAGAAGATTACTCTGTTATGAGAACTACTACTATTCATTCTATGATGGAGTCTTTAGGAAGAAATTACTCAAGAAATAATGAATATGCTAGATTATTTGAAGTTGGTAAGATATATATACCTAATGGAGATGAAACAGCTCTTCCAAATGAAAGAAACATACTTACAATAGGTATGTATGGAGATTGTGATTATTTAGATTTAAAGGGAGTAGTAGAAAATGTAATTGAAGCTTTAGGATTAAATAAAGTAACATTTGCTAGAGAAGCAGAAAATACAAGTTATCATCCAGGAAAAACTGCAGCTTTAATGATAGGTAAATCAAAGGCTGGAGTTTTAGGTGAAGTTCATCCTGATGTTTCAGAAAACTATGGTGTTGATGTAAATTGCTATTTAGCTGAGTTAGATTTAGATATATTATTTAATAATGCTGAAACTACTAAGAAGTATAAAGCACTTCCAAAATTCCCAGCAGTTACAAGAGATATAGCTTTATTAGTAAATGATGAAGTGCTAGTACAAGAAATAGAAGATACTATTAAAAAAGCTGGTGGAAATTTAGTTGAAAAAGTGAAATTATTTGATATCTATAAAGGTGCTCAAATACCAGAAGGCAAAAAGAGTATAGCTTATGCAATTGCATATAGAGATGAAAAGAAGACACTTACAGATAATGATGTTAACAAAGTTCACGATAAGATATTAAGAAGCCTTGAATATAAATTAGGAGCAGTTTTAAGGTAATAAAATATTAATAATGGTATTTTAGAGGGTAGAAAAAATTAAGGAGATATTTTAGATTTAAGATAGTTGTTTTAAATCTAAAATATCTTTTATTATTTTAACTATAATTAGATTATAATTATCTATACATTCTTTGGAATATTTATGTTAAAATTAAATTAATAATAAATATTATGTTAATGAGGTGTATTATGAGTACGGTAACTATTAAGATAAATGGGATTGAATATAATCTAAAAGGAAGAGAAAACGAAGAGTATTTATTAGAAGTAGCAAAGTATGTAGATGGAAAAGTAAAAGATATAATGACCAATAATAGAAAATTAAGTTCTACAGCAGTTGCTACGCTAGTTGCACTAAATATAGCTGATGAATTATTTAAAGCAGATATAGAAGTTGAAGGACTAATGAAAAAACATACATCATTAGAAGAAAGAAATATAACTTTAAAAGAAAGAATAAAAGAAATAAGAGAAGATACAGAAGTAATTCAATTTAATAACAATAGAGAAATAGAAGGTTTAAACAAAATCATTGAAGACTTAAATCAGAGACTTTTAGAGGGAGAAGAGTTAAAAAATAAAATTTCATCTCTTGATATAGAATTACAAGAACAGAATGATTTAAAGGAAAGAATATCAGAATTAGAAAAGGAAATTGAGGTTAAAGAAATAGAAATAAAGGAAAGCCTAAATTTAAAAAATGAGATGGAATCTTTAAAAAATGAAAACTCAACCTTAAGAGAAGAGGTAGAAAAATATTATGATGAGGTGGAGAATTTAAAAGTAACTAATGATTTACTTAAAAACAATGAAGTAGACTATAAAGAAAAATTTATTAAACTTAATGAAGAGTGCAAGATAATGGAAGAAGATTTTAAAAAGACTAAAGATGAAAAGGAAGCTTTAAAGTTAAGGAATAAAGAAATAAAATTTCAGTTGCAAAATTCAAAGTATAAATTATTAGATTTAGAAAAGAAGTTAATTGACGTACAAATTAAGTTAGCTTCAGAGAAAAAGTATAAGAATGCCTTGATTAAGAATGTTTAGTTAGTAGATATAATTAATATATAAAAACAGCTTGATTTTCCTAATTAAGCTGTTTTTATATATAATAGAAAAAAGTTAAAATTTATGATATATATAATTAGGAAAGATTAAAAGTATAATAAACTAAAGTTTAGGAGAAGTATTTATGAAGAAAGTTGAAATTTTAGCTCCAGCAGGGAGCATGGAAAGTCTTATTGCAGCAATTAATAAAGGTGCAGATGCAGTTTATTTAGGTGGAAATAAGTTTTCAGCAAGAGCATATGCATCTAATTTTGATAATGATAATATGATAAAAGCTGTAGATTATGTACATAGCTATGGAGCTAAGGTTTATGTAACATTAAATACTATATTAAAGGAAAATGAAATTGAAGAAGCTGTTAGATATGTAGGATTTTTATATGAAATAGGAGTAGATGCAATAATACTTCAAGATTTAGGTTTATTTAAAAGAATAAAAGAAGATTATCCTGATTTTGAAATACATGCATCTACACAAATGACAATACATAATGGAGAAGGTGCATTATTTTTTACAGAAAGAGGATTCCATAGAATAGTTTTATCAAGGGAATTATCCGTAGATGAAGTTAAGCACATTTCTAAGGATTTAGGAATAGAAACTGAAATATTTGTACATGGAGCCTTATGTATATCATATTCAGGTCAATGCCTTATGAGTTCTATGATTGGTGGGAGAAGTGGAAATAGAGGTAGATGTGCACAACCTTGCAGAATGGAGTACACATTAAAAGGAAATAAGTCTGGAGAAAGAAAAGCTTATCTTTTAAGCCCTAAAGATACTTGTACAATAGAAGATATTAAGGATATTATAGATTCTGGAACATATTCTTTAAAAATTGAAGGAAGAATGAAAAGGCCTGAGTATGTTGCAGGTGTAGTTGAAAATTATACGAAGGCTGTAGAAAAGGAATTATATAACACAGAATATAATGTTAGCAAAGGTAAAAGAGAATTATTACAACTATTCAATAGAGGTGGATTTTCTAAAGCTTATTTACATAAAAATGTTGGGATGGATATGATGAGCTTCAAACATCCAAGAAATACTGGAGTACCACTAGGTAAAATTGAAAAGAATGGAGAAATAGTTTTAAAAGAAGATATTTCCTTAGGTGATGGTTTCAGATTTAGAGAAAGTGGATTTTCAATAAATAAAATTATAAGTAATGGTAATGAAGTAAAAGAAGCTAAAAGAGGGGAAAGGGTTAAAATATTCCCAACTGCTTACAAAGTTGGAGATGACATATTTAAATCTTTAGATAAAAAGCTGTTTGATTCTCTAGAAGACTCAATTAAACCATATAACAGAAAAATATCATTAAAAGCAAATGTTAAATTGAAAGTTTCTGAACCGTTAAAAATAACAATAAATTATGATGATAAGGATTATGAGTTTTTAGGTGAAGTTGTTGAAAAAGCAGAAAAAAGGCCTTTAGAAAAAGATAGAATAGTAGATTCTCTAAGCAAATCAGGAGACTGTGCTTTTAAAATAGATGAAGTTAATTTTACAGATTTTGAGGATGGATTTATAAGAGTTAGTGATTTAAATAACTTAAGAAGAGAAGCATTAGAAGGAATACAAAAATCTATTACAAAGTCTTTTAGAAGAAAAAGACCTAATAAGCTAGAGAAAACTGATGAAATAAAAAATAACTTTAGTAATTTAGATATAATATATCAATGTATTACAAAAGAGCAGCTTAATACTTTAATAGAAGAAGGTATAAAAGATATAATAGTTGATATATTTAATAGAGACAAAGATGCTATTAAAATCAAAGATTTAATTGAAGTATCTCAGGATAAAGAGATTAATATATATTTAAAAGTTCCAAATATAATAAAAAGTGAATTTAAGAATGTAATAAATATAATAGAAAGAGCTAAAGAATATATTAAGGGTATTGTAACTGTTAATGTAGGGGTAATTCGTAAATACCAAAATGAAATGACTATTATAGGTGACTATAAATTAAATATAATTAATTCACAAGCTTTAAAGTTTTATCAAAATGAAATTGATATTCCTACTATTAGTTTAGAATTAAATAGAAAAGAAATTAAAAATATGCTAAAAGGAAATAAAGGGAATGTACAAGGGATAATATATGGTAAAACTGAGCTTATGATAAGTGAATATTGCCCAATAGGAAGTACTTTTGGAGAAAAATCCTCTTGTAATGATTGTAATTTAGCATGTACAAGAGATGAATTTACATTAATTGATAGGATGAATGAAAAGTTTAGAGTCATGACAGATATATTTTGTAGAAGTTATATCTTAAATCCACACCCATTAAATCTTATTGAAGAAAAAGACGATTTAAAAAGCCTTGGAATAAATTCCTTTAGAGTAGAGCTTAGGGATGAGAACTCTAATGAAGTAAAAAAAGTACTTAAAATGATAAGAGGAGAAGAAAAAGTTAATACTAATAATTATACAAAAGGGCACTATAGAAGAGGGATAGAATAGAGGGGAAAATATGAGCATTACATTAATTAAGTATTTAATTTTAGGAGTAGTATTATTAAATTTACTAGTTATATTAGGAACAAGGAAATTCAATAAAAATACTAAAATAGTAAATGTAAATGTTGAATATAGAAGAGAAGGTATTAAATTATTAAAAAGCCTTTGGAAAAAGCAAATTATAATGATTGCAATAGGAGTAACATTATTTTTATTAGCTATGTTAATTAAAGAGAATGACAATAAGATTGCAATTAATACATTTGCAGTTATAGGTAATTTATATGTACTAATTTCAGCATTATTAGCTACTTATAACTATAATAATTTTAATAGAAGCATAGCTAATTTATTAAATAAAATTAAAGGTTAGGGTAACGAAGAGGAGATATTATGGAAGAAAGAACTCTTAGAGTATTAGAATTTAATAAAATAAAAGAAAAATTAAAAGAATATGCAGTAACATCTGGAGGAAAAGAACTTATAGAGAGCCTTAGACCTTATGATACTGTATTTGAAGTTAAAAACAAACTTAAGGAAAGTAATGAGGCCTTAGATTTATTAATAACAAAGGGAAATCCACCTTTTGAAGGGTTATTTGATGTAAAGGATGGAGTAGAAAGAGCTAAAAAGGGTGGAGTATTATCAGCAGGACAATTATTAAAAATTGGTGGAATGCTTAAATGCTCAAGAAGATTTAAGGAATATATATCTAGAAGAGATGATGAGGTTCCTCATATAGTTTTAGAGGATTTAGCGTACATACTAACTCCAATCAAAAATCTTGAAGATGTTATAGAAATGTCTATAATTTCTGAAGAGGAAATAAGTGATAGAGCAAGTAGTACGTTAAATGGAATAAGAAGAAGCTTAAAAGATAAAAATTCGTCTGTAAGAGATAAGATAAATGGAATTGTAAGATCAAATGCGAAGTATTTACAAGATGCTTTATATACAATGAGAGGAGATAGGTATGTTTTACCTGTAAAAGCTGAGTACAAAGGTTCAGTTCCGGGACTTGTGCATGATCAAAGTTCAACTGGAGCAACGTTGTTTATAGAGCCTATGAGTCTTGTTAATTTAAATAATGAAATTAAAGAACTTAAACTTAAAGAAAAAGCTGAAATTGAAAGAATATTAATTGATTTATCTAATAGAGTTTTTGAAAATATCGAAACAGTAGAAAGTAATTATAAAATACTTACTGAATTAGATTTTATATTTGCGAAAGGAAAATATGGTTCAAGTTTAAATGGAATTTGTCCAGAAGTTAATGAAGATAAAAGTTTTGATATAATTCATGGTAGACATCCATTAATTGATCCTAAAATAGTTGTACCTTCTGATGTATATTTAGGTAAGGAATTTAATACATTAATGATTACTGGTCCTAATACTGGAGGGAAAACAGTAACTTTAAAGACAGTTGGGTTACTACATTTAATGGGATTAAGTGGACTTCTAATACCAGCAAAGGATGCTTCAAGTATAAGCTTTTTTACAAAAATATTTGCTGATATAGGAGATGAGCAAAGTATAGAGCAATCATTATCAACTTTTTCATCTCATATGACTAATATAGTAAAAATAATGAAGGAAGCAGATGATAGTTCTTTAGTTTTATTTGATGAATTAGGTTCCGGGACTGATCCTGTTGAAGGGGCAGCATTAGCAATAGCGATAATAGACACATTAAGAGAGAAAAGAGCTAGATTAATTGCTACAACACATTATAGTGAGTTAAAAGGATATGCATTAAGAACACATGGAATTGAAAATGCTTCTGTAGAATTTGACGTTGAAACATTAAGACCTACTTATAGACTTTTAATAGGAGTGCCAGGAAAATCAAATGCATTTGAAATTTCAAAAAGATTAGGACTTCAAGATGATGTAATAAATAAAGCTAAAAGTAATATTTCTTCAGAAAATCTTCAGTTTGAAGATTTAATAAGAGATTTGCAAGAAAAAAGTATTTTAGCAAATAGAGATGCAAGAGAAGCTAAAAGAATAAAAACAGAGGCTGAAGAGCTTAAAAAGAAGTATGATGAAAAGTTCAAGAAGTTAGAAGGAGTAAGAGATAAAGCTTACAACGAAGCAAGAAGAGAAGCAAAAGATATCATAGCAAAGGCTAAAGATGAAGCAGATGAAATTTTAAAGGCTATGAGAGAACTTGAAAAGTTAGGAATTGCTCAAGGTGGTAGAGCAAGATTAGAGGAAGAAAGAAAGAAGCTTAAGGATAGTTTGGAAAAGAAAGAAGAATCACTTTATAAATCAAGAGAAAATACAGGAGAAGCTATTGAAAAAGTAACTTTGGGTATGGATGCATACTTACCTTCTTTAAATCAAAATGTAATTATAATTTCAATGCCTGATTCAAAGGGAGAAGTTCAAGTAGAGGCAGGTATAATGAAAATAAATGTTAAGTTAAAAGACTTAAGAAAAATTAACAATACTCCAGCTAAAAAAGAAAAGAGGAAAAGGGAGCTTAAGTTAAATTTAAAATCAATAGAAAATAGAGTTGATTTAAGAGGGATGGATTCAGAAGAAGCTTGTTACAAAGCTGATAAGTATTTAGATGAAGCATATATGGCTAATTTAGGCGAAGTAACAGTAGTTCATGGAAAAGGAACAGGGGTTTTAAGAAAAGCTATAAATGATATGTTAAAGAGACATCCACATGTAAAAAGCTATAGGTTAGGTGAATATGGTGAAGGTGGAGATGGTGTTACAATAGTAATTTTAAAATAAAATAATAATTAAAATAATATTAATATATAAAGAGACTCATTTTTTAGAGTCTCTTTTTATGTTATAATTATATAGAAAAGAGGTGTATATATGTATCTTATAAGTGGTTGTTTATGTGGTGTTAATTGTAAATATAGTGGTGGAAATAACTTAAATAGTAAGTGTGTAGATCTTTTTAGAGAAGGAAAAGCTATATTGGTATGTCCTGAACAACTAGGAGGACTTCCTACACCTAGAACTCCAGCAGAAATACAAGGAAATTCAGAAGAGGTTTTAAATGGTAATCATAAGGTTCTAACTAAAGATAATGCAGATGTTACAGAAGAGTTTTTAAAGGGAGCATATGAAACTTTAAATATAGCTAAATTAACTAATGCAAATAAAGCCATTTTGAAAGATGGAAGTCCATCTTGTGGTGTTAATTATATTTATGATGGTAATTTTAATGGAAAAAAGATAGAAGGAATGGGAATAACAACAGCTATCCTTAAAAATAATGGAATAGAGGTTATAAGTGATATTGACTTAGAAGGAGAATAACTATGGGAATATTAGATATTTTAAAAAAAATAAAAAGAAAAAATTATGAAGATGATTATGAAGATGATTATGAGGATACTGAGGATAAAATAGAAAGTGAATATGATTATAGGAAAAAAGAAGAAATGAATGACCTGAATATTAAGGAAAAAGATGTAGATACATTAATAGAAGAAAAAAATATTATTGAAAATATAAAAGATATAGAAAATGCAAATTTAAAAGAGGAAATTGAATTGTCTAAGGAAGAAATAGAGGAGTTAATTTCCAGTGAAATTTTAAAAGTAATTGAATTATATGATGATTTCGATAAAGTTAAAATTGCTGCAAGAGAAGCAGCTGAAAATATTGGTAAGAATTATATAAAGGAACTACCTAATTATTTAAATAGGAAAATACATAAGTCAAGTAGATTCATAGATAAGTACGATGAAATAGGAGAGTGGGGAGTAGTTGTAGAAAATTCTGTTTTAATGATAATTTATAGCTACAAAGAAGATGCAGTTCCAGTATTAGAACGAATTTCTCAAAGGAATTCAAACCTAAACTTAAAGGCTACAAATTTATTATGTAAATTAGCTAGTGAAGGAGTAAAAACTGAAGAAATAGTAAATTCTATAATGAATAATCTTATTGCATTCAATGATGAAAATAAAATTGTTATTTTAGGATTTATGTCTCAAATTAAAGAAAACAATCAAGTTATTGGTTTAATACAGCATTTTTATAAGGCTTTTGTAAAGAATGGAGAAATAGAAAATGCTTATAAAACTTTAAAACATCTAATTAATGCTGCAGAGAGATTTACTAAAGGTCATTTAAACTTTTTAAAAGCAATTGCAATGGGTAAAAGCTTTATTAATCTAGAAGAAATAATGGGAATTGAAGAAGAAGATCCAAAAATTGTTTCTATAGAAAAAGTTAATGATTTTTTAAGAATAGATGCAGCTATAACATATTATTCATTGGATTTTAATGATGACGATATAAATAGTAAGCTTCATTATTTAAGTGAATACTCATTAGATAAGGGATTAAGAGAAAGAATTAAAGCTATGTTAAAATCTAAATAAATATTTATCTATCATATTTTTTAATATTTAAAGATTAATTATACAAAAGAGCTACTATTTAGATTTTATAATAAAAATGTATTTTAACATAATATGCTTTTTGTTATAATTTTAAATAGTGATGGAGGAGTTAGAGATTGAATAAAAATATTAATAAAAGAAGAAAGAATGTTTTGAGAAGAAAACAGATTATAAAAAGAAGAATAGTGTCAGTAGTTGTTTTTGGTATAATTATAGGAGTATTTCTTTATGCTCCTATTGAATTAAAGCATTTTGCTTTACTAAAGAAAGAAGCAAAGGCAAATGAAAGATTTAATTTGCAAATGGAATCCATAAATGATTATAAATATATAAAAGATATTTTTAATAATATATACACTACAGAAGAAAAATCAAATGAAATAAAAAATAAGATAGATGATATAGAAAAAAAGTTATCTAATGGTATTAATGAAGAAATAGAAGATTCAATATCAAAATTAAAAGCTACTATAAATGAATTAAGTGCAGCTAATCAAATAGAGTTAGATCAAACATTCAATAATATAAACGATGAAAATCTTCAAGGATTTAGTAATGATGAAATGGATAAGGTCAATAAGCTTAAAGATGAGTATGATACCCTATATAATGAGAAAAAGTATAAACAAGCTAAAGAGACATTATATTCCTTGAATAGTTACATAACTGAAACAAAAAAGGTTGCTAATGAAAGAAAAATAAAAGAAACTTATGAAAAAAAATCAAGTGAAGATGCAAGCTTAAGAGAGCCTAAATATATAAATGGAATTTTAATTGTAAATAAAGAATTTGGACTTCCTGACAGTTTTGCACAAGGAGAAAGTACAGAAGCTAGAAAGGCTTTTGAAAGTATGAAAGCTGATGCAGGAAAGGAAGGAATTTATCTTAATGCTTTTTCAACTTATAGAAGCTATTGGAGCCAAGATAGATTATATTGGAGCTATGTTTCAACTTATGGACAAGATCCTACAGATACTTTTTCTGCGAAGCCTGGATTTAGTGAGCATCAAACAGGACTTGCATTTGATATTGGAGGATTAGATCAATCTCTTTGGGCTAAAGACGATTTTAAATATACCAAAGAAGCAGAATGGCTAAAAAATAATAGTTATAAATATGGATTTATATTAAGATATCCAGAAGGAAAAGAGTGGAAAACTGGATATATGCATGAGTCATGGCACTTTAGATATATTGGAGTAGAGCATAGTAAAAATTTTAAAGATAATGATTTAACTTTAGAAGAATATCTAGGATTATAATAAAAAGGTAATTTGATTTTTAAATCAAATTACCTTTTTGTTACTTTGTAACTATTTTAATATTTTCAACAGTTAAATCCTCTGTACCTTGGACATAAAGATTAGCTCTTTTTAAATCATGAACATAGTTTACAACTTCTTGAGTTATTTCTTCTCCAGGACAAAGAACAGGAATTCCAGGAGGATAAGCAAGTAAAAATTCACCGGAAATTTTACCTATACTATCATTTAGTGGAATCGAGATTTTATCACTGTAAAAGGCCTCTCTTGGATTAAGGACTTTTCTTGGTATTGCTGGAATATCTAAGAAGTCTTGAACAGGCTCTTTCTTACCATAATACTCATTAGATATTTCTTTAAGTGCAGATAATAATCTATCCATACCTTCTTTAGTATCTCCAAAGGAACCAACGGCTAAAACATTATAGAAGTCTGATAATTCCATTTGTATATGGTATTTATCAGCAAGTATCATATCAAGTTCAAAGCCTGTAATTCCAAGTTCTCTAGAAGAAATAGTAAGCTTTGTTGAATCAAAAGAATATGAACCTGGTTTTCCTAAAACTTCTTCTCCAAAGCAATAGAAGCCAGGAATTTTATTTATTTCATCTCTAGTGTACTTACAAAGTTCTATTGTTTTTTGAAGTAAATCTTTTCCTTCTAATGCAATTTGTCTTCTAGCACAATCTAAAGATGCCATTATTATATAAGAAGGAGAAGTTGTCTGCATTAAATTTAAAATTTGTTGAATTCTCTTAGGATCAACATATTTACTTTTAACATGTAATAAAGAGCCTTGAGTTAATGAGCCTATTATTTTATGTGTACTTTGTGCGCAAATATCAGCGCCAGCTTCTAATGCTGACATAGGTAACTTCTCTGAAAAGGCTAAATGAGGACCATGGGCTTCATCTACTATTAATGGTATATCATAGCTATGTACTGTATCAGCAATTCTTTTTATATCTGTTGCAACACCATAATAAGTAGGATTTATAATTAATACAGCTTTAGCATCTGGATTCTCCTTAAGTGTTTTTTCAACAGTTTCAGGGGTTACTCCATGAGCAATTCCTAATTTTTTATCAATTTCAGGCTCCATAAAAACAGGAACAGCTCCACTTAAAATAATACCAGAAGTAACTGATTTATGTACGTTTCTAGGAACTATTATCTTATCACCATCATTTACTACTGCAAGTATCATAGCTTGTATAGCACCTGATGTGCCATGTATTGAGAAAAATGAAGCATCAGATCCATATGCATCAGCTACTAATTCTTGTGCTTTCTTTATAGGTCCAGTAGGATGATGTAAGCTATCAACTAGTTTAAAAACTGTCACATCTATTTTAAATGGATTTTCACCGATAAAATCCTTAAATTCTTTATCTATACCTACTCCTTTTTTGTGTCCAGGAACATGAAATGGTAGTGTATCTCTATTTACATACTCCTTTAGAGCATCAAAAAGAGGAGTTTCATATTGATTCATTTTATACAATTTAGAACACCTTCTCTCTTATAAATATTATTGGTTATCCCATAAGTTTTATACAAACATTAATATTATATTTTATTAGTTTAAACTATGCAATAAAATACTACACAATATTAAAAGAAATATACAAATAAGTTAAGATTGAATAAAAAACAGTATTTATGACAAGAATATTTGAGGAGAATCTTATTAATAGGAGGAAGTACTGTGAACAATTTAAATTTAAATAAAAGAGAGGCAAATATACCTAATAATGCTAAGAAATTAAGAAGATTAGGAAAAGTACCAGGAGTACTTTATGGAAAAACTTTAAATGGATTTATGTTTGAAGTAGGGGAATTAGAATTATGTAGAGAAATTTCTAAAAAAGGTGAGCATGGTATTTTAAATGTTAATTTAAATGGTGATAATCATAAAACTTTAATAAAGAGTGTTCAAAGAGATCCTGTAACACATAAAATCATTCATTTAGATTTAGAAGAGTTAGAAGAAAATCAAAAAATAATATCATCTGTTCCTATTCATTATATAGGAGAAGATACTTTAAATAAAAGAGGAATGGTATTACAAAAAGAAAAAGATCGTATAAAAATTGAATGTACAGCAGATACTTTACCAAAGTATGTAGATATAAATGTAAATAGAAGTGCAGATGGCTATGTTTATAGAATTGGAGATTTAGAGGTAGCATCTGAGTTATCAATAATTGATAATTTAGCTACTGTAATAGCATCAGTAAGTTATGAAAGAAAAACTGTAAGTGACGATATGGAAAAAGTAATAGAAGAAGATAGTAAAAAGAAATAAAAAAAAATCGCGAAAAGTGTAAAGAGTTACAATATTTAATCTCTTTACATTTTTTTATTCCACAATTAAATTTTTTAGTGTATAATATTACCTGATTATTAAGTTTTAGGAGGGGTAGCATGATATATAGAGAAAAATATAATGATTGGTTAGAATCAAATATTGTAGATGATATAATGAAGGAAGAATTAAGAATTATAAAAGATGAAAAAGAAATTGAAGATAGATTTTATAAAGATCTTGAGTTTGGAACAGGTGGGTTAAGAGGTGTTATTGGTGCAGGAAGCAACAGAATGAATATATATACTGTTTCTAAAGCAACTCAAGGATTTGCAAATTATTTAAATGATAAATTTGAAAAACCTTCAGTAGCAATAGCATATGACTCAAGAAATATGTCAAAGGAATTTTCTAAGGCAGCAGCATTAACACTTTGTGCTAATAATATTACTGTTTATTTATATGAGGATTTAAGACCAACTCCAATGCTTTCTTTTGCAGTAAGGTATTTAAATTGCACAGGAGGAATAGTTGTCACAGCATCACATAATCCTAAAGAATATAACGGTTATAAGGTATATGATGAATTTGGTGGGCAAGTTACTGATGAAAAGGCCAATATAATAATAAATGAAGTTAATAAAATAAATAGTTTTGATGAAATTAATACAATAAATGAAGAGGAAGCTTTAGAAAAAGGCTTATTAGTATATATTGGAGAAGCAGTAGATAAAGCTTATATAGATGCTGTAAAAGGCTTAACAATAAGAAAAGATTTAGTAAAAGAAAATGCAAAAGATTTAAAGGTTATATATACTCCAATTCATGGATCAGGAAATATGCCAGTTAGAAGAGTACTTAATGAACTTGGATATACAGGTGTGTCAGTGGTTAAAGAACAAGAAGCTCCGGATGGAAACTTCCCAACTGCATCATATCCAAATCCTGAAGAGCCAGCAGTATTTAAATTGGCTTTAGAAATGGCAAAGTCTGAAAATCCAGATGTTATATTTGCGACAGATCCAGATGCTGATAGAATAGGTGTTGTTGTAAAAGATAGTGAAGGTGAATATAGAGTTTTAACTGGAAACCAAACAGGATTATTATTAACTCAATATATTCTAGATGCTTTAAAGGAAGAAGAAAAGCTACCAAAGGATGGAGTTGTTATTAAAACTATAGTAACAACAGATGGAGCTAAAAAAATTGCAGAGGCTTATGGAATTGAACTTATAGAAGTTTTAACTGGATTTAAGTATATAGGTGAAAAAATAAGAGAATTTAAAGAGAATAAAGACAAAACTTATCTTTTTGGATTTGAAGAAAGTTATGGATATTTAGCAGGAGACTTTGTAAGAGATAAGGATGCTGTAATAGCAGCAATGCTAATAGCAGAAATGACATTATTCTATAAAGAGCAAGGAAAGAGTTTATATGATGGTTTAATAGAGTTATATGATAGATATGGCTATTTTAAAGAAACTCTAGTATCATTTGAACTAAAAGGAAAAGAAGGCGGAGAAAAAATTTCTAAGTGTATAGATTCTCTTAGAAATGAAAAGCTTGTTGAATTAAATGGTATAAAAATAGTTAATAAATATGACTATAAATTAAGCATTGAAGAAAATATGATAAGTGGAGATAAAAATGAAATCAATCTTCCTAAATCAAATGTTCTTAAGTTCGTTTTAGAAAATGGATCATGGTTTGTAGTTAGACCATCAGGAACAGAACCTAAAATGAAAGCTTATGTAGCTATTAAAGGTACTGGATTAAAAGATTCAGAAGAAAAGTTAGAAAACTTTAAAAATGAAGTTGTAAATTTAATTAACTCAAAATTAAATTAATACAAAATGAGTAGGGCATATGCCATACTCATTTAATCTCTAGGAAAGTATAAAAGTTTAAAGCTTTGAAAATTTGATTATATAAGGCTTTTAGTAATTCAATGTTGCAAAGTATATTTATTTTATGCTTTCCTTACCTTTAGTTTTTATGTGGACATATATAAGTTTACGTTTACTTGGAGCAGAGCGACGAAATAAGTAAACTTACATATGTCTATTTTTTTATTTGCCTCCGTTAGAGTAATTTGTTGATTTACGAGATATAAATATAATGTAGTTCGATTGAACTATCTTACTATATAATGTATAAACATTATTCTAATCTTAATGTAAAACTAATTTATTTTAATAATTTTTACTATCGAGATATAGTTTTATGTTCACTAAAAATGCTACTTGTTTTATCTAATACATAAACCTCATCAATAATAGAAGTATTATCTTTCATCACCTTAAAAACCATATAATCTGTCATGTCTATTGATTTATCACCTGATTTTAACTTATAAGACACTTTATACTCATAATGAGTATATGTATCATTTTTTGTTTCTTTAGTTTTTACTATTTTAATATCTGTTGTATCGTTGATACCATTCTTATTTATAACAGTATAATAAATATAAGGAATTCTATTAGACATTAAAGTACTGAATGCATCTTCTGTTAAATCTTCTTCAAAAATTGCCTTTGATTCATCTATAAACTTATCAGCCTCAGAAGAAGTAATATTTTCATAAGTCTTTACAGATATTAACTTATTAATGAAATTATCTATAGTTTTTTCTTGTTTTGTAGAACTACACCCTATTAGTAAAAGTAATGATATACCAATAAGTAAAATGATTTTAATAAAATATTTCATTTACATCTCCTCCTTATTATAATAGATAACTAATTATTGCTAATTAGTTTATATCTTTATTATAGGAAATTATAACTATTTTTACAAATACTATAAATATAACCTCTCTTTCTTTGTACTATTTCATTTTAGTATAAACAAAGAGAATTATACTATGAATAAGCATATTTTTAGTCCTTATCATTACTAATACCACGTTTTTAAATTCTTTTCCTACTTTTCGAGGTGGTCTTGGAATTTTCTCTTATAGAAAGACCAAGAAGCATCCCTTTAACATATTCAATCCATGTTTGTAAAGGTAATTTTGTGCATGATAAAGCAGAAAAATAGACAACTATCTTATTATCTAGTTAAGGAGATTTTTTGTAAACTAGATAAATAAAGAAATTTAAGGTTATAATTGAAGTAAATGTAAAAGTATTATAAAATTGATAATGTAAGCAATTAATTTATTAAATATAAAATAAAGTGTTAAGAGGTTTATATGTTTACTAATAAAAATATGTCAAAAAAGTTTGTAGCTAGTTTTATGCTATTTATAATTATTCCAGTTATAGTTATAACTCTTATTTTTAATAGATTGTATGTAAATATATTAATATATAATTATAATGAAAAGGTCCAACAAATTATGGAACAATTAGCTATTGATTTGAAGAATGAATTTAAAAGAATGTCACTTTCTGTTGCTAAGGTTTCTACAGATGAGGAATTATTAAGACTTGTAAATAATGCTTATTATGAAGAGGATGCAGGAAAGAGACTAGAATTATCAAGGCAAATAAATTCTAAACTAGACTATTTATTTGCCTATTTGGGAGAAGTAAATTCCATTACTTTTTTATCTAAGGATGGGAGAGAAGTAAAGTATAAAGAGCCCTTTTATAAAGGAAAATCTAGTATTAGAAATAATTTATTATATAAGCAGTGTATAGAGAACAAGGATAAAGTAGTTTATTTAAACGATTTCAGACCCGAAAGCATAAATACTGTAGAATTTTTATTTGGAATTAGTCCAAGCATTAACTATTCTAATACAAGTACAGATTTTATTTGTTTTGAAATGAAAAATGATGTTTTAAAGTCTATATGTTCAAAATTTTCTAGTACGCAAATAGGAGAAATGATAATTGCTGATTCAAATGGAAAAATTGTAATTGCACCATATAAGGAATTAATAGGAGAGAATGTTAAGGATATAGATTATATTAATTTAGCAATTGAAAATAAACTAGATTATTATAAGTATAGATCAAAAAATGGAATTAAATATATTACCAGATATTCAGCAAATGAATTAGATTGGAAAATTATAAATATTATTGATTATAATAACCTTACAAATGACACATCAAATGCTATGAATACAGTGTTATTAATATTTTTTATTATAATTTTACTATATCTTATATATTGTAAGATATTTTTTACTGAAATAATAAATCCTATAAAAAGTTTAATGAAAAAAATGGATAATGTACAAAATGGCAAATTAGATGAGATTAATAATATTGAAAGTAATATTTACGAAATTAAAGAGCTTAATATCAATTATAATAAAATGATTAATAATATAAAGGAATTGATGACAGAAAGAGATTTAAAGGAGAAAGAAAGATCAAAGCAGGAGATGAAGGTGCTTCAAGCACAGATTAATCCACATTTTATATACAATACGTTAAACGTTATCAAATTGATGGCTACCATATCTAAAGTTGACAATATAAGAAGCGTAACTGATTCATTTATGAAGCTTTTAGCATTGACATTTAAAAGTAATTCTAGCTTTATTACAATAAGAGAAGAATTACAATATATAACTAGCTATTCTGAAATTATGAGAGTTAGATTTGGAGATAATTTCAATCTTATAATGAATTTTGATGAATCACTAAAAGATTTATATATTATTAAATTAGTATTGCAGCCTATTGTAGAGAATTCAATTGTTCATGGGCTAAATGAGCTAGAGGGAAGTAAGGATATAATTATTAAGGGATACTTAAAAGAAGATAAGCTTATTATAGAAGTAATAGACAATGGTGTAGGTATGTATGAGGAGGATATTACAAAGATTTTTGAAAACCATAATAAATCTAAGACCAGTCTTAATGGAATTGGAATTAAGAATACTGAAAAGCGTATTAAATTAAATTGTGGAGATGAGTATGGTATCAAAATAGATAGTGAAAAATATAAATTTACTAGAGTAACTTTGATACTCCCAATTATTAAAGATAGAGGTAATGATTATGTATAAAATACTTTTAGTTGAGGATGAACCTATTGTAAGGCTTGCTTTAAAAACCCAAGTTAATTGGCAAGAGTATGGATTTGATGAAATTTTGGAGGCTGCTGATGGTGCAAAAGCACTGGATATAATTAGAGAATGTAATGATATTGATATAGTAATAACGGATATTAATATGCCTGGTGTTAATGGCATTAAGTTAATAGAGGAAACAAAAAAATTTAATAATGATATTCAATTTTTGGTTTTAAGTGCTTATGACGATTATGAGTTCGTAAGAAAGGCATTTAAGCTAGGTATAAATGATTATACTTTAAAAACTGAAATGGATATGGAAAAAATATTACACACTGTCCTTAATATGACTAATACATCAAAAAAGCAAAAAACTGTTAAAGAGAAAAAGCTAGATAAGGAAAAGGTTAAAAGCAGGCTTTTAGTTGGAGATTTAAATGTTGAAGAGTTAAGGGAGAGTGGATTAAGGTTATATGGTAATAACTACGTATGTTGTTATATTATTATTGATAATTTTAATATTATTAAGCGTAGATATAGTAACAATGACTTCAAGGACCTTATATCTTCTTTCAAAAATGCTGTTATGCAAGTATTTAGTACAATAAATAATGGAGAAATTTTAGCCAGATCACCTAAGGAATATGTAATATTTTTTAGTTTTCAAGATGATAGTAGTGAAAATCTAAATAATAGATTAAGAGATATTTTAAAGAAAATTAGATATACCCTTTGTACATTTCTAAATATAGATATTACTGTAGGGGTTAGTGGTTTTATCAGTAAAGTTGAAGAAACAAATATATTATTTAATGAAGCTCAAAGAAATGCAAAGATGAGGTTTATTTTTGGTAAAGGAAAAGATATTTTTTCAGAACATGTGGAAGAATTAAATAAGATAAAAAAGAATAAAAATAATAACTTGACTCAACAAATTATTAGAGAAATGGATAAAAGTAACGGGCTTCTTAGATCTATCGACGAACTAAATGAAAAAAGATGTTTGGAAGAGATGAAGAAAATTTTAAATATACAGAAGTTATCCTTTAAAGATAAACTTGATAATGGATATATTTATTATTTAGAAATTGTATTAATGATGGTTCAATACGTAATAAAAGATGAAGATAATAATTTAGAAGATGTAATTGGAGAAGAAATAGATTTATATAATGATATAAGAAAATTCGAGACAATTAAGGAAATAGAAAATTGGGTACTAGAGATTTTAACTAAGGTTATTTCTTATTTGAAACATAATAAGCAAAGGGAAAGTAATGTAGTAAAAGAGGCCAAGGAGTATATATTAAATAATTATTCAAAAAATATAACTTTAGAGTCAGTTAGTAAACAAATAGGCTTTAGCAAGATATATTTTAGTAAAATATTCACAGAAAAATTTGGTGATAATTTTATTAAATATTTAACTAATGTTAGAATAGAAAATGCTAAAAAACTTTTAGAGGAAACAGATATGAAAATATATGAAATATGTGATAGTGTTGGATATCATAATATTGAACATTTTAGTAGAACCTTTAAGAAAGTCGTGGGATTAAGTCCACTACAGTATAAAAATAAAAAAATTGAAAGTAGGTAATATATATGAAAGGAATATTTAGCTATGATGGGCCAATATATAAGATTTGTGAATTAATATATGAAACATGTATGTTAAATATATTATGGATTATTGGATGTATACCTATAGTTACTATTGGAGCATCAACTACAGCGCTTTACAGTGTTTATAACTCAAAGATTAGTGGAAAAGGTTATAAAATTTATAGTGATTTTTTTAAAGCTTATAAGAAAAATATTAGACAAGCTTCTATATTAGGAACAATTATAACCATTATGTTATGTATTGGTATTTATAATATGACTAGAATAAACAGTTTTAAGGGTAACTATGTATGGTTACAGTATGTTCATATATTTATAATTTTTCAAATTCTACTTATAAGCAATTATATATTTCCATTAATTGATAGAACTACTATGAATATTACGGATATAATAGTTAATGCTGTAGTTTTAGCATATAGAAATATAATTATAAGTATTATAAATGTAGTTGTATTAGCTCTATTAATAGTATCACTTTTATTTAAACCAGTGACAATATTGTTTTTTATGGGGATATACGGATTAATAAGTAGTTATTTAATTAAAAGGGTATTTGAAGCTGTAAAAGATTATACATATAAAGAAAAGTAATATAAATCAAAAAAAAATTAATAAATATCATTGTTCTACTATATGTAAATAATGTAATTTAAACGAAGGTAATATAAATCAAAAAACAGTTAAATAATATCATTAAAATAAACTTACTAAATGTTTAAAATATAATTGTAAGCATTTAGTAGGTTTATTTTAATGTTTACAATAGGGTATAAAGAATTAAGGGGGAGATAATATGTTAAGTAAAGGCTTAAAAAGAAAAATATGTTTTATGGTTGCAGGAGTAAGCATATTTGGTTTAGCTACAGTTGGATGTTCTAAAAATAGTCCTAATTCAAAAAAGGAAGTTACATTAAAACTTGCAACTTGGGGTGAAGGCGATTATAAGTATATGACAGAAACAAAGAAATTAGCAGAAGCTTATAAAAAGGATCATCCAAATGTTAATATTGAAGTTGAACTAATTGCTAAAACAGAATATGACAATACAATGAAAATTAGAAATACAGCAGGAGAATTGCCAGATGTATTCCCAGTAAGACAAGCAAACTTATCATTATATGCAGATACCATGGTGCCTTTAAATGATTTAAAGGCAGTTGAAAACAATATATATGCTAAGGAAACAATGATTAATGGAAATGTTATAGGTATTCCACAAGCTGTATTTAATGAATTTGTATATTACAATAAGAATATTTTCAAAGAGTACAATATAGAAATTCCTAAAACTTGGGATGAATTTATTAAAGTAGCTGAAACTATAAAAGCTGGAGGCAAATATACACCACTTTTATTAGGTCTTAAAGATTCATGGGTAGATTATCCATTTAACGAATATATGCCTATGCTAGAAGCTGGTGATGGCCAAATTTACAACAAAATGGCTACAGAAGATGCACCATTTTCAAAAGGAACACCATTTAACACATCATATAATAAAATACAAAAATTATATGATGCTAAAGTATGTGGAAATGATGCATTGGGATATGGATGGGATCAAGCAGGAGCAATGTTTGCAGCTGGAGAAGGAGCAATGATAGCATCTGGTTCTTGGTATAAAGATCAATACAACCAAGCTGGCGGGAAGGATGAAAACATAGGAGTATTCCTATTACCAACAAGAAATACTACTTCTGATCCATTCTATACAACTGCATCAACTGAATTTATGTGGGGAATTCCTAAGACTTCTAAGAATCAAGAAGCAGGAAAAGAATTCCTTGAGTGGTTCTTCGCAAGTGATTACTATGTTGATTTAATGGCTTCACAAGGGGTAAAACCTACAGTTAAAGGCTTAGAGTACAAAAATGAATTCTTTGAACAAGCTTTTAAAGGAATAGATGTAAAGCCAGTAACAGTTTTCTATGATGATGCCTATAACAATGTTATGAATGCAATGAAATTCGATGTTAAAGCTATAGGACAAAAAATGGCTGCAGGTACATCATTTGATTCAATGGTAGATGACTTAAATGCCCAATGGAAGAAAGCAAAAGCTGCTAACTAGTAGTTAAATTTAAGAAGAATAAGGTACCTTTGGATACTTTATTCTTTTTTTACAAATAAGATTGGAGGGGTATTGTGCTAGCAATTAATAGAAAAGATGCACAAAAGAATAAGTTATTATTTAGTTTTTTAGTTATACCTACAATATTAATGATAGTATTTATGTTATTTCCATTAGTAAAATTAATGGGATTGAGTTTTACAAATTGGAATGGATTAAGCGATACAAAAAATTTTGTTGGATTAGATAATTTTAGAAAAATATTTTTTGATTCTCCAGAAATCTGGTCTTCGTTAAAAAATAATGGGGTTTATTTCATTTTCCACTTATTATTCATACCAGTAGAACTTTTTATTGCATTCTTATTAGATAATAGAGTTAGAGGTTGTAAAGCTTTTAAAACCATTGTATTTTTACCATATGTAATTAATGGTGTTGCTGTTGCATGTATGTTCTCATTCTTATATAGTTCAGAGAATGGAGTGTTAAATAGTTTTCTACAATTTTTACATATGAATGAGGTTTCATGGCTAAGTGATCCTAAAATAGTTAATATGTCCCTTGCTATAGTTTCATTATGGAAATTTTCAGGGATTCATATAATATTATTTTTAGCAGCATTTCAGTCATTACCAACTGATATGGTAGAAGCTTCTCTTATTGATGGAGCAAGTAGCTTTAAACAGTTTTATCATATAGTATTACCAAATATTAAAGGCGTTGTTGAAATAATATTATTCTTAAATGTAAGAGGAGCTTTGATGATATTTGATATTCCATATGTTATGACTAGTGGAGGACCTGGAAATGCTAGTAGTACATTCACAATAGAGACTATTAAAACAGCTTTTCAATATTCAAGTTTTGGAAAGGCATCAGCTATGGCTGTAATTTTAATGATGATTATTATAGTGATTTCAGTTGTTCAGAAGAAACTACTTAAATTGAAGGGGTGATATCAATGGAAGCTAATTTGGAGAAAAAAAATAGTACTAACACTTCAATTGAAAAAAAGACTAAAAAAATAAAAAAGAAGAAGTCAATTCAAAGTGGTGATGTATTAAAATTTATGATATTTATTTTTATTGCAGTAATAGTAATTATGCCAATGCTAGTTACATTCTTTGCATCATTTAAAACTCTATCTCAAATAGGGTCAGAATCAGCTATTAAACCTCCTACAAGTTTAATGCTTGATAATTACAAGGATGTTTTTAAAAATGGTCAAGTTTTTGTTGCATTGAAAAATTCAACTATATTAGTAATAGTTACTGTAATAATAAACTCTCTTTTAAGTACTATGGTGGCATATTGTTTAACTAGGTTTGATTTTAAATTGAAAAAAGTATATTATGCTATGTTTTTGATAGGTTTAATAATACCAGGTACTGTTACTGAAATATCTAGATTTGGAATAATGACAGATTTAAAACTTTATAATACGCTACTTGCACCAATATTTATATATATAGGCGCTGATTTAATGCAAATATACATTTATAATCAATTTTTAGAGCAGATACCTCTTTCTATAGACGAAAGTGCTATGATTGATGGGGCATCATATTTTACTATATATTGGAAAATAATATTCCCTATGGTTATTCCAGCAACAGCAACACTTGGCATACTTAAGGCTGTTGATGTTTTAAATGACATGTATATTCCTTTCCTATATATGCCAGGGGGAGAGCACCGTACATTAAGTACTTTACTGTTTAATTATGTACAGAATCCTCAGACATCTTCTATGCCTAAGTTAAGTGCGGCAACAATAGTTGTTATGATTCCAACAGTAGTAATATATTTTATATTCCAAAAATATATTTTTAGCGGTGTTGCAGCTGGAGCGGTAAAGGAGTAATTAAAGAAAAATTATTTTAAGCTGAATCCTCTTAGATTTAAAGATGATTCAGCATTATTTTAAAATATCAATGTTAATTAATTCAAATTATGGGATATTATATAAAGTTAATATGTGTTAAAAACTTAATTAAAATAATTTTGGAGTATGTTGGATTTGCTAAAAATTAAAAAGAGTATCGATAGGAGGTGAATTAATTATTAAATACTCTTTTTGTATATTAGGATAAATTAAAGGGGTAATGAAATTTTAACTAAATGCCCCCTATGTAAAGAAATTTGCATAGCAAACCACCTTAATTGCTGGAAGTCCCTAAAGCTAACTAAACCACAACATGATTATGAAATAAGGATGAGTGTGAAGGTTACGAAAGTAAAAAAAATTAGTTAGATGTCATATGGTTAAATCCTAAGTGTTTTTAATAATGGGTAATCAGCAGCCAAGATCTGAATAGGATAAGGTTCAACGACTAGGTATATATACCGTACATTACAAGCAATTGGTAGTGGAAGTGGGTGGCTACCTAAATATAATTTGTTAATTATATTTAGGTAGGTGATATAGTCTGGTCTCATGTGAAAGCATGAGAAGTTCATAAGAGAACTGTAAAGGGTTAGCGAGCCTTTATGAACAGAATTAGATATTATCAATAAATTGATAATATTATATAGACGTGTTTTTGTGAGAAGAAATTTGAAAGAAATGTTTAAAAGGGCAAGGATACTTGGATTAGTAGTAGCATTTATAGTTACTCAAATTATGCCAATATCAACATTATCAGTGTTTGCAGAAGAACTTAATACTTATACTCAGAATTTTGATGATGGAAATGTAGGTGGATGGAAAGCTGTTAAAGGTACGCCAAAAGAACCATTATCTGTGGTAGGTGGAAACTTAGTTTTTAAGAACAGTGGAAATAATATTATAGTAGATGAAAATTCACCAGCTAAAGCAAATGGAGAATATGAATTCCAATTTACACTGCAAGGAGATGCTAGTAGAGTAGGTGCAATATTTAGATATACATCACCAGATTCATGGGCATTTGCTGGATATAACAATACAGATGGAACGTGGCTAATTGAGTGTCCAACTGGTTGGAAGGATGGTATACCTGGTCCAAAATTAGAAGTAGATAAACAATATACAATGAAGGTGAAATATATAGGAACAAAAATTACAATGTTCCTTGATGGTAAAGAAATATTTAATATTGATACATTCTCAGTAGATTCTTTAAAACAATTTCCAACTGAGGCTGGGAAAATAGGGTTTAGATCATGGTACAATAGTAAAACAATGCTTATAGATAATATTAAATATTCAGATGTAGTAAGTAATCCAGGGGGAGATGTTACTAATGGAAGACCAATAACTAACACTGATGTTATTTCATCAGGAGATATGAAGGTAACAATAGATAAGAATTTCCCTAATGTAATGAAATATGAAAAAGACGGTAAAATAATGTATGGAACAGAGTACTCTTCAGATAAAGTGCTTATTAATGGAAAAGAGTATACTCCTAAAGTAGAATATACAAATCAAGGAGAATATACAATTACTATTGATGAAATTAATGTTGTTATAAAAACAAAATTTACAGTTGAGAAAAATATATTAACTATGAATATTACAGAAGTTAAAGAAAATGGAGCTGATAAAGTAAAGAGTATAGAATTTGCTAATCAAAATTTATTATCAGTACGTAGTACGCAATCAGGAGCAAAGTTTGCTGGTTCTCGTATGAATAATAAAGTAAATGGTACAGGTGACGTTTTTGAAACTGTTACAGATAAAAGTACTGTATCTAAGACTCCTACGAATTATTTATATGGTATATTAAACACAAATGAACTTTCAGGAGCTATTTGGACAAATGCTTATTCAGATTATAGTTCAGATAATGATAATGATAGAATAAGAAAGCAAACAACAAATACTGGGAATTATACTCAAACATCACTTTGGAGTAGTTCATGGGTTTATAGAGCTGAAAATATGCCAACTACATTAGCTGAAGACAATATAATGAAAGAAATGCCAGTAACTAAAGTTATAATAACGGAAGATTCTAATGAAGATAGTATTGTTGATTGGCAAGATGGAGCTGTAGCATTCCGTGAAATCATGAATGTTCCATTCCGTTCAGAAGATGTTCCGGACTTAGTTGTTATGCGTATTCCATTTAACTTTGCAAGCCAAGCTACAAATCCATTTTTAAAGACTCTTGATGAAACTAAGAAAATGTATCTGGCTACAGATGGGCTAGGACAGTGGGTAGAACTTAAAGGATATCAAGCAGAAGGACATGACCAAGCTCACCTAGATTATGGTAACCACATTGGAGAGAGACAAGGTGGCGTTGAGGATTTAAATACCTTAGTTAATGAAGGTCATAAATATGGTGGATATTTTGGTGTTCATATATCAGCTACAGGAGCAAATCCAGAAGCAAAGAATTTCTCAGAGGATGTTATAGATATTAAGAAACTAGGATGGGACTGGTTAGATGCTTCTTATGACTTTAATAAAGAAAAAATGAGAAAAGAAGCATCAGAAAATAATAGATTAGAGAGATTAGATGTACTAAAGGAGGCAGTACCGAATTTAGATTTTATTTATGCTGATGCATTTTTTGAACAAGGCTTTGATGCAAGAAGATTTGCTAAAGAAGTAAATTCATTAGGTTGGAATCTAACTACAGAATTCCCTTATGTATTAGAAAATGATTCTACATGGTATCATTGGTCAGTAGATTATAAGTATGGTGGCCAAGATATGAAAGGTTATAGTAGTAATATTGCAAGATTTATTAGAAATCATCAAAAAGATGCTTGGATTGTAAGACATCCACTTTTAGGTGGAACTGAGATGGATGATTATGAAGGTTGGGTAGGAAGAACAAACTTTGATAATACTATTGAAATGACTTTCGATACTAATCTACCAACAAAATACATGCAACACTTCCCAATAATAAAATGGACAGAGGATACTATTAATTTTGAAAACAACATAACTGTATCAAATAAAACTGGTACAAGAGTTATGTCTAAAGATGGTATTACAATTTTAGATGGTAATAGCTACTTATTACCTTGGAATCCTAAGGAAGAAACTAAGTTATATCATTGGAATAGTGAAGGTGGAAGCACTACTTGGACATTACCAAATAGTTGGGCGGGGTTAAGCACTGTTAAATTATATAAATTAACAGATACAGGACGTGTAGAAGCTGGAAATATAATTGTTAATAACAATCAAATTACTATTAATGCAGAGGCCAATGTACCATATGTTATTGATAAAGGTGAAGTAGCACCAAAGGTAATTAATGATTGGGGACAAGGTGGAATAGTTAAGAATCCTGGATTTGAAAGTTCAACATTAGATGGTTGGAATGCAGAAGGTAAGGATTTATCTATAGTAAGAAATGATAGAGGAAATTATGAGTTAAAAACTTCTGGTGAGAATACTTCAGTAGTAAGTCAAAAGCTTACAGGATTAGAACCAGGAACTTATGAAGCTTCTGTAGCTGTAGAAGTAATTGGAGATCGTAAAGCAACTATAGGTGTTAAAGATTATGGTAATGCTGATGTTTCCAATTATGCAGACATATCATTTGCTAAAAATTACATTGCTGCAGATTCGAAGCATGGAAGTTATATGCAAAGAATGTCAGTAGTTTTTGATGTTCCGGAAGGGAAAGATAATGCTACACTTTATTTAGAAGTAAATGATGGATCAGGGACTGTTGTATTTGATGATGTTAGGGTTACTAAGACAGAAAGATCTGCAAATCCTAATAATGTGTATTTCACTCAAGATTTTGAGAATGTTCAACATGGATTATATCCATTTGTAAAAGGTCCAGCTGGTGGAACAAATGATCCAAGAACACATTTATCAGAGTTACATGCACCTTATACTCAAAAGGGATGGAATGGAAAAGAAATTGATGATGTCATAAATGGACATTATTCCTTAAAGGCACACAAAGAGTCAGGTGGATTATTATATCAAACAATACCACAAACATTAAGATTTACCCCAGGAAGAAATTATAAAGTTTCATTCAAGTATGAAAATGCAATAAAAGGAGACTATGCTTTTGTAATTGGTGATGGTAAAAATCAACTTTCAATGCAAAGCTTTGACCTTGCTGATACACCTAAGGATTATATTGTTGAGTTTACAGCACCAGAATCAGGTAACTTATGGATTGGAACAATTGTATTAGGTGGACAGTCAGATTTAGTAATTGATGATCTTGTAGTAGAAGATCTTGGAGTAGGTGAATATATTGAAATACCAAAAGGTGATATAGATCCAGAAGCATCTATTGATCAATCAGATGATATAAGTTTAATACCTCAATCAGGCATGAAAGTTACTGCTTCAAGTGAAGAAACTAGCGGAGAATGGGCACCAGTAAGTAATGCTATCGATGGAGATAATGAGACTTTCTGGCACAGCAAGTGGTCAGGTAAGCCAGCAGTATTACCGCATTCAATTACTCTTGATTTAGGGGATACTTATAATATTAATAAAGTAACGGTTGTACCAAGACAAGGTCAAGATAATGGAGTTATTACAAAGTATGAAATTTATACAAGTATGGATGGTGAAAATTATACTAAGGTTGCAGAAGGAGACTGGGTTGCTAATAAAGGGCTAAAGGTTGCAAGGTTTGAAACTACTGAAGCAAAATATGTTAAGCTTATTGCTTTGGAAGGTAAGAATGGATTTGCAACAATTGGGGAGTTGAATGTAGGTAAAGACATCAAAGTTGATTTAAGCAATGCTATAAAGGAAGCTTCTGATACATTGGAAAATGCTGAAATAGGTAATGAAAATGGTCAATATCCACAATCTGCAAAGGATGCTTTAGAGGAGGCTATAAAATTAGCACAAGCTGTTTTAGAAGGTGAAGGAGCAAAAGATAAGCAATTAAATGAGGCTATAGTTGAATTAAATAAGAGTATCGATATATTTAATAATAGCATTATAGAAAAGCCAGTTTACAAAAAGCATTTAGAAATAGCTGTAGAAGTTGCTGAAGAAGTAACTGAAGAAGAACTTAAGGATGTTGTCTCAGCTGTAGTGGAAGAATTCAAGGCTGCTTTAGAAGAAGCTAAGGGAATATTAGGTAATGAAAAAGTTACTCAAACTAAAGTAGATAATTCCTTTGATAGATTAAGTAAGGCTATGCAGATGTTATCATTCAAAAAAGGTGATAAAGCAGCGTTACAAGCTTTAATGGATAAAATAGCTACATTATCAGAAAATGAATTTATCTCTTCTACTTGGGTTAAGTTACAAACAGCTTTAGAAGCTGCAAACAAAGTTATGGCTGACGAAAATGCTATGGTGGAAGAAGTAAATGAAACTTATGATAACTTAATGAGAGCATTCCTAGCGTTAAGATTAAAACCAAATAAAGATATGTTAGAAGATCTAATCAATAAAGTAGAAAATATTGATAGAAATAAATATACTAATAAGAGTTTAAAATCTTTAGATAAGGCTTTAGCAAATGCAAGAACTATATTTGCTAATGAAGAAGCTACTGAAAAAGAAATTGATTCTGCAACTAAGTCTTTAGAATTAGCTTTAGCTAATTTAGAAGAAAAGGGTGGAAACAATAAGCCTGGTGAAGGAAACAAACCATCAGACGACGACAAAGAGCAAGGAGGAAAACCAACAAATGGAGGAAAGCCATCAAATGGAGGAAAACCAAGTGGATCACTTCCTAATACTGGTGGAGTTAATAGTAGCAATTTAGTTATTTTAGCTTTAGCTATAGTTGGAGTAGGCTTATTATTCTTTGTTAAGAGAAAAGATAGAAAGAAAATAAGTGAGTAAAAAGTTTAAAGTTTTTAGTAATTAGGGCAAATAATAAAAGGGATCTTCTTATATTTACTTTGTAAGAAGGTCTCTTTTCTTAATAGAAATATTAATAATAAATTAATATACAGATTGGAGAAGATTACAACATTAGTAAAAGTTAATATATATCAAAAAATACTAATAAAAATCATTCTTTTAATGGGATAAATTTATTAGAATTTAATAAAAGACTTATGAAAGTATAGAAAATTGCAAGTTGAGATAAAGGGGGATATTATGAATAACTTTGATTTGGAATGGTTAGAGGATCCAGAAATTTTTCAAGTGAATAGAATGAAATATCATTCTGATCACAAATATTTTAAAAATATGGAGGAAGCTACTTCTAATAAAACATATATGAAATCTTCATTAAATGGAAGCTGGAAGTTTAATTATGCGAACAATCTATATAATATGCAAAAGGACTTCTATAAAGAAGATTTTAGGGTTGATAACTGGGATACTATAGAGGTTCCAGGGCATATTCAATTACAAGGGTATGGTAAACCTCATTATGTAAATACAATGTATCCTTGGGATGGACATGAGAATCTTATACCTCCACAAATACCAAAGGACTTTAATCCTGTTGGTAGATATGCAAAGGATTTTTATATTAATAATGAATGGAAAGATAAACCTATTTATATATCCTTTCAAGGGGTAGAGTCAGCTTTTTATATATGGCTTAATGGAGAGTTTGTTGGATATAGTGAAGATAGTTTTACTCCAGCTGAATTTGATTTAACACCATATATAAAAGAAGGTAAAAATAGACTTGCTGTAATGGTAGTAAAATTTAGTACAGGTAGTTGGCTAGAAGATCAAGATTTTTGGAGGTTTTCAGGAATTTTTAGAGATGTATATCTTTATACAATACCTAAAACTCATATAAGAGATATGTTCATAAAGACAAGTCTAAAAAATAATTATAAGGATAGTGATCTTAATATACAATTAGATATTTTAGGCGGATTAAAAGGGTCATTAAGATTATCTTTAATAGATTCTAAAGATGCAACTTCTTTAATAAATTCTGAAAATATTATAAATATAGGTAAGAATATAGATAAATCTAAAGAAGACTGCAATTTAGAAATAAAATTTGAAGTAAACAATATAAAATTATGGAGTGCTGAAAAGCCTAATTTATATAATTTAATAATTGAAATTCTTGATGATAATAATGAAATAGTAGAAGTTGTAACTGAAAAAGTTGGGTTTAGAGAGTTTAAAATGATAAATAATATTATGCATATTAATGGAAGAAGAATAGTTTTTAAAGGTGTAAATAGACATGAATTTAGTATGTATAATGGAAGAAATATATCTAAAGAAGAAATGCTTTATGATGTTAAAACTATTAAGCAAAATAATATTAATGCAGTAAGAACATCACATTATCCAAATAACAGTTATTTCTATGAATTGTGTGATGAGTATGGTTTATATTTAATTGATGAAGCAAATTTAGAAACTCATGGAACTTGGCAAAACATTGGTAGAATAGATTATGTAAATGTTATTCCAGATGGGAAAAGTCAATGGCTAGAAGCTGTTCTTTCTAGAGCTAGTGCAATGCTTGAAAGGGATAAGAATCATCCATCAATATTAATTTGGTCCTGTGGTAATGAGTCCTTTGGTGGAGAAAATATATATAAAATGTCTCAGCTTTTTAAAGAAAGAGATGATTCAAGGTTAGTTCATTATGAGGGAGTATTTCAAGATAGAAGATTTAATGATACAAGTGATATGGAAAGCAGGATGTATGCTAAGGTTTGGGATATAGAAAAGTATTTAAATGATAATCCTAAAAAGCCTTTTATATTATGTGAATATACACATTCCATGGGAAATTCAAATGGCGGTATGCACAAATACACAGATCTTTCAGGAAAATATCTAATGTATCAAGGTGGATTTATTTGGGATTATATAGATCAAGGAATATTAACAAAAGATATATATGGAAAAGAATATATTGCTTTTGGTGGAGATTTTGGAGATAGACCAACAGATTATAATTTTTGCACCAATGGAATAGTATATGCAGATAGAAAGGTCTCACCTAAAATGCAAGAGGTTAAATATAATTACCAAAGCTTCATGGTAAATGTAGAGGAAACATCTGCTGTTATAAAAAATAATAATTTATTTATTGATATGAGCAAGTATAAATTAAAGTATTCATTATTAAAAAATGGTGAAGTAAAAGAAGAAGGCTATTTAGAAGTAGAATTATCACCACAAGAAGAAAAGAAAATTCAATTACCTATAAGCAAAGCTAAGGAGAAAGGTGAATATATTGTTAATGTATCTATAGTTTTAAAAGAAGATACATTATGGGCAAATAAAGGGCATGAAGTGGCTTATGGTCAATGTGTTTATAATGTTGAACAAGAAGAAGAGAATAAATTAGAAAAAATAGTAGTAAGTAATTGTGAATTTAATTTTGGAGTAAAGGGAGAATACTTCCAGATAATGTTCTCAAAGGCATATGGTGGGTTGATTTCTTATAAACATAGAGATGTAGAGCTTATAAGTTCAATTCCTAAACCGAATTTTTGGAGAGCTATAACAGATAATGATAACGGTAGTAAGATGGGATTTAAATCATCTATGTGGAAAGGTGCTAGTTTATATCAAAATATAATAGATATAGAAACAAAAATTAGTGATTATAATGCAAGTATATCATATACTTATGAGTTAC
This sequence comes from Clostridium sp. CTA-7, assembly GCF_054768095.1. NCBI lineage: Bacteria > Bacillati > Bacillota > Clostridia > Eubacteriales > Clostridiaceae > Clostridium > Clostridium sp. CTA-7. The sequence continues at coordinate 299,711 of NZ_BAAAAV010000003.1, read as the reverse complement.
CGACAATACCAACCACTAACTGTAAGCTTACTTATGTTGTTTATGGTGATGGAAAAATAGAGGTTGAATTAGAATATAAGGGAACTGAAAATTTACCTAATATGCTTGACTTTGGAATGATATTTAAGATTCCATGTTTATATGACAACTTAGAATATTATGGGTATGGAGCAGATGAGAATTATCAAGATAGAAATAAAGGAGCAAGACTCGATGTTTATAAAATAAAGGTTAGTGATAATGTGTCAAAGTATGTTGTACCACAAGAGTGCGGTAATAGAACAGGGGTTAGGTGGGCTAAAATTACTGATAACAAAGGCCATGGAGTAAAGATATTTGGAGATTCATTAGATTTTAGTGCATTGCCATTTACACCTCATGAACTAGATAATGCAAATCATCACTATGAATTGCCGAAAGTCTACAATACTGTTATAAAAGTATCATCAAAACAAACAGGGGTAGGTGGAGATGATAGTTGGGGGGCAACACCTCATGAAGAATATTTATTAAAGGCCAATGAAGATAGATGCTTAAAGTTTAATATAATAGCAATATAGTTTTTATTTAGGATGGTACTAATAAAAAATATTAATGGGATTATATAAAATAATATCAAAGACTTAGAGGTGTTATTTCGCTTCTAGGTCTTTATGTGTTTTAATAGTTATTATATCTGTTAAAAGATGAAATAATGGGATAGTACATACTTTTTAAAAATAGATGATTAATTTTATTGAATTTCTCAATAATTGTTAATTTTTTATTTAATAAAGATAATTTATTACATACTATTGGAGAATAAATTTTTAACTATTATACTCATTTTTTCTAGTTAATATAAATTATATTAATAAATATCATTTCAAATTTAAAAAATTTAATTTGAAATTGTATTAAATAAATAATATAAACAAAATAACAGTAAAATAATGGTAAATAATGCAGAAAAAATTATGAAGATATATAAAAAAATTCATAAAAAATTCAAAAATGGTAAATGAACAGTATTATTGTTAGCAAATGTAAAAATTTCTAAAAAACTATTTATTTTAATAAAGAAAATTGTTAAAATTAAGACAAAGGAGATGAATTTTTAATATTTTAAGGGGGAAATGAAAGATGGAATTCTTAAAACAAATTAATAAAAAAATGTTACTACTTTGCGCAATTTTTAGTTTAAGTATTGTATCTTATCCTGTAAAAGCGATAGACACAAATCTAGTAGCTAAGAATGATAATGCTAGTGATATCGATTTAGGGATATCAAATTTAGACTACAACAAATATGAAGTTTTAGCCTCTAATGGAGATAGGGTAGAAAGCTTTGTTCCAAAAGAAGGCCTATTTTCAAATGATAAATTTATAGTTGTAGAGAGAAATAAAAAATCAATAACAACATCTCCTGTAGACATTTCAATTATTGACTCAGTAACAGATAGAACATACCCAGGTGCATTACAACTTGTTAATGGTGATTTTGTAGATAATAAACCTAATTTATTAACTGCTAAAAGAAAACCATTAAACATAAGTATAGATTTACCAGGTATGGGAAAAGAGAAAATAACCACTGTTAACAATCCAACTTATGGAAATGTATCTGGAGCTATTGATGATTTAGTTTCTTTATGGAACAATAAGTATTCAAATTCACATACATTACCAGCTAGAACACAGTATTCAGAGTCTATGGTCTATAGTAAATCTCAAATAGCTAGTGCTCTTAATGTAAACGCCAATGTACTTAACAATTCTCTTGGAATCGATTTCGATGCAGTTAGTAATGGTGAAAAGAAGGTTATGGTAGCAGCATATAAGCAAATATTTTATACTGTAAGTGCAGAATTACCAAATAATCCTTCAGATCTTTTTGATGAGAGCGTTACATTTAATGAATTAACACGAAAAGGTGTAAGTAATCAAGCACCACCAGTTATGGTATCAAATGTAGCCTACGGTAGAACTATTTATGTAAAGTTAGAAACAAATTCAAAGAGTAAAGATGTACAAGCGGCTTTTAAGGCATTACTAAAAGATGGTAGTATTAATACTAACAATCAATATAAAGATATATATGATGATAGTTCTTTTACAGCTGTAGTTTTAGGTGGTGACTCAAGTGAGCATAATAAGATTATTACTAAGGATTTTGATGAAGTAAGAAATGTAATTAAAAATAATGCAGTGTTTAGTACTAGAAATCCGGGATATCCGATTTCTTATACAAGTGTTTTCTTAAGAGATAATTCAGTTGCAGCTGTTCATAATAAAACAGATTATGTAGAAACTACTTCTACAGAATATTCAAAAGGTAAAATTATTTTAGATCATTATGGAGCGTATGTTGCACAATTTGAAGTATCATGGGATGAAGTTTCTTATGATGAAAATGGAAAAGAGATATTAACACATAAAGAATGGGAAGGAAACGATAAAAATAAAACTGCTCATTTTAATACAGTAATACCATTGCCAGCTAATGCTAAAAATATAAAGATATTAGCTTGGGAATTAACTGGACTAGCATGGGAAGGCTGGAGAAATATAATTAATGAACAAAATGTTCCTTTAACAAATGAAATAAAAGTTACAATTGGAGGAACAACATTATACCCTAGTGCTAATGTTACTTTTTAACAAATAATATAAAGGTCATATTTTGAGAATGTACTCAAAATATGACTTTTTTGTTTTGATAACCACTGGCTATACCAGTAGACAAAATGGAGATGCCGATATCATATAGTATTTGCGTCAAAGTATAGAAGACAGATAATATATGGAAAGTACAAAGTTGAAACAGGTAAGATGTTAAGGGAAATATGCAAAAGAAATGGTGTGGAAATTATCAAAGCGAATGTATGCCTTTATAAGACTTAATCAAGCCACCAGCTCAGCTTTGGGGACTTTACTGGTCAAATGGCATCTCTTTTAAAGGTTGATACAATTGGATCGAATGAATTGGCGAAAGAGTATAGTGTAATTTATTCTATAGTAGCAAGATGTGGAGTTTTTGCTAAAACATATGTTCAGCATCTATTAAATGAAGAAGCTAATTGAATTATTAAATTGTTCTAAAATTTATATAGATAAATTGGTTAAAGAATATGATGGTAAGAGCGACGTAAGAGAAGGGGCTTTAAAAAGATATAATTACTTGTTTTTATAGAAAATTGTCTTGTAAAATTATGAAAAGAAAAATATAATTAGAATTATCATGTAGACTTGCAATGATATTTAGAGTTGGGAATATAGAATAAGTAATATTGAAAGTATTATTACAAGAGATAAATGGGTATGTGTGAGTTATTTTAATAACAATGCAGAGGAAAATGAGAGTATTAGCAAATATATCTAAAAAGTCAATTTTAAAGGCGTATAGTTTTAATTAATAAACTTTAAAAGCTATAAACCTTTAAATTATTAAAAAGCTATTTAAGGTTTTTTTGTCATGCAAATAATTATAAAATTTTATAAATTTATTTCTTACATTTATATATTTTTCAATATATAAAAATAAAAAATAAGTATATTGATTATAATGGGAGATTATCATTTATAATAAAGTTATTTTTAAGGAGGGATCTGTATTGGATTATAATGCAGCATTTAAAGAAAAGTTAGGTAAATTACTATTTTTAGAAATGAATAAAGAAGGATTTAAAGAAAGTATAAATATTCCTAGTTATGTAACTTTTAAAAATAAAGATTTATATTTACCTATATCCCCAGATTACATAACATCAAATGTAAATAATGAAATTAAAATAAAAAATTTACCTATATATTACTTTATAGAAGGAATGTTTTTTGCCTTAGGAGCAGATGAAAATCTGAAGTTTAATGAAGATTATGAAACAATATTAACTTATATAAAAGATACAGAGAATTGTATAAAAAGTATAGTTTCCAAAAAAATAAAAGATGATTTAATGATAGATGCTTACTTATTATTAAAAGGTTTTTACAGATATTCAAAAGATATTGATATTATGAAGAAACTATTATTAGTTGGGGAAAATATAAGAGAAAAGGATAGTACTTTTAAAGAAATGTTATTACAGGATATTGAATATTGTGAGACTAATTTGTTGAAAGTTCCAGAGGCTTATCTTTATAAGGCTTTAATATTAAAAGATGATGGAGATTTCAAAGGAGCAAAGGTTTCAATAAACGAGTATTTAAATAAGGGTGGAGAAGTAACAGAAAATATAAAGATAGTTATTGATGATATTACTAACGTTTCCAATTATGAAATTGCTATAGAGCATTTAAATGATAATCCTAGCAAAACAATAGAACTTCTTTTAAAATTGGTAGAAAAGTTTGAGAAAAATCCATTAATTTATTACTATTTAGGAGTTGCATATAGAAAAATAGAAAATTATGAAAAAGCTATATATTATTTAAATGAAAGCTTACAAAAAGAAAGTGGCATATATGAAGTGGTAGTTGAACTTGGAATAAATTATGCATGTATTAATGATTTCCAAAGCGCAATAAGATATTTTAAAAAGGCATTTGAGGTTACTAAAGAAGTAGAAGTATGTACTAATATAGTTATGTGCTATGTTAATTTAAATAATTTAGAGGAAGCTAAGTTACATTTAAATATAGCTAAAAAGTTAAATCCAGAAGATGAAGTAGTAAAAGATTTAGAGAAAATGTTAAATAAATAAAGTTGAATTGGGAGTTTAAATATTAAACTCCCAAATTTATATATACAATTTATTTCTTTAGTAAAGTAGATAAATATGGTATTATATTTATAAATAATTTTAATAAATATATTATTGAGGAGAAGAAATGAAAGATAATAATTTTATTGATGTCTTGGGATATAAAGTTTATAAAAACACCTTAATAGATGCTTTAAAATATATAGATAAATTTAATAAGGTGCATATTATATCAGGAAATCCCGAGGTGTTATACACAGGATTATACAATGAGGAATTATTAAATAATTTTAAATCTAATAAATCATTTATAATACCTGATGGTGTTGGATTGCAAATTGCAGCCAAGCGTTTAAAAACTCCTGTTAAAGAAAAAATTGCAGGAATAGATTTAATGAAGGAAATAATAAAAAGATGTGAAAGAGAAGATAAAGGAATATATCTTTTAGGAACATCTGATGAAAATATTAAAGCTTGTGTTGCAAATTTAATGGTTAAATATCCAAATATAAATATAGTAGGATATAGAAATGGATTTTTTGATATTAATAATTCTGATGAGATATTAAACGAAATAAAAGAAAAAAAGCCATATGCTATTTTTGTTGCAATGGGATGTCCAAGGCAAGAGAAATTTATAGTTAAATATATGGATGAGTTACCATGCAAAATATTTATGGGGGTTGGAGGAAGCTTTGATGTAATTGCAGAAAAAGTTAATAGAGCTCCTAAATGGATGATAAAACTTGGATTAGAATGGCTTTATAGAGTTGCAAAAGAGCCTTGGAGAATAAAGAGGCTTGGAAGTATTCCTAAATTTTTATTATTAGTATTTAAAAATAAAAAGGTGATGTATGAGCAAAAATAAGATATTTAAAGCAACTTTTATAGTTATGACTATGACTATATTAAGTAGAATAATAGGATTTGGTAGAGATATGCTTGCGGCATATCATTTTGGAGTTGGAGGACCATACGATATATACGTTGCATCAGTTGCAATACCTGAATCAGTTTTTATGATAGTTGGTCTTGCAATATCAACTACATTTATACCGATGCTAAGTGAAATAAGACATAATAAGAATAAGGATGAAATGTTTAAATTTTCAAATAATGTTGTTACTATTTTAGGTATAGCATCATTATTTATAGTATTATTGGGATTAATATTTACAAAGGATATAGTTAATGTATTTGTTCCTAAATTTACAAAAGAACAAATGGATTTAACCATATTTTTAACGAGAATAACTTTAATAAATATAGTATTACTATGTGTTAATGCATGCTTCGCTTCAATATTACAAGTATGTGAAGATTTTATAGTGCCATCATTGTTAGGGCTATTTTTTAATCTTCCTATAATTGTATATTTAGCTTTTTTTGGTGAAGTAAGTATTATTGGTCTTACAATAGCTAATGTTTTAGGAAATCTACTAAGAGTATTAGTTCAAATTCCTTCTCTATATAAGCAAGGATATAAATTTAAATTATATATAGATTTAAAAGATGAAAAACTAAAGACTATGATGATTTTAATAATTCCGGTTATAATTGGAGCGGGAGCAAATTCAATAAATATGCTAGTGGATAAAAGTTTAGCTTCTGGATTAAGTACAGGAAGTATGGCATCTTTAGAATATTCACAAAGAATAGTCCAATTTGCTAATACTGCTATAACAACTTCAATAGTATCAGTGGTTTATCCGTTAATGGCAAATAGGTTGAACTCTGGAGACAAAGAGGGATTTATTAAATATTTAACTAAGTCTATCGTAATTATATGTTTATTTTTAATTCCTATTACTTTTGGTATGTTATTTCTAAGAAAAGAAATAGTTGTAGCCTTTTATGCAAGAGGAAAATTTGATTCAGGAGCTGTTATTATAACATCTATGGCTCTTTTAGGATATTCAATACAACTACCCTTTGCAGGAATAAGAGATATATTGAATTCCTCTTTATTTTCTATGAAAAAGACAAAGGTAACAACGATAAATGGAGTTATTGGTGTTGTAATAAATATTATTTTAAGCATAATACTATCAAAATATATAGGCGTTTTAGGTATAGCTATAGCAACATCTATTTCATCTGGATTAATAGCAATACTCTTATTAAATTCAACTAAGAAAATAATTGGAAAATTTGATGTAAAAGATATGATTATAAAAATAATTAAAGTAACGTTAAGCTCAACTTTAATGCTAGTAGCATTGTATTTTATGAATAATTTATTTAAATTGGAGAATTCTTTTGCAATTATTTTATTAGATGGAATAGTTGGAGCAGTTTTCTTTGTAGTAATATGTAAGTTACTACAAATAGAAGAACTTAATGAAGCTTTAAGCATGATAAAAGGAAAAGTTAGAAGGGAGGTTTAGTTTAATAAAATGAAAATATTATTTATTGCATGTTATTCGCCATTAATAAATAATTCAGCATCTATAGAAACTCTTCAATATTTAAATAATTTAGCAAAAATTGAAGAAAACGAGATTCACTTATTAACTGTAAACTTTCCTGTAAATTCAGTTTATTATGATGAATATATTTTTAAAATGCTAGATAAAAGAATTAACTTACATATAATATCAGGAGGCAAGATATTTGAGCTAATTATGCCTAAAAAAGCTCAAGAAGGAAGTACCATTAAGAAAAATGTGAGCAAAGTTAAAATTAAAAGTGCTTTAAGAAGAGTGAAAAAAATATTTGCAGTTCCAGATATGTATTTGTATTGGGCATTTAAAGCAAGTGAATACGGAATAAAATTAATGGAGAAAGAAAACTTTGATGTTATGTTTTCTATGCATGAACCACCATCAAGTCACATTTGTGCATACAAGATTAAGAAAAAATATCCTAATTTAAAATGGATAACTTATTGGAGCGATCCTTGGCTTAAGGATTCTACTAGAGAAGGATCTAGCTCAATAAGAAGAAACTTTGAAGAAGGATATGAGAAAAATATTGTTGCTTTAGCAGATAAGTTTATTTTTGTAACTAATGCTAATAGAGATGATTATATGGACACATATAGTATTAAAAAGGAAGATACTTATATAATAACTAGGGGATATGATGAGAAAGTTTATAATGATATAAAAATAAATGAAAGACCTTTACTGATTGATAATAAAAAAATAAATATTATTTATACTGGAGAAATTTTTTCAAAGCTTAGGGATATAAAGCCCTTTATGGAAGCGATGAGAAGATTAAGTATAGAAAATATAGAACTTTATGAAAAGTTAAATATACTTTTCTTTGGAAATATAGACGATGAGAAAATTAAAAATGAGCTATGTCAAATAAGTAATGTTACAGTTTCAAATAGGATTCCTTATAGAGAAGCCTTAGGTTATATGGTAAATGCAGATGTTTTACTTCTATTTGGAAATAAAAAATCAAAACAAATACCTGCTAAGATATATGATTATTTTGGATGTGATGGATATATATTGGTAGTTTTAGGAGACGAAAATGATCCTATAATAGATGTGGTAAGTGGTTTAGAAAAGTGTGAAGTTTCATTAAACAGATTAGAGGAAATATTTGATGGGCTTATAGAGTTATCCAATAAAATATTAGAAGGTAAAAAGTCTAATCCAATTACAGAATATGAGTGGGAAAATATATCTAAAAAATTAAATTCTATTTTAAAGGGGGAGTAGTTATGCATGTTATGTTTATACCATCATGGTATCATAATAAAAGAAACCCTGTGCATGGAAGTTTTTTTAAAGAACAAGCATTAGCATTACAAAATAGAGGTATAAAAATTACTGTAGCTTATAATGAAATTTGGCCTTTGACTTTGGCTTTTAAGGTTAAAGAAAAAATAGGATTAAATTATAATATTGAAGAAGGGCTAAAAACCTATAGATATAAGAATTATAATTTTCTACCTAAAAATCCTATGATGTTTAAAATATTTAATAAAAGGCTAGAAAAGTTATATGAAGAAATAATAAAAAAAGAGGGAAAGATAGATATAATACATTGTCAATCTTCTTTTTGGGCTGGAATAAGTGCGAATTATATTTCAAAAAAATATAATATACCTTTAATAATAACAGAACATTCTTCATTGGAAAAAGCTATTTACATAAAGGAAAGTTATAAACCTTTAATAAAAAAATCTTATGTTGAAGCAGATAAACTTATAGCGGTAGGAAATGGATTAAAGCAAGAAATTTCTAAGTTTTCTGGTAGAAAAGATATAGGGGTTATACATAACTTAATACCTGTAGAGAATTTTCATATAAAAAAAGCTAAAAATAAAGATTTTACTTTTTTTTCTTTAGCTTTTCTAGAAGGTGAAAAAGGAATGGATATTCTTATAAAGGCTTTTAATAAATATTTTAAAGAAACTTCATCTAAACTTATTATAGGTGGAGATGGAAGCCAAAAAGAATATTTAATTAAGCTATGTGAGGATTTAGGAATAAGAAATCAAGTTGATTTTGTAGGAGCTTTATCTAGAGAAGAGGTTTCGGAATATATGAGTTCTTGTGATTCCTTTGTTTTAGCATCAAAATATGAAACTTTTGGAGTGGTTTATATAGAAGCACTTGCATCAGGTAAACCTATTATAGGAACTTATAATGGTGGTGCTGAGGATATTATAGATAGTAATAATGGGCAAATAGTTAAGGTAGATGATATTGATGAATTAGGAAAGGCTATGGAATATGTTAGAGATAACATAGAAAATTACAACTCAAATAAAATTAGAAATATGTGTATAGCTAAATTTTCTAAGGAAAAAATAACTAATGAAATAATAGAAGTTTACAATTTAGTATTAAATGAGAGAGGATAAATATGTTATTTAAAGATTATAGTATAGATAAATTTATAAGTGAATTATCTTCTAATGCTCCTTCACCAGGAGGTGGAAGTACTGCAGCCTTAGTTGCAGCTTTAGCATCTAGCTTGAATTCAATGGTCTATTCATTGACAGTAGGTAAAAAAGTCTTTGAAAAGCTAAATGATGAAGAAAAGAATATGATGATAAATTTACAAGAGGAAGCAGAAAAATTTACGAAAAGTGCTCAAAGTTTTATGGAAAGTGATAGAGAAGATTTTTTAAATCTTATGAATAGCTATAAATTGCCTAAAGAAACAGAGGTAGAACTTAAATTTAGAGAAGAGAAGATAAAGAAAAATACTTTTAAAGCAATGGAAACTCCGCTTTCTTTAGCAGAAGAATGTATTAAATTCTATGATAATATTGAATTTGCAATTAAGTATGGTAATAAAAACTTAATTTCAGATGCTGGTGTAGCAACAATTTTATTACATTCTGCAATAGAGAGTTCGGTACTTAATGTTAAAGTGAATTTAAATTTTTTAAGAGATGAAGATATTTGTGAGGAAATAGAAAATAAATGTAAATCAATAATAAATGAATCATACATAAAAAAACGTAATTTAATAAATAGTGTTGAAAATATTATATACCCTAAAAAAATATAGTCTCTTTAGAGACTATATTTTTTTAGGGTAGTTCATTTAATGATTTAAATTCATATCCTTCAGATTTAAGTTCTTTAATAACATCCTTTAATATTTTAGTATTTGTATTTGAAACTGCATGTAATAACATTATAGATCCTGGATGGGCTCCATTTAATATTTTCTTTATTGCAGCAGATTCTTCAGGTTGATTATCTACAAGCCAATCTTTATAAGCGAAACTCCAAAATATAGTTTTATATCCTAAGCCCTGTGTTTTCTTTAAAGAATTTTTAGAGTATTTACCCATAGGAGGCCTAAAGAATTTAGGCATATCTTGAGATGTTAAGGTCTTAAATTCCTCTTCAACTTCAGTAAATTCTTTATTAAATTTATCATTATCTAATATACTAGCCATTGATGGATGATGAGAGGTATGATTACATACTAAGTGTCCTTCCTCTACCATTCTTTTGACTATTTCAGGATGCTCCTTTACATATGGCTTAACTACAAAAAATGCAGCAGGAACTTGTTCATCTTTCAAAATATCTAAAATTTTTGGAGTGTTTCCATTTTCATAACCCTCATCAAATGTTAAATACAATACTTTTGAGTTTGTATCACCTACATAATAAGCGCCAAGTTCACTAAAGAAAGCTACTGATTCTTTTGGAGGCTCAGGGGTTTTTCCTTTTTCTCTATTAACAAAGTACCAATTTAGTTCTAAATCATCAGAAACAAGTACATTTGCATTTGTAAGAGAAGATGTGAAAATAAGAATTAAAGTTATTAATGAAGCTGTAAATACATTAAATTTTTTCATTATTTCACCACCTTTTTACTTATATATATTTAAATTTTTCGCTCTGTTAGACATTTCTCTCTAACACAGCCAAATTTTTATATAAGTTGTTATAATATTAGCTTTATTTGTAATACATTAAAGATATATTCTTTAATAAATGTATAATCTTTATTACAACTTATATATAATCTTATTTTTATCTAAAATAATTCTTTTACACATAGAAATACAATGTATAAATGCTATTAATTGCCTTTCTATATTTCTTTAAATGTTGAAATTATTAATATTGTAGAGTATAATTTTAAAGATATGATTAAGATAAGAAAGGAATGTACATAGATGAATTTAGGAATAGTTGGTTTACCAAATGTAGGTAAAAGTACTTTATTTAATGCAATTACAAAAGCTGGAGCGGAGTCAGCAAACTATCCTTTTTGTACTATAGAACCAAATGTTGGAGTAGTTAGTGTACCAGATAAAAGATTAGATGTTTTAGAAAAGATGTATAATACTAAGAAGAAAGTCTATACTGCAGTTGAGTTTTACGATATAGCAGGTTTAGTAAAGGGAGCTTCAAAAGGTGAAGGCTTAGGAAATAAATTTTTATCCCATATAAGAGAAGTTTCTGCCATAGTACATGTAGTGAGATGTTTTGATGATGGAAATGTTGTTCATGTAGAAGGTTCAGTAGATCCAATAAGAGATATAGAAACTATAAACTTAGAGCTTATATTTGCTGATCTAGAAGTTTTAGAAAGAAGAATGGAAAGATCAATTAAGCAAGTAAGGTCTGGAGATAAAAAGGCAAAAGAAGAATATGCATTAATGGAAAAAGTTAAAGCACATTTAGAACAAAACTTACCAATAAGAACATTAGAAGTTACTGAAGAAGAAGAAGAATTAATAAAAGGATTATTCTTAATAACTTCAAAACCGGTTCTTTATGCATGTAATATATCAGAAGATGATATGATGGAAGGAAACACAAATAATGAATATGTTCAAAAAGTGAGAGCCCATGCTGAAAGTGAAAACTCAGAGGTTGTAGTTGTTTGTGCAAAATTAGAAGAAGAATTATCAGGTTTGGAGGAAGATGAGAAGCAAGAAATGTTAAGCGAATATGGCTTAACAGAGTCAGGTTTAGATCAGCTTATAAAAGGTAGTTATAAACTATTAGGATTAATAAGTTATTTAACAGCAGGAGTTCAAGAAGTAAGAGCTTGGACTATTAAAGAAGGCACAAAGGCACCACAAGCAGCTGGTAAGATACATTCAGATATAGAAAGAGGATTTATTAGAGCTGAAATAGTTTCATATGATGATTTAGTTGAATGTGGATCAGAAGCAGCTGCTAAAGAAAAAGGACTTTACAGATTAGAAGGTAAAGAATATGTTATGAAAGATGGAGATGTAGTTAACTTTAGATTTAATGTTTAATTATATCTTATAGAAAAGACTGAGTAATATCAGTCTTTTTTTATTGCACCAAATTTTATAACTTTTTATTAATTATGTAAATAAAATTCTTAAAAAATCAAATAAGCCTTGAAGATTTGCTTAAAATTCTATAAAATAATAGTATAAAGTGGTTAAAAGTGGTTAAAAGTGGAGCGAATTTATAAAAGGTAGGGGTAAAGATGTTTATAGGAGAATATCAACACGCGATAGATGCTAAGAATAGAATGATAGTCCCTGCAAAGCTGAGAGATGGGCTTGGTAATAATTTTGTTATTACAAAAGGCTTAGATGGATGTCTTTATGCTTATCCTATGGAAGAATGGAAAGCTCTTGAATTAAAATTAAAATCTTTACCACTTACAAATAGAGATGCACGAGCATTCGTAAGATTCTTTTTTTCAGGAGCCTGCGAAATTGAAGTAGATAAACAAGGAAGAGGTTTAATTCCTCAAAATTTAAAGGAATATGCAAATATAGAAAAGGAAATAGTAAGTATAGGAGTATTGACTAGGGTTGAAATTTGGAGCAAGGAAAAGTGGCAAGAATACAATGAGTCGGATATAGATTATGATTCTATTGCTGAAAAAATGAGCGATTTAGGAATATAAGGAGTAAGATTATGGATTTTAAACATGTTTCTGTACTTTTAAATGAGTGCATAGAGGGATTAAATATTAAAGAAGATGGAATATATGTGGATGGAACACTTGGCGGTGGAGGACATTCTTTAGAAATATTAAAAAATTTATCAGAAAGTGGAACTTTGATTGGAGTAGATCAGGATAAAGATGCATTAAAAGCAGCTAGTGAAAGGTTACAAAGTTTTAAAAATGTAAAGTTTGTCCATAGTAATTTTTATAATATTGATTCTATATTAAATAATTTAGATATTGAAAAAATTGATGGTATGCTTATGGATTTAGGAGTTTCTTCTTATCAATTAGATGAGGGGGATAGGGGCTTTAGTTACATGCAAGATGCTCCTTTAGATATGAGAATGAATAGAGAAAACTCACTATCTGCATATGAAGTTATAAATGAATATGAAGAAGAAGAGATATATAGGATAATTAGAGATTATGGTGAAGAAAAATTTGCAAAGAGAATTACTAAATTCATAGTAGAAAACAGACAAAATAAGCCTATAGAAACAACTTTGGAATTAGTAGAAATAATAAAAGCTGCTATACCTGCAAGAGCTAGAAGAGAAGGACCACATCCTGCTAAAAGGACTTTTCAAGCGATAAGGATAGAAGTGAACAGTGAATTATCTATATTAAATAAGGCTATTGAAGATGGAGTAAATAGATTAAATAAAGGGGGAAGAATGGCAATAATAACATTCCACTCCTTAGAAGATAGAATAGTTAAAGTTAAGTTCAAGGAACTAGCTACTTCATGCACCTGTCCTAAAGAGTTTCCAATTTGTGTTTGTGGTGGAAAAGCTAAAGTGAAGTTAATAAGTAGAAAGGCTATAGAGCCTACAAAAAATGAAGTAGAAGAAAATCCAAGAAGTAGAAGCGCTAAGTTGAGGGTTATAGAGAGAATTTAAAAAAATTAAGTAAAATGCAGAGGAGATGTAATAAAATGGTTGATAGAGAATATGATTATATAAGGGGTAATACAGCATTAAATCCAAAGAGAAAATATGATGAAATAGACAAAAGAATAGAAAAAGAAAATCAGGAGAGAAAACAAAGAGAGTCACAAAAAAAAGAAAGACAAGCGAAAAAGGCTACTGTAAAAAATATATTACAAGTGTCTTGTATTGCATTAGTTCTAGGTATTAGTAGCATAGCAAGAGATGGTAAGGTTTATAAAATGCAAAATGATCTTTCTAAAGTTAAAAATGAGATGAAGGTTGCTACAGAAGAAGGAAAAGCATTAAAAGTAAACTTATTAAAATATGAGCCGCTTTCAGATATAGTAGATGCAGCTAATAAAGAGGGAATGAAAATCCCAGGAAAAAATGATTCAGTAGTAGTAGACTTAACAAAAAACTTCTTTGCGAACTTAAGTGAATAAACATAAGTAATAAAATAGTACACTTGCCAAGATAAAGAGTACAAAATTAGTACTCTACATGTTTTTAATCAATTACATGGAGGCATTGATGTGAATAGAAAGAATTATAGAGATAAAGCGCTAATGAAAAAGAGAATGTCATTAGCGCTTACCGCATTAACCTGTTTATTTGCTCTTTTAATAATTAGATTGTCCTACATAATGATAGTTAAAAGAGGTGAGTACTCAGAAAGAGCTGAAGAGCAGTGGACGAGCGAAGTTAAAATTGATGCAAGAAGAGGTAGAATACTTGATAGAAATGGGGTAGAACTCGCTGTATCTGCAAATGTTTATAGAGTAGATTTTGACCTTAACTCAATAAGATCCCATTTAAGAAAAGAAAATTCAAGTAATGAAAATATAGCCCCTAAAATAGCAGAAGCTTTAGGAATGGATGTAGAAAAGGTTCTTAAGAAATTAAATACAAAGCTTCCAAGTGGAGCAGATGCAGGAGCTGCAACATTAGTAAGAAGAATAGAGAAAGAACCGGCTGATAAGGTTAAAAATTTAAACATACCAGGAGTAATAGTATCTCCAGATACAAAAAGATATTATCCAAGGGGAAATTTTTTAGCTCATGTATTAGGCAGTACTAATATTGATGGGCAAGGATTAACTGGTGTAGAATTACAATATAATGAGTATCTATCTGGCACTCCTGGACTTCGTATTTCTGAATTAGAGAAGTATAACGATGAATTACCATATACAATTTCAAAATTTACACCACCAGTAGATGGAAAGGATGTTACTTTAACTATAGATGCTACTTTACAAGCATTTGCTGAGAAAGTAGCAGAAAAGGGATATAAGGATAACCAAGCAAAGCAGGTTTCTATAATAATAATGAATCCTAGTAATGGCGAAATATTAGCAATGGTAAATAAGCCTGATTTTGACCCTAATAAACCATATGAAGGAATAGAAAATTATAGCGGAGAAAATACAGCTGAAAAGGTTCAAAAGATGTGGAGAAATCATTTAGTTAATGACACCTTTGAGCCAGGATCAATTTTTAAAGTTGTAACAATGATAGGTAATTTAGAAGAAGGATTAGTTAAAGAGTCAGATACTTTTACCTGTAATGGAAGCTTAAAAGTTGGACCTCATACAATAAAGTGTTGGAAGACATCAGGACATGGAACACAAATATTACCTGAAATTCTTGAAAATTCCTGCAATGTTGGTTTTATGGATATAGGTAAAAGAATAGGAAAAGAAAAACTAAATGAGTATATAAAAAAAATGGGCTTTGGAAAAGTGAGTGGTGTGGATTTACCAGGAGAAGCAAAAGGAATAACTAAAAAAACTGAAGATATTACAGAGGCTGACCTTGCAACGATTTCATTTGGACAAACGAATACTGTAAATGCTGTTCAATACATGACTGCATTTAATAGTATTGTAAACGGAGGGAAGCTTATTCAACCTCATATAATGAAGGAAGTAATTCATAAGGATGAGTATAATAATATTGTAACTGATAAAACTTTTGAACCAAATATAGTAGATATCTTAAGTGAAGAGAACACTGCTATTTTAAGAGATTATTTAGAAAGA
The DNA here is from genome assembly GCF_054768095.1 of Clostridium sp. CTA-7. Taxonomy (NCBI): domain Bacteria; kingdom Bacillati; phylum Bacillota; class Clostridia; order Eubacteriales; family Clostridiaceae; genus Clostridium; species Clostridium sp. CTA-7. Next base: position 283,673 of record NZ_BAAAAV010000003.1, on the reverse strand, counting down.
ACTGTAGCTCAAGGTGGTTCAAGTAAATCTTATGTTGAAGGATATCATATAGCAGCTAAAACAGGGACTGCTCAAAAGGTTAACCCAAATGGTGGAGGATATGAATCAGGAAAATATATATCTTCTTTGGCTGGTTTTGCGCCAGCTGATGATCCTAAGGTATCAGTGTTTATATCAATAGATGAACCTGGTACAGGAACCTATTATGCAGGTCAAATAGTTGCTCCTCTTGCAAATATTTTATTTACAGACATATTTAATTATATGAGTTCAGAAATATCGAAAGATAATATAGATAGCATAGTAAAAGAAGTAGTAATTCCTGAGATAAGAGGATTAGAAGTTAATGAAGCGAAAAAAATATTAAAAGAATACAATTTAGAGTATAATATTCAAGGAAATGGGTCTATAATAACAAATGTAAAACCTTATCCAGGATATACTGTTAAAGAAAATTCTAAGATTAATATAGACATAGGTGACTCAGAGTCTTATAATAAAAATGTCGTTATGCCAGATTTGAGGGGGTACTCATTAGAGTCTGCAACTAAAATTCTCGATGATTTAGGCATTAAATATACATCTGAGGGAATGGGGCCTATATTTAAACAAAGCATTCCAAAGGGTGAGATGATTACAAAAGGAACAAACGTAAAACTTATATTAAACGAAGAATATGGAGATTAATTTAGAATATCCCTTTACATTAGCATGTGGGAAACTCACATGCTAAATTTTTATACAAAAGATATGGGGAGTTCTTTTTAGAATATTAAGGAGATGGTGAAATGAAGTTATTAGATTTATTAAAGGGAGTAAATTATGAATTATTAGAAGGAACATTAGATAAAGAAGTAAACAGTATTCAGTATGATAGCAGAAAAGTAAATAAAAGTGACTTATTTGTATGCCTTACAGGATTTGAAGTTGACGGTCATAACTATGCAAATAAAGCAGTAGAAGCTGGAGCAAAGGTTATAGTTTGTGAAAAAAATATTGAAATTAAAGGGGAAGATATAACTGTTTTAGTTGTGAAAGAGGGTAGAAAAGCACTTGCTACTATGTCTTCTAACTATTATGGACATCCAACTAAGAATTTAAAACTAATTGGTGTTACAGGAACAAATGGAAAAACAACAACTGTATATATGTTAAAGTCAATGCTAGAAAAAGCAGGTAAAAAAGTTGGGTTAGTTGGTACTATAGCTAATTATATAGGAGATATTAAACTAAAATCAGAAAGAACTACTCCAGAGTCATTGGAGCTTCAAAAATTATTTAAGGATATGGTAGAGGCAAACTGTGAATATTGTGTTATGGAAGTTTCATCACATTCTTTATATTTAGATAGAGTTTATGGTTGTGAATTTGAAGTTGGAATATTTACAAATTTAACAAGAGATCATTTAGATTTCCATAAATCTTTTGATAATTACTATAATGCTAAATTCAAACTTTTTGAAAGAAGTAAAGCTTGTGTTATTAATGTTGATGATGATTATGGATATAGAGTGCTAAAGGATATTGAAAAATTAGGAAATAAAGTAGTAAAAACTTATTCAATAAGAAATAATAGTGATTTTAAAGCATCAGATCTTATGTTAAAAGAAGGAGATATACACTTTAAGATAAATGGAGAAGATTTTAACTCTATTTTACCAGGAGAATATAATGTTTATAATGCTTTAGGGACGGTTGGAGCAATGAGTATTTTAGATATAAACAAAGAGTTTATAAAAGAAGGTTTATTAGATATTATAGTACCAGGAAGATGTGAGAGAGTTGGATATAAATATAATATACCATACGAAGTAATAATAGATTTTGCACATACTCCAGACGGATTAAAAAATATACTAGAAACATTAAAAGGATTTGCTAAAAATAGATTAATTGCAGTATATGGATGTGGTGGAGACAGAGATAAAGTTAAACGAGCTGAACTTGGAAGAATAGGAACAGAAATTGCAGATTTAGCTGTTATAACATCTGATAATCCAAGAGAAGAGGATCCAATGGCTATTATAAAAGAAATAGTTGCAGGAATAACAAAGTCAAATTATCTAGCAATTGAAAATAGGGTTGAAGCTATAAAACTTGCATTAGGTATGGCTGAAGAAGGAGATGTAGTTGTTTTAGCTGGAAAAGGTCATGAGAATTACCAAATAACTAATGAAGGTGTAATTCATTTTGATGAAAGAGAAGTAATTGATGAAATTTTATCAAATAAAAAGAAATAATTAGAGGTGCATAAATTGGAATTATCGTTAGATGAACTTTTAGAAGCTGTACGAGGCGAAATAATAATTGAAGGAAAAACTAATTTTAACAATGTTTGTATAGATACAAGAAAGATAGAAGAAAACAATATATACTTTGCTATAAAAGGTGAAAATTTTAATGGAAATAAGTTTGTAAATGAAGCCTTTTTTAAAAAAGCATCTATAGCAGTAGTAGATGAAGTTTTATTTGATGTAAGCAAAATAGAGAATAATGGCACCATAATAAAGGTAGAAGACACTTCACAGGCTTTGTTAGATCTTGCTAATTTTTATAGAAATAAGTTAGGTTTAAAAGTTGTTGGTGTAACTGGTTCATGTGGAAAAACATCTACTAAAGATTTAATTGCAGCTTTCTTAAGCAAAAAATACAAGGTTTTTAAAACAAAAGGCAATTTTAACAATCAAATAGGATTACCTTTAATGATATTAGAGCTTGATAGCACAATAGATGTAGCTGTTTTAGAAATGGGAATGAGTGATTTAGGAGAGATAGATGTCTTGGCTAAGTGTGCTAGACCAGATATAGCGGTAATAACTAATATTGGATTATCTCATATAGAAAATTTGAAAACTCAAGATAACATTTTAAAAGCAAAATCAGAAATATTTAATTACTTTACCGAAAGTAATACTCTTGTAATAAATGGAGAAGATAAGAATTTATTAAGAATAAAAGATAAATGTTTTAAAATTGTAAAAATTGGATATAATCATGAATATGATCTTTATGCATTTAATATTATACTAGAGGAGAACAAAACAACATTTACTGTTAAGGATCAATATGAGGAAAGTACATTTATAATACCTATGGCTGGTAAGCACAACGTTTTAAATTCAATGCTTGCAATAGAAGTAGCTAAAATTTTAAATGTTTCTTTTTCTGAAATGAAAGAAGGGATTGAAAATTTAGAAGCTACATCTATGAGGTTACAAGTTTTAAAAAATGATAGATTAACAATTATAAATGATTGTTATAATGCTAGCCCAGATTCAATGAAATCCTCAATTGATGTACTAAGTACTTACAAGATAGGAAGAAAAATAGCTATACTTGGGACTATGAATGAACTAGGTGATGAAGCTGTAAAATCACATAAAGAAGTAGGAATTTATGCTTCAAATAAAGTAGATTTATTAATTGCTATAGGAGAATATAGAAGTTATTTTAAATCAGGATTTACAGGAGAAAATATCATTACTTTTGCTACTAAGGAAGAATTTATAGAAAATATAAATACTATGTTTAAAGAAAATGATGTAGTTTTAGTAAAGGCTTCAAGAGGTATGAAGTTTGAAGATATAGTTAGTTCATTAGAAGAAGTCTCAATATAACGAAGGAGGTGAACTGCCTATTTAGGCAGCTACAATGGGGGATAAATTAATAGACATAGTAACATCAAATCTAACTTTAGGATTAGTGTTAGCTTTTATAATATCGATAATACTAGGACCTATAACAATACCAATGCTTAGAAGATTAAAGTTTGGTCAAAATATAAGAAAAGAAGGGCCTCAGAGCCACCTTAAAAAAGCAGGAACTCCAACTATAGGAGGTATTATATTTATAATATCAACATTAATAGTTATGGTGGTTATGAGATTTAATCCAATGGACGAAGCGATGATTGCGCTTTATTCGCTACTTGCTTTCGGGTTTATAGGATTTTTAGATGATATTCTAAAAATCATAAAGAAACAAAATGAAGGATTAAAGGCTTGGCAAAAAATGGTGCTATTAATTATCTTTTCAACTGCAATTGCAGTTTATGGATATGTTAATTTAGGAACTGCTTTAAAAATACCTTTTATTGATACAAAAATACCACTAGGGATATTGTATATTCCTTTTGTAATAGTATATTATGCAGGTGCTACTAATGCTGTTAATTTAACAGATGGATTAGATGGATTAGCATCTACTGTCAGTGTTTTAGTATTAACATTTTTTGCAGTTGTGGCATTTACAATGAAACATGAATCATTAGCAGTATTTTCAGTCGTTTTAGCAGGAGGTTTGCTAGGATTCTTAAAATACAATGCTTACCCTGCAAAAGTATTTATGGGTGATACTGGTTCCCTTGCAATTGGAGGTGCTATAGCTACTATTGCATTAATTCTAGAATTACCATTAATACTATTTATTGTTGGTGGAATATATGTTTTTGAAACAATATCAGTAATTTTACAAGTTTCATCGTATAAATTAAGAGGAAAAAGATTATTTAAAATGGCACCTATTCATCATCATTTTGAGCAAGTAGGATGGAGTGAAACAAAAATTGTTACAGTTTTTTCTATAGTAACTGTAATATTATGCTTTATAGGATTTATAGCCCTTTAATCATTGAATTGGAGGAGCTTTTATGAGAGAAAAAAAGTCCAGTGTAAGAGTTGGCGAAATTGACTATGGTATATTTTATGCTGTTATATTTTTACTAGCAATAGGAGTAATTATGATATACTCAGCAAGTTCATACTATGCTATGTTTAAAGAGGGAGATAGCATGGTATATTTAAAAAAACAATTAATTTGGGCAATAACTGGGTTAGTAGCGATGGGGGTTATGGTTACTTTCGATTATCATAAGTTAAAAAAAATTACTCCACATCTTTTGATAATAACTGTTCCATTATTAGTAGCCGTATTTTTCTTTCCAGCAGTAAATGGAGCAAAGAGGTGGATTCAGTTAGGACCATTATCATTTCAACCTTCGGAACTTACTAAGTATGTAGTAGTTTTATTTTTAGCTATGAGTTTAGATTTAAAGGGAGATGGGGTGAAAAAATTTTGGTCAGGAATAGTACCCTATCTAGGTGTATCAGGGTTCTTCTCAGCTATGATATTAGCAGAAAAGAACCTGAGTATAGCAGCAATTATTATGATTGTTACTTTTATAATGCTTTTCGTTGCAGGCGGACGAATTAAAGATTTGTTTGGTAAGGTTGCACCAGTGTTATTAGTAGCAGTTATGGTATTCATATTTGGGGAAGATTATAGAAGGGCTAGAATGCTGAATTTCCTAAACCCATGGAAAGACCCAGCTGGAGATGGATATCAATTAATTCAATCTTTTTATGCACTAGGAGCTGGAGGAGTAACTGGATTAGGACTTGGTCAATCTAGACAAAAAACTTTATATATGCCTGAGCCACATAATGATTTTATATTTTCCATAATAGGAGAAGAACTTGGGTTAATTGGATGCCTTTTTATTATTGCGCTTTTTGTATTCTTTGTGTGGAGAGGAATAAAGGTAGCAATGAAAGCAAAAGATACTTATGGAACACTACTAGCAATAGGAATAACTTCAATAATTGCAGTTCAAGCTATTATTAATATTGCAGTTGTAACAGGGTCTATGCCTGTAACAGGAGTTCCAATGCCATTCATAAGCTATGGAGGTACATCATTAGTAATTAATATGATGGCAATGGGAATACTTTTAAACATATCAAGACAAACACAAGGGAAAGAGTTATAAATTTTATTAAAAAGAGTGGGTTTTTCTTTATTATTCACTCTTTTTTCTTTGTAAAATTTTAAGATATATCTTTTTTAAATAAATTATTATAAAAAATTTAAATTTAGTAAAAATAATAATGAAAAAATACCCATAAAGTGATATTATTATAGTATATAATTATATTATGTAAAAGTAGGAGAATTATGAATAACAAAACAAATCAATTTATAAGAAAAAAGAAGAGAAAAAAAGTATTAAAGAAATTAATTTTAGGGGTATTTGTTTTTATAATAGGAATAATAATATTTGTATATAAATCTCCAGTATTTAATTTGAAAAAAATAACTATAAGTGGATTAGTTACATTAACTGATGAAAGGCTACAAGAAAAATTAAAATATAATATAGGTCAAAATATATTTACTATAGATTATAAGGAGATGGAAAAAGTACTAAAAGAAAATCCATATATAAATGAAGTGAAAATAACTAAAAAAGGAATAAATAATTTGCATATAAATGTAAATGAAAATAAAATTGCATTTTATTTTGATGATGGAAATAAAATAAAGGTTATTAATAATAATGGAGTTATTGTTGAGGAGTTAGTCAGTTTAGAAGATAGAAAATTAGTAAAACTTATAGGAATGGATATATCAGATAAAACTATAGGAAATAAAGTTTCTGAGGAGAGTAATTTTTCAGATACATTAGATAAATTTTATAAAATAGTTGAGGCTATGCCAGATGAGTATGTTTTTTCTCAAATAGATGTTGAAGACTTAAATAACATAATATGTTATATCGGAAATATAAAAATAATGATTGGAGACAGCAATGACTTAGTAGATAAAATGAACTTATCACTTAATGCTATAGAACAAGGCGTTATTTCAAAAGGATATATAGATATGAGTTTTGATGGTCTACCAGTTATAAAGCAAGAAAATTAGAGAAGGGGGAAGCTATATGAAGCGAGCTACATCACAAATATTTGTTGCTATTGTATGTGCACTTTTAGGATTTTTGCTAGCACATCAATTTAAGTTACTTAACGAAAAAAACAAAATCAATACAGCTACTCAAAATTTAGATATAATTGCAGAAATAGATGACTTAAAAAAGCAAAAAGAAGAATTATTAAAGTCAAACAATAGTTTGTCAGAGGAGTTAAAGAAGCTAGAAGAAACAGCAGCTAAAGAAGGTGCTGTTGAAGCAGAAATAAAGAAGCAATTGGATAATTCTAGAATGAATCTAGGGTTAGTGGATGTAAAGGGACCTGGAATAGCTATAACTATAACACCAAAAACTGATATATTTGGTTCTAGTAATACTGGTAATTCTAGAAGTATAAGTGAAGATGAAATAGTACATATAGTTAATACTTTAAGGTATGCTAGAGCTGAAGCTATATCAGTAAATGATTTTAGAGTAACTCCTCAAAGTGGAATAAAGGTTTCTGGTGATGGAATTTGGATAGGTACAGCAGGTAGAATCAATCCAAAAGACAAAATAGTTATAAAGGCTATAGGTGATAATAAAGCATTAAGTGTAGAAGTTAATTTTATAGGAGTATTAGACTATGGAGCATTGCCAAACTACAATGTTGAAGTAAAAGAAAGTGATGAAATAATAATAAATAAAACAACACAATCTTTAAAAACTGAATTTATTAAACCTGTAAATTAGTTAGGGGGGATTTTTATGATAGCATTTATAGGACTTTTAATAGGCATACTTTTAGGATTATTATTAGATATAAATATACCAAATACTTTATCTCCCTATATGTCTGTTGCAATATTAGCGTGTTTAGATTCTGTGTTTGGAGCTGTAAGGGCATCATTATCAAAAAACTTTAAAGCAGATATTTTTATTTCAGGTTTCTTTGGAAATGCAATATTAGCAGCAGGTTTAGCCTATTTAGGAGATAAACTTGGAATACCAGTATATATAGCAGCTGTTATAGTCTTTGGAGGTAGAATATTTGATAACTTTGCAGTTATAAGAAGATTATTAATTGAAAAGCTAAAGTCTCATAAACGAGGTGATTAAATGAAAAATTTGAAAGGGAAAATTTTTATTTTAATAGCTTCAATTATAACAGGGATTCTTATAATGATTAATATAGACTTAAATAAAACTAGTTATAGTATATCTCTGAATGCAGTTGAATATAAAAAAGCCTTGGAAGAAAGAAATAAGCTATACAAGGAAATAGAAAGTATAAAAAGTGAAAACATAGATTATAGATATAAAATAAGTAAATATGAAGGAAATGATCCAGAAAAAAATAAAAAACTTGTAGAGGATATGAAAAGCCAGTTACTTGATTATGGAAAATTAAGTGGAGTTACTGCAGTAAAAGGAGCTGGATTAGTTATAAAAGTACAAGATGGAGATATAGATAAAGTATTAGATACAGAAGGTGACATAATGAGAAAAATATTTCACCAAGAGGATATGGCATTAATAGTAAATGAAGCTAGAAAAGCAGGTGCAGAGGCTATAGCTATAAAGGGACATAGAGTTTTACCTAATACAGGGGTAACTTGTAATTCGGCGTTTATAGGGTTTGAAGATCATTCATGGGAATCAGCACCATTTTATATATATATGATAGGTGATCCAGAGAAAATGAAAGCTTCATTATTATCTGAAAATAGTCATATGCAAAAATTGATCTTAAGAAAGATTAAAGTTGATATAGAGCAAAAAGATGAAATAATTATTCCAGCAACGAGTCAAAATACTGAAGCAAGGTTTATGCAAAGGTATGAAGGAAAATAAAATTTTATTAAAAAAATTTTTAAAATTGAAGGAATTTAAGTTTTTTTGAAGAATATTTACATTGTATAAATAACTTCTTTAGGAGGAAATGTCTTGATTATAGAAGAAAATATAACTAAAATCAAAAATGCTTTACCTAAAGATGTCACATTAGTAGCAGTTTCGAAAACTAAACCTATAGAAGATATAGAAATAGCATATAGAACTGGTCAAAGAGACTTTGGAGAAAATAAAGTTCAAGAACTTATTAATAAAGAAGAAATCCTTGAAAAAGATATAAGATGGCATTTTATAGGTAGTTTGCAAACTAATAAAGTTAAGTATTTAGTTGGAAAAGTTCATTTAATACATTCCTTATCAAGCAGTAAGTTGTTAAAAAAGATAGAAAGTGAATTTTCTAAGCAAAATTGCATAGCTAATATTTTAATACAGATAAATATTGGAAGAGAAGACAGTAAAAGTGGGATTTTTGAAGAAGAACTAAATGACTTAATAAATGAAATAGAGCTATGTAATAATTGTAAAATAAAAGGATTAATGACCATAATTCCAAAAGGAAATGATAATAAAAATAAATATTATTTTGAAAAAATGAAAAGTATATATGATGAATTAAGCAAGAATTCATATAAAAACATTTCTATGGAGATTCTATCTATGGGAATGACAAATGATTATAAGATAGCAATTGAAGAAGGAGCCAACTTAATAAGAGTTGGCGAAGGAATATTTGGTAAAAGAAATACGTTAGGAGGAGTAAAGAATGGGTAATATGTTTGGAAAATTTAAAGAAATAATTGGGCTAGGTGAGTATGAGGATGATTTTGAAGAATTAGAAGATGTAGAAGTTGAAGAAGAAATACAAGAAGAAATAGAACCAATTATATCAAAACAAAAAGGCAATAAAGTAGTTAATATTCATACTTCATCAACAGCGAAGGTAATGGTAACTAAACCAACTAATTATGATGATGCTAGAGAAATTGCTGATGCTATAAAAGCAAGAAAAATAGTTTTAGTAAATGCTACTACTTTAGAAACAAAGGTAGCTCAAAGATTAGTAGATTTTATAAGTGGATCTTGCTATGTTTTAGGTGCCACACTACAAGAAATAGAGCAAAGAGTTTACTTACTGTCACCTTCTAATGTAGAAGTTACTAACGAATTAAAAAATGAATTAAGTTCAAAGGCTTTATTTAATTGGAATAAATAGGGGGAGATTTATATAGGAATAATATTTACAGCAATAAAGTTATTATCTAGAGTTTTAGAAATAACTATTATTATGGAAGCCTTTATGTCTATTTTACCAAATGTTAGGCAAAGTTCTTTTTATGAATTAATTACATCATTCAATAACCCTATATTAAAACCATTTAGAATTTTACAAGAGAAAATTATAGGTAATAGTATGCTTGACTTTTCACCTTTATTTGCAATTATATTATTGTCAACTATTAGGATGTATTTTTAATGTTAAAAAAAGAAACTATACTTAAAAGTTTTACTGAGGATGATGTGAAAGAGGCTATAAAAATATATGAAAAGTATAAGTTAGCCTATGAAAGAGATATAACTATTTTTAGCAATGGTTTTTATTCACCTAATATTTGGAGCTTTTTTGAGAAAAATTGTAATACTAATACTTTTTTAGTTGAAAGTAATGGTTTTTTTGATGAATCTGAAAGAAGAATGATATCTTTTAATAATAGTTATAATATTGAATATCCAATTAAAATTTTAGAAATTATTAATAAATCGAATTTTTCAGCTTTAGAGCATAGAGACTATTTAGGAGCTGTATTGTCTCTAGGAATTGATAGAAATAAATTAGGAGACATATTAGTTAGAGAAAATAAGGCATATTTACCGGTTTTAGAAGAAATATCTGATTATATATTAAATAATCTTATTTCGATAGGAAAATCTCCTGTGGAAATAAAAATAATAGAGAATATAGATGATATTCCATCTGTAAAGTTTGAAGAGATAATTATAAATATTTCTTCATTAAGAGCAGATAGCATTGTTGCAAAAATTGCTAATTTATCTAGGGCAAAAGCTATTGAGCTTATAGATAGTGGTAAAGTTTTAATAAATTATGTTAAAGCAAAAGATAAAAGTCAAGACATTTTGAAAGATACTAGAATTACAATTAGAGGAATTGGAAAGTTTATTGTTGGAGATGTTATTGGCGGAACTAGAAGTGGTAAACAGAGAGTTATAATAAAAAAATATATATAATGTAGAGGTGATTTTATGAAGCTTACTCCAATGGATATAAGTAATAAAGAATTTAAAAAGGGATTTAGAGGATATGATAGTGAAGAGGTTGATGAATTTATAAATGAAATTATAGAGAACTATGAAGAGCTTTATAAAGAAAATTCAAGATTAAAAGAAAATTTATCTAGAGTTAATGAAAAATTAGAGCATTATGTAAAAATAGAAAATACTATTCAAAATACATTATTGTTAGCACAAAATGCAGCTGAACAAGCTAGAGAAACATCTCAAAGAGAATCAGATCTAATAATAAAAAATGCTAATGATGTAGCTCAAAAGGTTTTAGATAAAGCCCATAATGATGTAATTGAAATAAATGATGAATATGAGAAAGTTAAGCAAGAATTTATTAAGTTTAGAGCTAAATTTAGAAACTTTATGAATGCACAAACTCAAACTTTTGATGAATTAGAAAGAGATTTAACTAAAAATTATAGCGTTTCTGAACCTTTAGAAGAAGTAGCTAGTGAAAGAAGTATAGAGTTATCAAATAAGAACATAGAAGAAATAGAAGAAGTTTATACTGAAGATATGGACGAGATAAAAAGCTTTTTCGCTAAAAATTAATACATAAAATCCGTTTAATACGGATTTTTTATTTTTAATAAATCTTTAACTATTGAGTGCAAGGTTTTAATGTATTATAATGTGTTAAGAATTATAAAGAAAGTGGAGATTCATATCAATGGATGAATTAGTATTTAAAATAACTGAAGAGAACAATATAGGAGCAAGAATAGATAAGTATTTGTCTAATATGATAGAAGGAAAGTCTAGATCATTTATACAAGGATTGATAGATTCAGGTTCAGTATTAGTAAATGGTAAATATGTAAAAAGTAATTATAAATTAAGAGAAAAAGATGAGATTACCGTAATCATGCCAGAGCCTATAGAACTTGATGTAGTTCCAGAAGATATAGATCTTAATATAGTCTATGAAGATGAGGATGTAATAGTTTTAAATAAGGCACAGGGGATAGTTGTACATCCTGCACCTGGAAATTATAGTGGTACATTAGTAAATGGATTGCTATTTCATTGTAAAGATTTATCTGGAATAAACGGAGTTATAAGGCCAGGAATAGTACATAGGATAGATAAAGATACATCAGGAATATTAGTTATAGCTAAAAATGATGAGTCTCATAATAAGCTAGCAAAGCAATTTAAAGATCATACAATTAAAAGAGAATATTATGCTTTAGTAGAAGGAAAGTTTAGTAAACTAGAAGGTACTGTAGATAAGCCTATTGGGAGAAATAAAAAAGATAGATTAAAAATGGCTATTGTTGAGGATGGAAAAAGAGCTGTAACGCACTATAATGTTTTAGAACAGTACAACAATGGAACATCTTTAGTAAAATGTACTTTAGAAACTGGAAGAACACATCAAATAAGAGTTCATATGGCATCTATAGGTCATCCTTTAGTTGGAGATCCTCTTTATGGGAATAAAAAACAAAAGTTTAAGCTAGAAGGTCAAGTATTACATGCAAAAACCTTAGGATTTATTCATCCAAGAACTAATGAATATATAGAATTTAATTCAGACTTACCTAAATATTATTTAGAACTATTAGAGAATATAAGAAGATAGAGGTGTATTTAATGAAGTTAAAAGCAAATTTATTAGATGATAAAGGGATTAAAAGAACTTTAATAAGAATATCACATGAAATAATTGAAAAAAATAAAGGTGTTGAAAATATAGTTTTAGTAGGGATTAAAAGAAGAGGTTATCCTTTAGCGAATAGAATTGCAAAAAATATTGAAAATATAGAAGGGGTAAAAGTACCAGTAGGATATGTTGATATAACTTTGTATAGAGATGATATAACAGAAATAAAGGATAGCCCAAGAGTAAATAATATTGATTTAGGTGTAGAAGTCATTGGTAAAAAAGTAATATTAGTAGATGACGTTTTATATACATGTAGAACTGTAAGGGCAGCAATTGATGCGATAATTGATTCAGGTAGACCACAACAAATACAACTTGCAGTTTTAATAGATAGAGGTCATAAGGAGCTACCTATAAGAGCTGATTATGTTGGAAAAAACATACCTACATCAAAAAGTGAAATAATAGGAGTTGAAATAGAAGAAATTGATGGAGTAGACTCAGTAAAAATATTCGAAGGATAAAGGAGAGTAATATGGAATATAATTTAATTGCCACCACTACCTTTGGGCTAGAAGGCATTACAGCTAAAGAGTTAAAAGCATTGGGTTATGAAGACTTAAAAACAGAAAATGGTAAAGTTTATTTTACTGGTGATGAAATGGATATAGCTATCGCTAATGTTCATTTAAGAACTGCAGATAGAATTTTAATAAATATGGCAGAGTTTGAAGCTAAGAGTTTTGAGGAATTGTTTCAAGGTACAAAGAATGTTAAGTGGAGTGATATAATTCCTAAAGATGGGATTATGCATGTAAATGGTAAGTCTGTTAAATCTACATTACATAGTGTTCCAGATTGTCAATCTATAGTAAAAAAAGCTATAGTCGATAGCATGACTAATTCTTATGGAATAAGTCAATTTGAAGAAAATGGTCCCTTATATAAGATTGAAGTATCAATTTTAAAGGATGTTGTCACATTAACTATAGATACTTCAGGACCAGGATTACATAAAAGAGGGTATAGAGAAGAAGCAGGAGCAGCACCACTTAAAGAAACTTTAGCAGCTGCAATGGTACTTATATCAAGATGGAAAGAAGATTTTGTTTTAGTAGATCCATTTTGTGGTTCAGGTACTATTCTTATAGAGGCAGCTATGATTATGCAAAATATTGCACCTGGAATGTGTAGAAGCTTTACATGTGAAACTTGGCCTACAATGGATTCTGATATTTTTGAACAAGTTAGAGAAGGTGCAGAAAGAGCGATAAAAAATAAGGATATAAAACTTATTGGATATGATATAGATGGAAGAATACTTAAGGTTGCAAGAAGTAATGCTGAAAAGGCAGGAGTTTCAAAGTACATTGAATTCCAAAGAAGAGACTTTAAGGATTTTTCAAATAGCAGTAGATATGGATTTATAGTTTCTAATCCTCCATATGGAGAAAGATTAGGAGAAAAGAAAGAAGTAGAACAGCTATATAAAACTTTTGGAAGTTTTAAAAAGAAGTTTTTCAATTGGGATTATAATATTCTTACATCCTATGAAGGATTTGAAGGACCTTTTGGAAGAAAGTCAACTAAAAATAGAAAGTTATATAATGGTAAGTTAAAGTGCTATTACTACCAATATTTTGATAATGAACTTATAAAAAATAATGGAGATATGCTTATAAATCATATATAAAAATTAGAAACCATATTTTGTGATTATACAATAATATGGTTTCTACTTTTTTATTATTTAATAATTTTATTATTTTCAATTTTTAAATTGCTATATAGTGATGGTTCAGTGTATAAAGTATAATTTGTATGATATATAACCATTCCTGGTTTAGAGCCATTAGGCTTTTTTAAGTTTTTTACTTTAGTATAGTCTACTGGAACCTTTGTAGAATTCTTTGCTTTACTATAATAAGCAGCAAGGATTCCAGCTTCCTCTAAAGCTATATCAGACGGATTATCACTACAAAGTATAACATGTGAACCAGGTATGTTTTTAGTATGAAGCCATATGTGATTTTTATTAGCAAACTTCAAGGTTAAATAATCATTTTGAATATTATTTTTACCAATATAAATATCTATTCCACCAGAGGAAATTAAATGTATAGGCTTAGAGGATTTATCTTTTTTATTGTTTTTACTTGTATTTTTAAATTTTAAGTACCCAGTTTCAACTAATTCTTTTTTTATATCATCTATTTCTATATAGCTTTCACAATTTAAGATATTTGTCATAACTGAGTTTAAGTATAGGAGTTCCTCTTCATTTTTCTCTAGCTGCTCTAAAGCAGCTTCTTCAGATTTTTTTAGTTTATTATATTTTTTATATAAGGATTGTATATTTTCTGATGGTGTCTTATTTTCATCTAATTTTATAGTTACATATTCCTCGTTATCGCTATAAAAGTTTAATAATGATATTTCTTTTAAGCCTTTTTTAATCATATATATATAAGAAGTTAATAAATCACCATTAATTTTATATTTTTCTTTTTCTTCACATTCTTTAAGTATATTTTTTAATTTCTTAGCCTTATTATTGCATCTATCTATATTATTTAAAATTAATCTTTGTAAATCTACAGACCTATTTAATAATCTATCTTGTTTGTCTTTTACAGTGAAAAATTCATCAAGCAAAGAACTTGGATTATTAAAAGATAATGATGAATATATAGCTTCTAAATTTTCTAACTCTACACAATGAAAATCTTTAAAAATATCCTTATCCATATAAATCTTAAATTTGAAATTATTTTCTAAATTTTTTATGAAGATTTTAAAGAAATTAAAAATTAATTCTATATTTATGGTATTATTATCTTGTGAAATATTTTTATATATACTTTTAGATAGAGATTTACCTATACCAGTAAATACATTTGAGAATATATTTTCATCAATAGTTACATTATTAGTATCTAAATATAGGTTTAAATCATCTATTGAGAAATTAAAGGGATTTAATTTGTTAGAGCTCGGAGGATATACATAATTTATACCAGGATATAAAACTCTATAGGTATTTATATCGGCAGAAATATGCTTAATACATTCCATAATTTTATTATCTCTTTCTCTAACAAGAGTTATATTGCTATGTCTTCCCATAATTTCAACTATTAAAATATATTTACTGTTAAATCCTAATTCATCTGTAGATTCTATGTGTAATTGAAGGATTCTATCTCCATTTAATTGCGAAATATCAGTTATTCTTCCTCCAATTAAATATTTTCTCATAACCATAGTAAACATAGGTGCTTGTAATGGGTTAGGTTTACTTATATTAGTTAAGTGAATTCTAGGGAATTTAGAAGAAGCTGAAATTAATAACTTAATATTTTGTCTATCTTTCCTTAGGGTTAAAATTACTTCATCTTTTTCTGGTTGATTAATTTTATCTATTTTACAATTTAATATTGATTTTTTTAAATCATATACTAAACTATATAAGTAGATACCATCCAAAGCCATAAGTATCATCCTTTCTTTGGTAATAAGATAAGGATAGTATAACATTTAATTAGTGTAATTATCAATGGTGGTTATAAAGCTAGAAATAAGAGTTTTTAAAGAAAATAAATATAATCAGGTATAATTTTGGAAATACTTAGATTATAATTAAATAAAGTTAGTGGATTTAACTTTATGAGGAAATTAATTAGTTAAAATAATAGATAATGAAATATATATGATTGAATCAACAGATTTTATTTGTAAAGTTGAATTATATTAATTAGAAGAGGTAAAAAATGAATAAAAAAAGAAGGAGAATAAATTTCCTTGTAAGTCTAATTTTATTAATAAGTATGTTTTTATATGGATGCAATAATAAGCAAGAAGAAGAGCAAAAAATAGATATAAAGAGCGGAGCTATAGCTTTGGAAAACTTAGGTGAGTACAAAATATATAATTTAACAAATGACAAATATGAAAAAATAGATACTGAATATTTAATTACAGCCTATGATTTGAAAAGTGGAAATTTTATTTATAATGAAAATGGGCAAAATAAAGTTAACTATTTAGGTAAAGAAGAGTTAATAGAAGAAGGAAAAACTGTAATATCACCTAAGTTATCTATAGGTGGAGATTATTTAGCTTACTTTATAAGAGAAGATTATTTAGAATTAAAATTAAAAGATTTATCAAAAAGTAAGGAAATACAAATAAATAGTAATGTATCAATTTCTGGAGAATTAATTGATTGGTTAGATGAAGATACATTAGTTTATTATGGAATAGATAATGATAAGAATAATGGAATATTTATTTATAATATTATAGATAAAGAAGAAAAACTTCTATATAAGCTTGATTTAGGATATGTAGAATTTTTAAAGGTTTTAGATAATGAAATAGTATTAGTTCAAGACAAGGGAGGAAAACAAAAGCTAGTAAAAGTTATAAATAAAAATGGAGAAGTTACAGAAACAATAAAAAATATTTCAGATGTTAGTGATATAGAATCAAATTCAGATGGTATATTTATTTTAGGAAAATTACAAGATAATAATTATTCCTTATATAAATATAAAGAAGGAACTATAAAAAGATTAGTTTTTGATTTTCCTAAGTTTATAAATTTAGAAAAAGGACTTTCTAAAGATAAGGATGGCAATATAACTTTTAGTGGAGGAGAAGATCATAAACAGGAAAAGATATACAAATGTTCAGATGACGCTATTAGTATGGTTAATGGGGATTCTGGATCATATCATTTTATTAGATTCAGATAGAGATATTTATAAGTAAAATTATAAATATCTCTTTTTTTATCTAAGAAAATATATGAATTAAATATATTATAATTTTCTTAGATGTTTAAACTAGCGTCTATTATAGAAGGTGTTTATAAAATATATTAAAATCTAAAAAAAGAATTGTATAAATTTTCCTTGATGGGACAATAATTTAAATGGTGATGTTATATGAATATTTTAGAGTTTGATATATCAAAAGTTGATATAAGTATATCTAGAAAGTTGAATAAAAATAAAGCTTTAGAAAATAAATCTTTGCCGATTATGGTTAAAGAGGATTCTATAATTATGTTAGCATCAAGGGACGAACTAAATAATAAGGATGAAATAGAATTTTTATTTTCAAAAAGGTTACAAGTACACAAAGTAAGTGAAGAGTTTATACAAGATCTTATTGAAAAAATATTTTTGGGAGAAAAAGAAAATCTATTTGAAGTTATATTAAACAAGGCAATAAAATTAAAAGCTTCAGATATTCACTTTGAACCACAAAAAGAAGATATATTAATAAGATTTAGAGTTGATGGAGTTTTAATAGCAATCACTAAAATAAGAACTGAAGAATATCAAAAATTACTATCTAAAATAAAAGTTAGTGGAAATATGGATATAACCGAGAAAAGAAGGCCTCAAGATGGAAAAAGTTTTATAAAAATTAATGAAAAAAATTATGACTTAAGATTATCTACTATACCAATTACATATGGTGAAAAGTTGGTAATTAGAATACTATACGGAGAAATGTTTAATTACAATATAAAGAATCTAAATATGAATGAAAAGCAATCTTCAAAATTGAAAAAAATAATGTCTTTTAAAAATGGGTTGGTAATCATAAATGGACCAACTGGTAGTGGAAAATCTAGTACTCTTTATTGCATTTTACAAGAAATAAATAAAAAAGATATAAATATAACTACATTAGAAGATCCAGTAGAAGTAATAATAAGAGGAATTAACCAGGTAAGCTTAAATAGAAAAGCTAATATAACATTTTCTACTGGTCTTAGAAGTATATTAAGACAAGATCCTGATGTTCTTATGATTGGTGAAATAAGAGATGAAGAAACAGCGGCAATGGCAGTTACAGCATCTTTAACTGGGCATAAGGTATATTCTACTATTCACACTAAGACTCCTCAAGAAGTATACCTTAGACTTGAAGATATGGGGGTAAAGCCATATCTTATTAAGGATTCTTTAGTTGGAATAATATCACAAAGATTAATTAGAGTTCTTTGTAATAACTGTAAGGTGAAAGAAAAGAAAAATATTTTTAAAGGTACAGAAATAGTTAATTATAAAAGTGCTGGGTGTAATAATTGCAACTTTACAGGATATAAAGGAAGAAAAGCTGTTAGTTCAGTTGTTCTAATAGATAGTTCTATAAAAAAGATTGTTTCAAATATTTTCCAGGAAATAAAAGAGCTAAGTAATGAAGAAATGATAGATAATTTAAAGGATTTATTACTTAAAGGAGATATATCTATTCGGGATTATAATAATTTTTTAATTGAAGAAGGTTTAGATTATGAAGAAAATAAAATCAGTATATAAGAAAGTAGACTACGATAGCTTATCTTTAATAGCAGGAAATATGGGAAGTTTACATGAAGAAGGTATCTCTCTTTTAGTTATGATGGATTTGTTAATGGAGTTACCAATTAAAAGGTATTATAAAGAAAGTATAAGAAAAATAAAGTTTTTTATTAAAGAAGGAAAATCTTTAGAACAATGTTTTAGATATTTTTCCGAAATATACCCAGAATTATTTATAGGAATGGTTTCAATAGGAGAAAAAAGTGGAAACTTATCACAAGTACTAAAAGGATTAGAAAAGCATTATAGCAATATGAAGTTTATTATATCTACAGCAAAAAATATATTAACATATCCAGTTATCTTATTATTATCTATTATCGTACTATTACTATTTATAGTTTTTATAATAATACCAAACCTTTATGATTTCTATGTTAATTTAAATGTTGAAATCCCTTTTATTTGTAAAAGTATTAATAATTTAATGAATTATACAAAGGAAAATCCTATTATATTCTTGATATATTTAACTTCATGGGGAATATTAGTTCCATATATAATATTTAAGTTATTTATAAAAGATGTAATTAAAAATTTATTTAGTAAATTTTTAATTGTAAAAGAGTTTCATGAGTTTATATTTATTTCTTTACTTACAATAATAATTAAAAGTGGAGTAAATATATCTAAAGGATTAGAATATTCAGCTTCAAGTTTTAGAAGTTCCATACTAAAAAAAAGATTTGTAAGTTTAAACAATGGTATATTGTTAGGAAAAAGTATATCAGAAACCTTATCTGAAAGTGGAAGTTGCAGCAAATATACTATAGCGATTATAAAGTTAGGTGAAGAAGGAGGCGCCATGGAAGAAAGGCTAAATTCTCTTTCAACATATTTAGAGAAAAAATTTCTAGGGGTTATGAATAAATATATATCATTTTTACAACCTGCTATGGTTTTGATAATGGGTGCTTTAGTTATAAACTTTATAATGATATTTATATTGCCTCTTTTTAATTCATTATTAGAAAGCGGTTTTTAAATGAAGAAGCGCGGATTTACATTAATAGAATTAATAGTAGTATTGTCAATAATAACTATTTTGTTCACTTTCTCTTATGGATTTATTAAATCTTTTAAGAACAGGGAAGAAAAGTTAACAATAGATAGCTCTGTTTATGAAGTTAAAGCTTTATTAAGTTATGGTAAAAGTTATTGTAGAAAAAATAAAGTTAGTGGAAAAGTAGTTATTGATAAAAATAGAAAGTATTTATCTTTTACTGTAAGCAATTCATATAATCCAATAACACGAACTGTGAAAATGGATTCAGATATAGAAGTAGGTAGTAATTTTTCCTTAGGATATACGGAAATAAATGAAGAAGGGTTTATTAAAAACTCAGGAACAATAAAGCTTTCATATAAGGATAAAATCTTTAAAGAAATAAGAATTGGAGTTGGAAATGATATTATTGGAATAAATGAAGGTGATTTAATAGAATGATTAAGAGAAAAAGAAAGGGAAGCCTTTTACTTGAAGTAGTAATAAGTATTATGATTTTATTAATAGCAACTACCTTAGCACTTAAGCTTTCTTTAGCTGGAGCCAAGTCATTTAATGAGAGAGGGGAAAAAGAGGAGGCTAACAGAATAGCATATGCTATAGAAAACGAAATTAAATATAATGTAAAAATACCTAGTTTAATAGAAAAATTTAATAATAACACAACTATAAAGTATGAGTACACAAAAAACCTTTTAAATAATTTAACTAATACATCATTGTTAGATTTAAATTCAGGAAATGGTATAGAGATTAATAAGGTTTTATCAAGTAGCAATGATTCAATTATTAAGATAAAAGTTACTATTAAGAATAATAATAAGGAGATTCTATGTGAAAGGGAATTTATTAAGTCGGATTGGATGGATAAATAATAAAAAGAAAAAAAGAGGATTTACTTTGCTTGAAATCACTATAACTATTTCAATACAAATTATACTTATAGGTTTGTCCTATAGAACTGTACTTGTAGCTTGTAATAGTTATAAGACTTTAAAGGATAAAGCCATAAGGGAAGATGCTTTTGATGATGGATTATTAACCATTGATAGATTATTAAAAGCAAAAATGATAAAAGATATTGAGATTAAAGAAGGTAATCTAAATCAAGAATGTGAAATAGTAATTAATATAAAAGAAAATCATAATGAAGATGGGTTAGTTCAAAAGAAAATAAAACTAGATAAGTTTAACCAGAAAATAGTTTTAGAGACATATAAAAATAATTACAAAAGAAGTACAAATGTAATTATGAGAGATGTTTCAGAATTTAATATAGTAAAAAAGAAAAAATTGTACTATTTAAAAATAAAAAATTCATATGGTGAGGAAAAGATACAATGCATATAAAATCATGTAGCAAAAGAGCATATGTTTTGCTAGAAACTATGATTATACTTATGTTTATATCATTTATAGTTACACTTGCTTTAAAGGTTATACAAAACAACTATTTAAAATCTAACAATTTTTATATATATGAGGAAACAAAAAGTTTAACATTGGTTGAAAGTGAATTATTATATTTAACTAATGATTTTATAAATAAAAATAAAGAGGAATATAGAAAGCTAATTAATGATGGGATTTTAGAAAAGAAAGAAAAAAAGATTTATTCAAATAGTAATTATAAAAACCTATCTGTTGTCTTTAATGGAAAAGATTATTTTATGATTGAGGAAAAGGAAAATGGTAGAAGGTTCATTGGATTGAAAGAAACAGCAAGTCAGGAAAATATTATTTTGACACCTAACCATTATAAAACTAATTATATTGTGAAATAGGAGATATTTTTATGCAGTCAGTTGCTATTATGAAAAATATATATTTATATAAGGGAAATGAATACAATACTTTTAATATAGATACTTTAATAAAAAAATTAGGAAGAAAAAGAAATATTATAATACTTTCTGAACAATTATTTATAAAAAAATATGATATAGAAGAAAAAACTAATATAGAAAGGTTTATTGATAACAAAATATTAGAAGATTTTTCTAATAAAGATGATCTTCTTTTCCATTATGAATATGTTAAAAAGTATAATTGTGTATATTTGTACTCAATAAGATGTATTGGATTAAATAGATTTTATAGTAATATAGAAAGCTTAACAGTAAAGCCAATTCAATTTTTAATTAAAGATTTAATATTAAAAACAAAGAATAAATTTAAAAGCTTTATAGCTATATACAAGCTTAAAGAGTTATACTATGTAGTTGATATAAATGAAGAAATTATAATAAATTCTCATATTCTTAATAAAGAAGAAGAGGTTAAGGAAATAATACAAGAAATTAATAAAACAATAGTAATAGATAATAACTTAAAGGAGTTAGATTTAATAAAAGAAAAGGTTTATATTAATATAGGAGATAAAATAAATGAAAGATTATTTATTAAATAAAGATTTTATACCAATAGAATATATAAAACAAAGAAATGACAAAATTAATAAAATAAATAAAAGATCAATATTAATTTTAATATTACTTAACATAATGATATTTCCAAGCTGTCTTAATAAACTAATGCCTAAGGAAGAGACTGTTAAAATAGATAAGGACTTAAATAAAGAAGTTAGAATAAAAACAGATAATATAGAAAAATGTATAAATATTATAAATCCAGATATATTAAGTATGCAAATTCAAAATAATAAGGGTGTTATTGAAATTAAAACAAAAAATAAAATTTATGAAATAGAATCTACAGAAGAAATAAAAATTAATTCTATGACAAAAGGAGAAAAAGACACTTTTATATTAGGAGTAAATTTATGATGAAATTAAAATCATTTTACTTAAAAGTAATTTATTTTGTCGTTATTGCTATAACATTTATCCAAGTTAGTATCTTTATTTTTAGCAAAGAAAAATCTAATAAAGAGGAAATACAATGTATAACAGAAGTAAAAAATGTTAAATATATTAAGGATATAGAAAATGAGCTAAGTAGCATGAATAATTCCAGAATATTAAGTTATAATAAAAAAGAGAATGATTGGAATATACGATGTATATTAAAAGGAAATAAGGAAGAAATAATAAGTAATTTAAAGAAAATAGATAATTATTATATACTTAATTATAATTTAAATTATAAGGAGAACAGCATAGAATTAGAAATGGAATTAATAAGTAAATAATGACAATATTTTTTATATCTTTTTATAAGTAATTGCATTTATTTGTGAATTTTGATAAAATATTTTTGTTATGTCATAAACATTGTTTAAGTTATGACTATTTAGTTAACGCAGTGTTACACTAAGTATGGAATAAAGTTTTTGGAGGGATATTTAATGATATCAGCAGGAGATTTAAGAAAAGGTACTACTTTCGAGCATGAAGGACAAGTTTATACAGTAATAGAGTTCTTACATGTAAAGCCAGGTAAGGGTGCAGCTTTTGTAAGAACAAAGCTTAGAAATGTTATTTCAGGTGGTGTTACTGATACTACTTTTAACCCAACAACTAAATTACAAGAAGCAGTAATTGAAAGAAAAGAAATGCAATACCTTTATTCAGATGGAGAACTATACTACTTCATGGATCAAGAAACTTTTGAACAAATCCCATTAAACTATGAAAAAGTGGAAGATGCTATAAAGTTCATAAAAGAAAATATGTTTGCTGTAATAAAGTTCTATAAAGGAGAAGCTTTCTCAGTAGAAGCTCCAAACTTTGTTGAATTACTAATAACTCAAGCAGATCCAGGAATTAAAGGAAATACTGCTACAAATGCAATGAAACCTGCTACATTAGAAACAGGAGCAGTTGTAAATGTTCCTATGTTCGTTAATGAAGGGGATGTAATTAGAGTAGACACTAGAACTAGTGAATACATGGAAAGAGTATAATAACAAAAGCTAAGTTTTTACTTAGCTTTTTTATTATACATATATGTTATAATTTAAATAAGAGGATATATTTATATTTAAAAGGAAGTGAAGATGTGAAGGATATAAAAAATAAAATAGAAAATATCAAAACTAATATTGAAAATGTTAGTGATGATAAATATAAGAACCTCTTTAATAGTATTTCCTCAGTTTTAGATGATATGTTAAATGTAATTGAAGATATGAGTAACAGACAAGATTACTTAGAGGAAAATGTACAATATATAGATGAAGATCTTACAGGATTGCAAGATGAATTATTTCAAGAAGTTTCTATTGAAGACCTTATAGAAATGGATGATGAATATATAGAAATAAGCTGCAAAAATTGTGAAAAGCCTTTGTTTGTAGAGAAAGAATCTATAGATTATAATAAAACTATACCGTGTCCCTTCTGTAATAGAGATGCAATTTAATTTTATAACAAGTTTTTATACCTATCAGTATTTAGCTGATAGGTATTTTTTTATTTAATAATAAAAATATTTTACATATTTAATTATAAGTATGAATATTATTTGATAGAAAGAAATAAGTTTAAATATAACCTTAGAAAAGGAAGTGATAAAAGTGAGAAATGAGGAAGAAATTTTAAAGGTCTTACCTTTAAAAATAAGTAATGAACTTAGGGAAATATTACTAAAGGAGCCTGTACAAGAAATAAGAATAAAAGTTCATAAGCCTATAATAGTTAATTTGGCATATAAAGAAATAATATTAAAATATGTAACTACAATTGATGATATAAAACAAATTTTAGTTAAAATATCAAATTATTCATTATATGCATATGAAGAAGAAATAAAGCAAGGATATATAACTATTAGAGGAGGACACAGAATAGGCATAGCTGGGGAATGTGTATTAGTAAATGGTGAAGTAAGAACTATAAGAAATATATCTTCTTTAAATATAAGAATATGTAGAGAGGTAATAGGATGTTCTAATGAAATAATGAAATACATAACTAAGGATGATAGAGTTTTTAATACATTGATAGTATCTCCACCTAAATGTGGTAAAACAACAATTTTAAGAGACATAGCAAAAAATATTTCATCAGGTATGCCAATTGTAAAGTTAAAGGGTAAAAAGGTTTCTGTTATAGATGAAAGAAGTGAAATAGCTGCGTGTTTTAATGGGGTGCCACAATTAGATGTTGGAATTAGAAGTGATGTTTTAGATAATTGCTTAAAAAAAGATGGAATGATTATGGCTATAAGAAGTCTTTCACCTGACATACTTATTTGTGATGAAATTGGTACAGATGGAGATATAGAAGCTCTTCATATGGCGTTTAACTCGGGTGTAAACATAATAGTTACTATTCATGGATATAGTATAGAAGATGTTTATAAAAGAAAAGTTTTTAAGGATTTGTTGGAAAATTCAATTTTAGATAGGATAGTGATTTTAAGTAATAGAAATGGGGTTGGAACAATAGAGCAAATATATTTAATAGAAGCAGAGGGGGAGTTTAAATGCTTAAGATAACAGCTGTTGTAATTATTTTCTTATCTTGCACCTATATAGGGTTTTATTATGGTGAAAACTTTAAAAGGAGAAGCAAGCAACTTAATTCAATATTAAAATCAATTCTGTTTTTAAATAATGAAGTAATATATGCAAATACTCCTTTGCCGGAAGCTTTAAAATATATTTCATTAAAGGTAGATCCTCCTATAAATGCTATTTTATCTAAAGTTTCAGATAAGCTCTTAATGGGAGAAAGCACAAGTGTATATGAAGCTTTTGAAAATGAATATAAAAATAATAAGTCAGAAATTTATATATATGAAGAAGATAGAAGAATAGTTAAAGATTTTCTAAGGGCATTAGGAGAAACAGGGGTTTATGGACAAGATAAATTATTTAACTTAACAATAGAAAATATAAAGTTAAACTGTAAATCAGCAGAAGAATTAGCAAAAAAAAATATAAAAATGTATAGAGCTATAGGTGTATGTATAGGTGCTATGATTTCAATTTTTTTAATTTGATAGGAGGGTAATATATGCTAGATGTAAGTATTATATTTAAAATAGGGGCTATGGGTGTTCTTCTTGTAGTCTTGGAGAAAGTATTAAAAAGTAGCGGCAAAGAAGAAATAGCAACAATAGCTAACATTGTAGGAATAGTTATAATTCTTATTACAGTAATAGGACTGATAAGCAATCTATTTAATACTGTAAAGACTATGTTTATGTTATAGGTGCTATTATGGATATTATAAAGATAGTTGCCTTTGCTTTTGCAGCATTATTTATTTTTCTTCTATTTAAAGATAAAAGAAGTGATATATCAATATTAATATCATTATCAGCAGGAGTTATAATTTTTCTACTTATTATTACACAGCTCAATGAAGTAATACATTTTATTAAGGAAATAGCAGACAAAGCCAATATTGATATGGTTTATATTGGAGTTGTTATAAAAATATTAGCTATAGCATATTTAGCAACTTTTTGCAGCGAGATATGTAAAGATGCAGGTGCTGGTAGCATAGCAAGTAAGGTTGAATTCTCAGCTAAAGTATTAATTTTAACATTAGCAATACCAATACTTATGGCTGTACTTCAATCAATTTTACAAATATTGTAGGTGTTTTATGTTGAAAAAATATATTTTTACAAAAAGATTTGTATTAGTTATTAGCATGATTATTTTAACTTTTATAATTCTTCCAAGAAAAAGTGCTTTAGCTAATGATAAAAATATTAACAATATAAATATTAATAATGAATTAACTACAGAAGAGGTTTTATTAGATGATGAAAAGGTAAATAATCAGTTAGATTCCCTATATAACTATATAAATAATATGAAATCAGATATTGAAATAATGAACGATTTAGATCCAGTTGAATATATAAAAGGATATATAAAAAATGGAGAAGGGAACTTGTCATTTAAAACTATTAGTAATGCAGTTATAAGCTTTTTATTTAAAGAAGTAAAAACTGTACTAGCTTTATCGGTAAGTATAATAGTTATTGCAATAATATGCTCTTTACTTAAGAATTTACAATCAGCTTTTTCAAATGAAGGTTTGTCTAACGTAGCATTTTTTGCATGTTACGCTCTATTAATAATAATTCTATCTAAAAGCTTTATAGTTTCTATAAATATAGCAGTTAATATAATAAATGAATTAACAAATTTTATGGCAGCTATACTACCAGTATTAGTCACAATGATTGCAACAATTGGTGGTTTTACACAAGCTGCAACAATGGATCCTATAGTTATAGGAGCTACACTAATTATTCCAAGAATATATATTAATATAATAATACCATTAATACTTATAACATTTGTTTTAGAATTTACGAATAATATTTCAACTGAAAATAAAATAAGTAATTTTTGCAAGTTAACAAAGCAAATTACTATATGGCTTCAGGGAATAATTTTAACTGTTTTTATAGGATTATTAACTGTTAGAGGAATTACATCATCAACTATAGATGCAGTTACATTAAAGACTGCAAAGTTTGCTATAGATAATTTTATTCCTATAGTGGGAAAGGCCTTTTCAGATGCAATAGCGTCAGTTGCAGGATATTCATTAATTATAAAAAATGCAATAAGTTCAGTTGGATTAATCATAATAATACTTATGATGCTGTACCCTATAATAAAGTTAGTTTTAATTTCATTTGTCTATAAATTAACTGCAGCTTTAATAGAGCCAATAAGTGATAAAAGAATTACTAATTCAATTGCATCAGCAGGAGATTCTTTAATATTAATAATGTCTTGTGTATTGTCAGTAAGCTTAATGTTTTTTGTACTATTAGCAATTATGGCATCAGCAGGAAAATTTGTTATAGGAGGATAGAAAGATATATGGAAGAAATAAAAGGATTTGTTATAACCCTTGTTTCTATGCTTATATTGATGACAGCAATAGAATTGATAGCTCCAGATAACAATATGAAAAAATACTTAAAGTTTGTTTTGGGGTTAATACTTATAACAGTTATGTTATCTCCTATAATCTCAGTATTTTCAAAAGGTGAAGAAGATATTTCTTTAGAGATACAAAGATATTTAGATATAAATGAAAATAAAAGTATAGAAACAAGTAAAAACTATAGTAACAATGGAGAGTCTGTTTTTAAGCGTAATTTAGAAGAAAATTGCAATAGACTTTTAAAAGAGAAATTTACAAATAATGAATTCATTAGTGAGATAGATTGCAAAGTTGATATGGATAACATTAACTACTCTATAAATAAAGTTGAAGTAGGAGTTAAAAATAAAGAGGTTTCAAAGATACAAAAGATTATTGTAAATACAAAAGAAAGTAGTAAAACTGTGTCTTCACAAGATGAAAAAGTAGATAACAAAGATGAAATAGTAAGTTACTTAGCAGAAGTGTTTAATGTACCAAAAGATAAAATAGAGGTATATAAAGTTAATTGATGGGAGTGAGAAAATGGGGAAAGGTGATTGGAAAAAGGAAATAGCTAAGATTGTAAACGATAAAAAGTTCTTAAATGCAGTATGCATTGCATTAGTACTAGCATTTGTCTTATTAGCTATTAGTTTTTTAACTACAGGAAGAAAAAAAGAAACAAAACCAACAAGTGTAGAAAATACTACACAAAGTTCATCTAATTTAGAAAATAAAGCTAAAGAAGTAGTAGATAACTATGAAGAGCAACAGAAAAAAGAGCTGAGAAATCTTTTAACTAAAATAGAGAATGTAGGACAAGTTGAAGTAATGATTTATTTTAAAAGCGGTGAGGTAAAAATTCCTGCAACAGAAAAGACTAATCAACAAGCAGTAACAGAGGAAACTGATAAAGATGGTGGAAAGAGAGTTAATAATCAAAAAACTGATGGAAGTAAAGTAGTTATGGCTGGAGATGGAAGTAAAAATCAGCCATATATTTTACAAACTAATAAACCAGAGATAACAGGAGTTGTAATAGTAGCAGAAGGGGCTAGTAGTAGTAAGGTTAAATATGATATTCAAATAGCTGTATCTAGTCTATATGGAATTTCTATAGACAAGGTTAATGTATATCCTATGAAAAATTAGCATATAATTAAATGAAAAATAGATGGGGGGAAATCAAAATGACAAAAAAACAATTTGGAATTATTTTCACACTGATGGCTCTTATAGTATGTGTAGGAGTCATAGCAGCAAAACTAAACAAGACAGGGCTAAATGATCCAACAGACTTTAGTCAAGTAATATCACAAGGAACAAATGAAAATAAAGATGATGAAAAGAAAAAGGATGATAAAGAAACTTTAGGAGCACAAGATTATTTTTATAGTATAAGAAGTGACAGAGAGAAAAATACTGCAGTAACTATTGAATCATTAAATACAATAATAAATGATACAAAAACATCTCAAGAGCAAAAGGATCTTGCAAGTAATGAATTAAGAGAAAAAACTATGCTTGCAGATAAAGAAAGTACAATTGAAGTAAATGTTAAAAGCAAAGGATTTGAAGATGCATTATGTTCTATAGATGGAAACAAAGTTAGAATATTTGTTAGATCAGATGACCTTTCAGAAGCAGATGCTTCTATGCTTCAGGAAATAGTAGAAAATGTTTCAGGAATTAGCGATGTCATAATAGAAGTAAAGAAATAATACGTTGTAATATAATTACTGCTTTGATATAATGAACATAAGAAAAAAAGAGTTTTGTTTATAAAACCCTTAGGAGGTAATTAGATGGACAATAAAAATTATGATGATAATTTAGGAATAGTAAAAATTTCTGATGAAGTTGTTTGTGTAATAGCAGGTATTGCTGCTGAAGAAGTTAAAGGTGTAGAAGACTTACAACAATTAGGTGGTAACAACATATCACAATTGCTAAAAGGTAAGAAAAGTGTAGGAAAAAATGTTAAAGTTACTTTAAATGAAGATAGTGCCGTAATAGAATTAAGTTTAGCAGTAGAATATGGCGTAAAAATACCTGAAGTAGTAAGTGCGGTTCAAGAGAATGTTAAAAAGACTGTTGAAGCAATGACAGGACTAAAGGTTGATTCAGTAAACATAAACGTTCAAAGCATTTACTTGAAAAAAACTGAAAAAGAAGAAAGTAAGGAAAATTAATTTCACCCTCTGATTTTTCAGAGGGTGTTTTCCTTGTGCTTTAAATAATTTTGTTGTAGTATATTTATGATTAGAAAGTTTTAGAAGGTTAATAATAATAGTATTAGAATACTTAGGAGGATAAAATGAATAGAAAAAAATCTAGAGAAATAGCTATGGAGTTACTTTTTGGTATGACTTTAAGTAAAAATACATTAGAGGAAACTATTGAAACATTTATTGAAGATTATGAAATGAATTTAAAAACTATAGATTTAGAATATATAAGAGGGATTTTAGCTAAGGTTGAAGAAAATATTAATGTAATAGATAAAAAGATAGAAGAAGCATTAACAAACTGGAAATTAGATAGAGTTTCAAAAGTGAATATTTCAATACTTAGATTAGCAATTGGAGAAATGCTTTATTTAGATGATGTTCCAGAGAAAGTTGCTATAAATGAAGCAATTGAATTAACAAAGAAGTATTCAGATGAAAAAAGTGTTTCATTTGTAAATGGAGTTTTAGATAAAGCCTTTAAAACTTTATAAAATTAGTTAAGGGGGAATTACTAATGGGGCAAATTATAAATGGTAGAGAAATTGCAAATAATATAAAAGAAGAAATAAAAGAATACATATTAAAAAGAGAAGAAATAGGTTTAAGAGCACCTAAAATAGTATCAATATTAGTAGGAAATG
Source organism: Clostridium sp. CTA-7 (assembly GCF_054768095.1). Taxonomy (NCBI): domain Bacteria; kingdom Bacillati; phylum Bacillota; class Clostridia; order Eubacteriales; family Clostridiaceae; genus Clostridium; species Clostridium sp. CTA-7. The sequence continues at coordinate 253,158 of NZ_BAAAAV010000003.1, read as the reverse complement.
ATGGAGGTTCTATTTATTATATAAATAACCAAGAAAAGCTTGCCCTTTCATTAGGATGCAACTTCCAAAAGCTATTACTAGATGAGGAAGTTTTAGAAGATGAATTAATAAGAAAAATAGAATTATTAAACTCTGATAATGATGTTGATGGAATAATACTTCAATTACCACTTCCAAAAGCGTTAAATGAGAAAAGAGTAACTAATTCTATTTCCCCTGAAAAAGACATAGATTGTTTAACATATATTAATCAAGGAAAATTATATTGCAATGAAAAAGTATTTTTACCATGTACACCTAGTTCTATAATGACATTATTAGAAAAATCTAAAGTTGATTTAGAGGGTAAAAATGTGGTAGTAATAGGACGAAGCAATATAGTAGGAAAACCAGTAGCTCAATTACTTTTAAATAAAAATGCTACAGTTACAATTTGTCATTCTAGAACAAAAAATTTAAAAGAAGTATGTAAAAATGCAGATATAATTGTAGTTGCAATAGGTAAACCTAAATTTTTAACGGAAGAGTTTGTAAATAATAATTCTATAATAATTGATGTAGGAACATCCTCTTTAAATGGAAAAATTACTGGAGATGTAGATTTTGACAAAGTTATTGATAGAGTGCAAATGATAACACCAGTGCCAGGTGGTGTTGGAGCTTTAACAACAACATTACTTATAAAAAATGCATGTGAGGCGTTAGATAAAAATGAAAATTAAAACTTTAACTGTTAGTGAACTTAATAATTATATAAAAAAAACACTAGATAATGATTTTATATTAAATAATCTTTTAGTTAAAGGAGAAATATCTAATTTAAAATACCATAGTAGCGGACATATTTATTTTTCTTTAAAAGATTCTATAAGCAAAATAAATTGTGTTATGTTTAAAAGCAATAAAGCTGAACTTGATTTTAAGTTAGAAGAAGGAATGGAAGTTATAGCTAATGGAAGATGCTCAATTTATCAAGGAACAGGTTCTCTTCAGTTTTATATTGATAAGTTGCAGAAGGAAGGTATTGGTGAACTTCATATAAAGTTTGAAAAACTTAAGCAAAAGCTTTTAGAAGAGGGATATTTCGATGAAAGGTATAAAAAAGAAATACCTAATATGCCAACAAGGATAGGAGTTGTAACATCTGAAACAGGAGCAGTAATAAGAGATATAATAAATGTATCAAGAAGAAGAAGCAGCTTAGTTGATATAGTATTATACCCAGCATTAGTTCAAGGTGAGAATGCTTATATTACAATAATAGATGGAATAAAATTCTTTAATCAAAATAAAAGTGTTGATGTTATAATTATCGGTAGAGGCGGGGGATCCATAGAGGAGCTATGGAATTTTAATGAAGAGAAATTAGCAAAGGCAATATTTAATTCTAAAATTCCAATAATTTCTGCAGTTGGACACGAGGTTGATTATACAATATCTGATTTTGTAAGTGATTTTAGAGCCTCGACTCCATCACAAGCAGCTGAAATAGCTGTTCCATTAGAAAGCGAAATCTTAAGTAAAATAGATGACTATAAAAAAAGAATAAATGAAATATCTTTTACTAAGTTAAATTATGAAAAGGAAAAGATAATAAACTATAAAAAAATACTATCATTAAATAGTCCTGAGGTAGTATTATCAAATTCATATTTAGAGTTAGATAGAATACAAGACAGAATGAAAAGCATATTAAATAATAAAATAGAAAAAGAAAAATTAAGAATAAAGTCTTTAAATGATATTTTAGAAGCTCACAATCCCATTAATGTATTGAAAAAGGGATATACAATTATTGAAGATAATAACAGCAATGTAATTTCATCTAAAGAAAAAATTAAGGATTTAAATGAGTTTAATATAATATTTAAAGATGGAAAAGTAAAAGGAAAAATTCTTTCCATAGATTAAGGAGTTGATGAATTTATGGCGAAAAAAGAATCTTATGAAGATATGGTTAAGAGCTTACAAGATGTTTTGAATAATATGGAAAATAATGAGCTTCCTCTAGAGGAATTGATGAAAGAATATGAAAATGGTGTTAAGATTGTTAATAAATTATATAAGACTTTAAATTCTTTAGAAGGAAAATTAATAACAATAAAAGAAAATATGGAAGTGGAGCTAAAGAATGAGTAGTAAGGTAGAAATTAATAGAAATTTTATTAATGATTATTTAAGTATATATTTTAATAACAAAGGAAGTTATAATAAAATTATATATGATTCAGCAAGTTATAGTTTAAATATAGGAGGTAAAAGAATAAGACCTATATTATTTTTATTAACTTATGGATTATATAAAGAAAATTATAAAGACGTAATAGAAATGGCTTCAGCAATAGAAATGATTCATACTTATTCTCTAATTCATGATGATTTACCTTGTATGGATAACGATGACTTAAGAAGGGGAATGCCAACTAATCACAAAAAGTTCGGAGAAGATATTGCCGTATTAGCAGGAGATATGTTATTAAATGAAGCAATGAGTTTAATGATGAAATTTTCTATAAAGTATGGCGAAAGGGCTTTACTAGCTTCAAGAGAAATAGCAGAAGCAGCCGGCCCAGAAGGAATGATAGGTGGCCAAATTGTAGATATTATAAATGAAGGAAAAGATATATCTAAACAAGAACTTCTTTATATGCATAGTAAAAAAACTGGGGAATTAATAAGAGCATCTATTGTAGCTGCTGGTATAATTGCAGAAGCTTCAAAAAATGATTTAGAAATTTTAAATGAGTTTGGAATAAAACTTGGTTTAGCATTTCAAATTAAAGATGATATTTTAGATATAATAGGTGATGTTTCAAAGCTTGGAAAAAATACTAAAAGTGATGAAAATAATAATAAATCTAATTTTATATCTATATTTGGTTTAGAATATTGTGAAAGAGAATGTGAAACATTAACTAAAGAGTGCATTCAATTGTTGAAAGGCCTTTCTGTAGAATCTATAGATTTAGAAGAAATAACTTTAGAGTTATTGAATAGGGAATTTTAACAGAAGGAAAGGTTTGATTATGGGTAAAATATTAGATAAGATTACTTCTCCAGAAGAAGTTAAGAAGTTATCAAATGTTGAACTAGAAGTATTAGCTGGAGAAGTTAGAGAATTTTTAATAGATAGTGTTTCTAAAACGGGGGGACATTTAGCTTCTAATTTAGGAGTAGTAGATTTAACTATAAGCTTATTTAAAAGCTTTAATTTAGAAAATGACAAGATAGTTTGGGATGTTGGGCATCAAAGCTATGTTCATAAAATATTAACTGGAAGAAAAGATAGATTTGACACTTTAAGAAAACATAATGGATTAAGTGGATTTCCAAAAAGATGTGAAAGTAAATATGATACATTTGATACAGGTCATAGTAGCACCTCTATTTCAGCAGCTTTAGGAATGGCAAGAGCTAGAGATATTAAAAAAGAGAATAATGAAGTTATCGCTGTAATTGGCGATGGAGCTTTAACAGGTGGAATGGCTTTAGAGGCATTAAATGATGTAGGATTTAATAAAACTAAAATGATTATAATATTAAATGATAACCAAATGTCTATAGCGGATAATGTTGGAGGGTTATCAACTCATCTAAGTAATTTAAGGATGGAACCCAAATATAATAAACTAAAATCTAACGTAAATGCAACGTTAAACAATTCAAGAGCTGGAAAAAAATTAGCAAGCTGTATATCAAGGTTTAAAGATAGTATTAAGCAATTTGTTGTACCATCAATGATTTTTGAAGAGATGGGTTTAAAATATATAGGACCTATAGATGGACATGATATAGAGACGATGACTGAGGTATTAGAAAAAGCAAAGAAAATTGATGAACCTGTTATAATACATGTAGTAACAAGTAAAGGAAAAGGCTATGAGCTTGCAGAGAAAAACCCAAATAAGTTTCATGGAGTTAATCCATTTGATTTAGAAAGTGGTGAAGCGTATATTCCGAGTGAAAAAACTTATTCCAAAGCTTTTGGTGATGCAATTATAGATTTAGCAAAGAATGATGATAGAATAGTAGCAATAACAGCTGCTATGCCAGATGGTACAGGACTTAAAAACTTTGCAAAAGAATTTCCAGATAGATTTTTTGATGTAGGAATCGCAGAGGCACATGCAACAACACTTGCTGCAGGTCTAGCAAGTGCAAACATGAGACCTGTTTTTGCAGTGTACTCTACCTTTTTACAAAGAGCTTTTGATCAATTAATTCATGATGTATGTATACAAAATATGCCAGTTGTATTTGCAATAGATAGAGCTGGTTTAGTAGGGGAAGATGGTGAAACTCATCAAGGAATACTTGATTTATCTTATTTAACACAAGTTCCTAATATGACAGTATTAGCTCCAAAGCATTTAGATGAAGTAAAGGTCATGTTAAATTGGGCTCTTACACAAGATGGACCTGTAGCTTTAAGATATCCAAGAGGAGCAGATTGTTGTAAAGAAATGAAGCCACTAACAGAAATTAAATACGGAAAATGGGAAAAAGTTATAAGTGGAGAAAAGATAGCTATAATAGCAGTAGGAAAAATGCTTCAACATGTATTACTGGCAAGAGAAGTTTTATTAGCTAATGGTATAAATCCAACTATAATAAATGCAACATTTGTAAAACCATTAGATACTGATATGTTAAAAGAGTTAGTGGAAGAAGGCTATGATATAGTTACTATAGAAGACAACATAACTAATGGAGGATTTGGTAGCTATGTTTTAATGGAGTTATCAGAATTATTATTTAAAAATAAATTTAAGGCACTAGGATTTAAGGATAAATTTGTATCACAGGGTGATGTAAATTTATTATATAAAGAAAATAAATTAGATCCAGAAGGAATAGCAGAATCTATTATAGAACTTAAATAATAAAGGAGATAAAGATGTCTGGAAAGAAAGAGAGACTGGATATACTATTAGTAGATAAAGGTATATTTACATCAAGAGAAAGAGCTAAAGCAAGCATAATGGCAGGAAAAATATTTGTAGAGGGTAGAAGAGTTGATAAGGCTGGAGAAAAGGTTAGTATTGACTCAGAGATAATCTTTAAAGGGGAAGAAATACCTTACGTAAGTAGAGGTGGATTAAAGCTTGAAAAAGCTATAAAGGAATTTGGCGTTAATTTAGAAGATAAAGTATGTATGGATATAGGGGCATCTACAGGAGGCTTTACAGACTGTATGCTACAAAATAACGCAAAAAAGGTGTTTTCTATAGATGTTGGCTATGGTCAATTTGCTTGGAAGTTAAGAACAGATCCTAGAGTTGTATGTATGGAGCGAACTAATATTAGATATGTAACCCCAGAAGACATAGGTGAGAAGGTGGATTTTGCATCTATAGACGTTTCATTTATTTCATTAAAGAAAATAATGCCTGCAACCATTAACTTATTAAATGATAAAGGTGAAGTTGTAGCTTTAATAAAACCTCAATTTGAGGCTGGCAAAGAAAAAGTAGGGAAAAAAGGTGTAGTAAGAGATATAAATGTTCATAAAGAAGTAGTTCTAGGTATAGCTGAATTTTTAATTAATAAAAATTTAAATATTCTTTCTATAGGTTACTCTCCTATTAAGGGGCCAGAAGGAAATATTGAATACTTAGTTTATTTTACTAAAGATATAAATAAAGGGTCTACATTTTCTCTAGAAGACATAGATAATATAGTAAATGATTCTCATCAGTTATTATAAAAATTTATCATATAAATTTAATTTAAGACTTCAAGTTTTATCTTGAAGTCTTAAGTAGAATTTATATGATTTACTATTTGTTAAGAGGAGCATATAGGGGGTATTATGAAGAAAGTTGCTATTGCAATAAATCCATCTAAAGATAAGAATAATGAGATAGCTATGGAAGTTAAGAAAAAGCTTTATAAGTATTTTCATAACTTAGAAATAATTATGTTAGATAGTTATGATATAATAAATTATAAGTTTAAAGAATTGCTTGATCTTATAATCGTATTAGGTGGAGATGGGACAATATTAAGCGTTGCTAGAGGAATAAATGGGAAATTGAATGTACCTATTTTAGGAATTAATATTGGAAATTTAGGCTTTTTATCAAGCATAGAAGTTTCTGAAATGGATAAAGCTTTTATAAAACTAAAAGAAGGGGATTATATTTCTCAAAAGAGAATGCTTTTAACATGCGATTTACCTTTAGAAGGCATAAAAAATGAATCATTAGCCCTAAATGATATAGTTGTAGCAAGAGGAACATTATCAAGAATGGTAAAGTTTCAAATATTTATAGATGGTAAAAGATATTATAACTTCAAAGGTGATGGATTAATTATCGCAACACCTACTGGATCAACTGCATATTCATTTTCAGCTGGAGGTCCCTTTATTTATCCAGATGTAGATGTAATTACATTGACTCCAATATGTCCTCATCCAAAGGGGATGCAAACTATTGTTTTAAATAGTAGTAGTGAAATTGAAGTTAAAGCAGAAAATGAAGATGAAGAAGTATATATAACTTTTGATGGTCAAAAAGCAATAAAAACAACAAATCAAACTATAATAAAGATAAAAAAAGCAAAAGAATATGCAAATATAGTTTTGTTTGATGATTATGATTATTTTAAAGTACTACGGGCAAAAATTCTAAATAACTGGAAAGAATGTGAAGGTGATTAATTTGAAATCAAAGAGGCATAACAAAATCTTAGAGATAATTAGTGAAAAGGATATAGAAACACAAGAGGAACTTGCAGAAGAGCTTAAAATGGCTGGATTTGACGTAACTCAAGCAACTGTATCTAGAGATATTAAAATACTAAAGCTAATAAAGATGCAAGGTGCTTCAGGAAATTATAGATATGTTGCATCATCGAAAGAATCAAAAGATATAAATGATAAATTATCTAGCATATTATCTAATGCTGCTGTATCGGTTGAAAATGTAGATAAGTTTGTTGTTGTAAAGACACTTACTGGATCTGCCATGGCAGTTGCTGAAGCAATAGATACACTATTTGACACAGAAGTTGCAGGAACAATTGCTGGAGATAATACAATATTTATATTAGTAAGAAGTTTAGATAAAGCTGAAGAATTAGTAGATAAAGTTAGAAAAATGATTTTATAAAATTAAAGGTGATGTAATATGTTATTGCAATTAAATATAAAAAATTTCGCTTTAATTCAAGATTTATCAGTTGAATTTAAAGAAGGGTTTAATATATTGTCAGGAGAAACAGGAGCTGGTAAATCTATACTAATAGACACTATAGATTATGTTTTAGGCGGAAAGTTCTCAAAAGATTTAATAAGATATGGTGAATGTAAAACTGTTGTAGAAGCAATATTTTCAATAGAAAATGAGGAAATTTTAGATGTTTTAAAGGAATTAGATATTGAAGATGAAGATATACTAATAATTTCAAGAGAAACAACTTTATCAGGTAAAAGTATAATAAAAGTAAATGGAAAATCAGTAGTACTTTCATATTTAAAGAAAATAAGAGAAAAGTTATTAGATATACATGGACAGCATCAAAATCAAAATCTATTAAATAGGGCATTCCATATTTATTATTTAGATGAATTTATAGGAGAAGAATTAAAGCCTTATCTAGATAAATTTGATGAGTTAAGAAAAGAGCAAAATATAATTTTAGAAAAAATAAAAGAATTAAATGGTAATGCAGATAGAGACAAACTCACAGATTATATAAAGTTTCAAATAGAAGATATAGAAAAAGCAAAGCTGAAAATTGGAGAAGAAGAAACTTTAAACGAGGAATTCAATCTCTTATCTAATGCTGAAAAAATATCACTAGCTTTAGGTAAAACTTATTCAATACTAGATAGTCCAATTGAAGGTATTTCAGTTATAGAAGGTTTATCAAAAGCTGTTAATGAGCTATCTTTAGTTGAAAATCATTTTGAAAAATTAAAAGATAAAAGAGAAAGAATAGAAGAGGCATTATACGCTTTAGAAGAAGTATCTAGAGAAGTAAGAGATTTATCATCTGAAATTTATTATGATGAGTTTGAACTTGAAAAAATAAACTCTAGAATATATGAGATTAGCTTATATAAGAAAAAATATGGAGAATCTGTTGAAGAAATTTTAAACTATTTAGAAAAATTAAAAATTCAATATGAAGAGTTAATTAATTCAGAAGAGATAATTAAAGAATTAAATTTAAAACAAGAAAATATAGAAACTTTAATGAGAGAAATATCAGAACAAATGCATATTATTAGAGAAAAAAATGCAGTTAATCTTGAAGAAAAAATAAAATATGAATTATCATATATAGGAATGGAAAAATCAAAAATTAAAATACTAATAGAAAAAAATGAATCCTTTAATTCAAGAGGGTTTGATGAAGTTATTTTTCTTATATCAACAAACCCAGGAGAACCTTTAAAACCCTTAGAAAAGGTTCTTTCAGGAGGCGAACTTTCAAGAATTATGCTAGCTCTTAAATGTGTATTTGTTGATAAGGATAAAATACCTACATTAATATTCGATGAAATTGATACAGGTATAAGTGGGACTATAGCAAAAAGAGTTGGAGAAAAAATGTATGAAGTTTCTACTAAACATCAAGTTTTATGTATAACACATTTACCTCAAATTGCAGCACTTTCTGATTGTCATTATTTTGTATCAAAAAAAGTTGAAAATGAAAAAACATTTACACAAATTAGAACTTTGGATAAATATGATAAAATTAAAGAAATTGCAAAGATGACCAGCGGAGATGAAGTAAGTGATGTTACTTTAGAAAATGCTTCAGAAATGGTAGCATTTGCAGAATTAAAAAAACAAGAAATATTAAAAACTTATTCTTAAAATCACATACATAAGTATATAAAAAATGAACACACTAAAATCATGGTTATTTACCATGATTTTATTTTTTTATATTTTTAAAGTTATATATTTAAAATTTTTAACGCTTTTAACAAACTTAATACAGCATATATGATTAAGGATGAGGGCAAGTTAAATACAGAAGCAAAGGAGGAGATAGTATGAGAATGAAAAAATTAAAATATTTAGGTATAATAATAACTCCAATGTTGATTCTGGGTTTACTTACGTTCCTTAGTTTAAATAGTATTCCAGAAAGAATATATATAAATGAAGCTGTTCCAACTTCAGATATATTACTATCAAAGAATATATTGGTTAAAAATGGTGAGATAAACAAGGATAAGCTTGAAGTAAAATTTTTAGGATTGATTCCTATAAAGTCAGTAGCAGTTTCTAAAGTGAATGATTTAGAATTATATCCAGGAGGAACAAGTGTAGGAATAAAGTTATCAACTAAGGGTGTGTTAGTAGTAGGTCATTCTGATATAGATTCTATAGAAGGAAAGGTTGAGAGCCCTGCCAAAGCTTCAGGAATAGAATTAGGAGATGTTATTACAAAGATAAATGGTGAAGAAATAGAAAGCTCTAAAGATTTATCTAAAAAAATAAAAAATCTTACAAACTCCAAAGTAAGTGTAGATTATCTTAGAAATAATAGTACTCAAAGTAAGGAAATCGATTTGGGAAAGGAAGATAATGAGTATAAGTTAGGACTTTGGGTAAGAGATTCAACAGCAGGTATAGGAACATTAACATTTTATGATAAAAATAGTTCTATATTTGGTGCTTTAGGTCATCCAATAACAGATGGCGATACTAATAAACCTTTTACAATTAGAAATGGTGATTTATTGAATTCTTCTGTAATAAGTGTCAGAAAAGGAGAAAAAGGTTCTCCAGGAGAATTAAAGGGACTATTTGTTAATGAAAAGGAAAGCTTAGCAAAGATAGAAAAAAATACAGAATCCGGAATATTTGGAGAGGCAAGCAAAGAGCTAATTAATAAAACCTTCTGTAAACCACTTAAAGTAGGATTTAGAAATGAAATAAAAGAAGGAGAAGCTAAAATAATAACTACTATAGATGAAAATGGACCTAAAATGTATGATGTAGAAATAATAAAGTTATTGCCTCAAGAAGAGCCTGGACCTAAAAGCATGATTATTAAAGTAACAGATGAAGAGCTTTTAGCAAAAACAGGAGGAATAGTTCAGGGAATGAGCGGAAGTCCTATTATTCAAAATAATAAGATAGTTGGTGCAGTAACACACGTATTAATTAATAAACCCGATGTAGGTTATGGAATATACATTGAATGGATGCTAAAAGATGCAGGAGTTATAGAATAGCAAGAATATATACTATTATTTTAGACTGCTGATAAAATATCAGTAGTCTCTATTTTTATATATAATTATGATAAAATTTTATAATTATAAATTATGTAATCATAGGGATGTTATAAGAGAAGAAATAAATTTTACCATAAAATTTTGAAAAAATTGTAAAAAAACTATTGAAATTAAATAAATTGTGTTATAATGATATTAAATAAATCTTGTATAAGATTCTTTTTTTATGTTATGTCTATATATAATATTTATAGATGAATTTTAAAAATGAATGAAGAATAAGTTTATGATTAACTTAAGGTGATTGGAGTATTTTGGGAAAATGGGGGAGAAAAGTATGAACGATTCAAAAATTTCAGTTTTAATAGCTGATGACAACAAGGAGTTTTGTAGTATCTTAAATGATTATTTATTAAATCAGAGAGATATAGTAGTTACTGCTGTTGCTAAGGATGGAAGGGAAGCCTTGGCTCTTATTGAGGAAAAAAATCCAGATTTAGTAGTTTTGGATATTATTATGCCTCACTTAGATGGACTAGGAGTATTAGAAAGGCTTAATTCTATGAATTTAGAAAAAATGCCTAGAATAATAGTTTTATCAGCAGTAGGTCAAGATAAAATTACTCAAAGAGCTATAACATTAGGTGCAGATTATTATGTAGTTAAACCTTTTGATATGGATGTTTTTACAAAGAGAATAAGAGAAATGTTTAGTGGATCTTCTAATGAAATTGTTAGAAAACAATCTACTGTAGTTGAGACAGAAGTAAAACAACAACCAAAGGGACCTATTGATTTAGAAACAGAAATAACTAATATTATACATGAAATTGGTGTACCTGCTCATATAAAGGGATATATGTATTTAAGAGAAGCAATTACAATGGTTGTTAACGATATGGAATTATTGTCTGCTGTAACAAAGGAATTGTATCCGTCTATAGCTAAAAAGTACAACACTACAGCCTCTAGAGTTGAAAGAGCTATAAGACATGCAATAGAAGTAGCTTGGGGAAGAGGTCAAGTTGATGCTATAAATAAGTTATTTGGATATACAATCCACAATGAAAAAGGTAAGCCAACAAATAGTGAATTTATTGCCATAATTGCTGATAAGTTAAGACTTAAGAATAAAGTAAGTTAATTGTATAAATATAATTAATAAGCAAAATATTTTATGTTTATTTAATAAAAAAAAATTATAAATCCTACTCTAATTAAGTTTAAAGTAGGATTTTTATTTTATTTAATAGAGATTTAATTTTTATGTTATTAAAGATTATGTATAGATGTAAATGTAAAATAATAGTGTATAATAAAATAGTATAAATAAATTAGGAGGAAATATTTTATGGAGTTAGATGAAAAAATATTAAGTGAGAAGTTAATTCATAAAGGAAACTTTATAGATTTTGTAAACATAGATGTTACTTTACCTAATGGTAAAAATACTAATAGAGATGTTATTAAGCATCCTGGAGCATCTGCAATTATAGCATTTTTAGATGAGGAGAATATAATTTTAGTAGAACAATTTAGATTGCCATTAAACAAAGTTTTATTAGAAATCCCAGCAGGAAAGCTTGATAAAAATGAAGATCCTATGGAATGTGCCAAAAGAGAACTTCAAGAAGAAACAGGTTATATTGCAAAGGATATAGAATATTTAGGATCTATTGCAACAGCACCTGGTTTTTGTGATGAAATTATACACTTATATAAAGCGTGGAATTTAGTAAAAGGTCAAAAAAATGAAGATGAAGATGAATTTACAAATGTTAAAATATTAAATATAAAAGATGTAAAAAGTATGATAAAAAATGGTGATATAATAGACGGAAAGACGATAAGTGTTTTTTCATACTTATAAAATTTATTAAGTTCAAATACAAAAAGATACAAGGTCGTAGTTAGGGCACTGAAAAACAAAAGTTTTTCAGTGCTATTTTTAATTCCTTCATTGTATGTCCACTTTTTTATTTAAATTTTTTAATAAAAAAGGTTTTACATATATTCAATTATGAATAATGATGGAAGTTTAAACATATTATGTTCTATAGCAACTATGAAGGAGGAATAATATGAATTTAATAAAGAAGTTGAATTCAAACTTTAGAGAAAATAAAATATTTTATTTACTTGTATTAACATTTTTCTTTGTAGGTATACTACTGGGTTCATATACCATAAAATATATGGATGGAGTAGATGCAAAGGACTTATCAAATTACTTTACAGGATTTATTAAAAGCTTAGATATTCAATCAGTAAAAACTAATGAACTTCTTATAAGCATTATAAAAAATAATATAATAGTTATTTTACTTATAATAGCACTTGGATTTACTGTTTTTGGAGCTCCAATTATTTTAATTATTGATTTGATTAAAGGATTTACTTTAGGATATACCTTTAGTTTTCTATTAACTACCTTTGAAGGAAAAGGGATTTGGGTTGCTCTAGCATCAACAGTTCCACAAAATATATTTTATATACCTTTTTTCATAGGAATAAGCATTATTTCATTAGAATTATCTTCTGCAAAGCTAAAAGAAAAATTCTTTAATGGGGTGGCATCTAATAAGTTAATATCAAATGAATTAATAATGAAATTAGGTTTTTTTATTTTCCTATTTGCTATAGGTGTTTTAATTGAGTGCTATATGTGTCCAGGATTAATAAGATTGGTAGTTACGAAAGTTTATAACTTAACCTAATCCAATGAGAATAAAGAAGGAATAAGAATTTTTTTGTCGAATTAATAATATATTAGGATAGGGGAGAATTATGAAAGAAATTGTGAATAATTATAAGGAAGCTTTATTAAAAAGTCATAAAAGTGAAAATACTGTTTATGCCTATGTAACTGATGTTAACTTATACGTTAAATACCTAAATAGTAAGAACATGAGTGTTGATGAAACAGATAATGTATCAGTACTTGGATATATACAACACTTACTTAGTGAAGGAAAATCGGAGAGATCTATAAATAGGATAGTTATAAGTCTTAGAAGTTTTTATAATTATTTAAAAGATCAAAAAGTGGTGAGTGAAATACCTAAAATTTATTACAAAAATACAGCAACAACTAAAAAATTACCAGAAATATTAACTGTTGATGAAGTCGACAGAATAATAAAAATTGTTGATAAATACTGTAATAAGGGGATAAGGGATAATGCTTTGTTAGAACTTATGTACGCAACAGGTATGAAAGTCTCTGAAATAATAGGGATAAAGGTTCATGATGTTAATTTAGAATTAAATTTTGTGAAGTGCCATGATAATAAAAATTATGAAAGACTTATTCCAATAGGAAGAAGTGCAACAGAAGCGATAAAGGAATACTTCAAGATAAGAGATCAGATTGCATCCACAGGCGTTGAAAACTTATTTGTTAATTTAAATGGAAATCAATTAACAAGACAAGGTGTCTGGAGAATAGTAAAAGAATATTCTCATAAAGCAGGTATTAAGAAGGAAGTTAACTTAAACACATTTAGGCACTCTTTCGCAGTTCATTTATTACAAAATGGTGCTAATGTTAGAGCTGTACAAAAGCTTTTAGGAAACCAAGTGTTAACTTATATGGACACATATTATGAAATAATAAACAATGACAAAATAAATATTGTATATAAAAACTCTCACCCTAGAGCATAATAATAACAACTAAGAAATAATTTTTTATAATATACCTAAGCAGGAGGGAAAGTCTTATGAGAATGTACGATGTAATATTAAAGAAAAGAAAAGGTTTAGAATTATCTAAAGAAGAAATAGAGTTTTTTGTAAAAGGATTTACAGAAGGAGAAATACCAGATTATCAAGCTTCAGCACTACTTATGTCTATATTTTTTAATAAAATGAATAAAAGAGAAACCGCAGATTTAACTATGGCTATGGTTAATTCAGGAGATAGAATTGATTTATCATCTATAAATGGAGTAAAAGTAGATAAGCATTCAACTGGAGGGGTTGGTGATAAAACTAGTATTTGTTTAACACCATTAGTTGCATCACTTGGAGTTCCAGTTGCGAAGATGTCAGGAAGAGGTTTAGGGCATACTGGAGGAACTATAGACAAATTAGAAGCTTTTGATGGATTCTCAGTAGAGCTTTCTGAAGAAACTTTTATTAATAATTCTAATACAATAGGAATAGCATTAACAGGTCAAACAGGAAACATTGCGCCAGCTGATAAAAAAATATATGCTCTTAGAGATGTTACTGCAACTGTAGATAATATGTCTTTAATTGCATCAAGTATAATGAGCAAAAAGATTGCTTCAGGAGCAGATGCTATAGTATTAGATGTAAAGGTTGGAGATGGAGCCTTTATGAAAACCCCAGAAGATGCAAAGGCCTTGGCAAGAGAAATGGTTGACATAGGAAAATCTGTTGGTAGAAAAACTATAGGAGTAATTTCTGATATGGATCAACCTTTAGGGTATGCAATTGGAAATTCACTTGAAGTTATAGAAGCCATAGAACTATTAAAGGGAAATGGTCCAAAGGATTTATTAGAATTAACATTAACTTTAGGTAGCTATATGCTTATTTGTGGTAATAAAGCAAAGAGCTTTGAAGAAGGTAAAGCATTATTATTAGAAAATATAAATAATGGAAAAGGATTAAAAAAGTTAAAAGAGTTTGTTAAGGCTCAATTCGGAGATGCAAGCTTTGTAGATGATGCTAATAAATTCCCTAAAGCTAAACATATTGTGGAAGTTAAATCTACGCAAAGTGGTATTATATCAAAAATAAATGCAGAAGAGTTTGGATTAATAGCAATGGAACTTGGAGCAGGAAGAGAAACTAAAGAAAGTATAATAGATCTATCTGTAGGAATAGTTTTAAATAAAAAAAGAGGAGAAGAAGTAAAAGAGGGGGATATACTAGCTTATATTCATAGTAATGATGAAAGTAATATAGAGAAAGCTAAGAATGATATAATAAATAATATTCTTATATCTGATAAGCTAGAAAATGAGATTCCTTTAATTTATGATATAGTAGAATAAATTAAAAATATGATAAGAAGAATTTAGTTCTTTTTGTCATATTTTTATTTTTATTGGTAATAATAAGCTTGAAGGGAGGCAATATAATGAATAAAAAAATTATAAATAAAGTTGTTGCAATTGTTTTAAGCTTATTATCTATATCTTCAATTACTGTAAAAGCAGATATAAAGCCATATGATAATTCAGTAGAAACTTATGAAGAGTGGACTATGGAGGTTCTTAGTGATGAAGGAATAAATGTAGATGCAAGGTCTGCATTATTAATAGAGCCAACTACAGGAAAAATGCTTTATGAAAAAAATATTGATGAAAAATTTGCACCAGCATCTGTAACAAAAATAATGACTATGCTTTTAACTATGGAGGCTATAGATAGTGGAAAAATCTCATTATCTGATAAAGTAACTTGTAGTGAAAATGCTAAAAAAATGGGTGGAAGCACTATGCTTTTAGATACAGGTGAAATTAGAACAGTAGAGGAATTATTAAAAGGTGTTGCTATTGCATCAGGTAATGATGCTGCAGTAGCGTTAGCAGAATATTTAGGTGGAACTGAATCAGCTTTTATAGATATGATGAATAAAAGAGCTAAAGAATTAGGCATGAATAATACTACGTTTAAAAATTGTAATGGCTTACCAATAGAAGGACATTTATCTACTGCTAGAGATATATCAATTATGTCTATGGAGCTTCTAAAGCATCCAACAATTTTAAAATATTCAGGAATATATATGGAAACTATATCAGAAGGAAGAAAATCTCCTATAGAATTAGTTAACCATAATAAGCTTGTTAGATTTTTTGAAGGTTGTGATGGATTAAAAACAGGATATACTGAGGAAGCAAAATATTGTATTTCTGCAACTGCAACAAGAAATGGAGTTAGAATGCTATCTGTAATTATGGGAGCACCAACATATAAGGTTAGAAATAGAGATGCTGGTATGCTTTTAAATCATGGTTTTTCTAAATATGAAGGTAAAAAGGTTTTAGTTAAAGATGAAGATGTAGAAAATATATACTTAAGTAAGCAGACAGATAAATTATTAGTTGCTAAAGCTAAAGATGATCTAGTAGCGGTAGTTCCAAAAGGAACAAATGCAGAGTTAGAAAAGAGAATAGTACTAGATGAAGTTAAGAAAGAATATAAACAAGGTGATATAGTAGGTAAATGTGAAGTTTATCTAGGAAATGATAAAATTGGAGAAGTAGAATTATACTCAGATAGAGATATTAAGCTAGGTGGTATATTTGAAAACTTTAAATTTAATATGAAGAATATGTTTAAAAAAGGAATATAGTAAAAGGGGATTTTTAATAATCCCCTTTTATAATGTAAAAAATGTTGTTCTTTACTATTAAAATTGATATTATATATTGGAAAGAAACTAGTATTATCAAAGAGGAATGATAGTTATGGAAATGCTAAAAGTAAAAGTAGCAAATTTTGAGGGCCCATTTGATTTATTGCTACATTTAATTAAAAAAAATGAAATGGATATTTATAATGTAGAAATATATAAAATAACTACTCAGTATTTAAAATTTTTAGATGAAATGAAAACTATGGATTTAGATATAACATCAGAGTTTATAGTAGTTGCAGCTACACTTATAGAAATAAAATCTAAAAAGCTACTACCAAATATTAAGGTTTCTGAAGAAAATGAAGAAGATATAGAAAAGAATCTTATGGAAAAGCTTATAGAATATAAGAAAATAAAGGGAGCGGCACTATTTTTAAGAGAAAAGTATATAAATTCTGGAGATGTATATACAAAAAAGCCAGAAATAATAGAAGAAATTAAGAATGATAAAAAAGATGAAGATATATTTAAAAATATAACAATAATAGATTTATACAATATTTACAATTCTTTATTAGAAAACTTCCTTATGAAACAAAATAAAGAAAATATAATTCAAAGAAAGATATATGTAGATAAGTATAAAATTGAAGATAAGATGGACGAGCTTTTAATTAATATACAAAATAATAAAATTATTAAGTTTAGAGACGATATAATAAATAAAAGCGAATGCAAATTAGAAGTAGTAGTAACATTTTTGGCATTATTAGAGCTAATAAAGCTTAGAATGGTAAAGGTTTATCAAGATGAGAGCTTTAAGGATATATTAATAGAAAGAAGGAAGTTAGATGAATAATATTGAGGTTAAACAATATGAATTTGAAGAAGTTTCATCAAAACCTAAAATTAAGTCTATAATTGAAGGTTTGTTATTTGTTAGTGGAGAGCCATTAACAATTAAAGAATTAAGTAATTCTATAGAAGCTTCACCTAAAGTTATCTCTAGTATATTAAATGAAATGATTTCAGAATATGAAGATGAAAAAAGGGGAATAAAGCTAATATCAATAAATGGAGAGTATCAATTAGTGACTAAAGCAGAAAATGGCGAATACATACAAAAGTTACTAAGAAAGAATAAGAGACAATCTCTTTCACAGGCTTCTTTAGAAAGTTTATCAATAATTGCATATAAGCAACCTATTACAAGAGTAGATATAGATGAAATAAGAGGAGTAAAATCCGAAAGCGCACTTCAAAAGCTATTAGAGAAAGATTTAATTAAAGAAGTGGGAAGATTAGAAGTTCCAGGAAGGCCAATATTATTTGGAACTACAGAGGAATTTTTAAGGCAATTTGGATTAAAGGAATTAAAGGAATTGCCAGCTTTAGATTTATATTCAGATAGTGAAGAAGAAGCGATAGAAATGATGAATAATATAATTGATGAAATATAAGATATATTTTAGGTTAAATCCTAAAATATATCTTATAAGCTTCTAACTTAGATTATTAGAAGAGGAATCACTTTCGTCAACTTTAATAGAATCATAGCAATTGTCTTGAACAGTATTATTTAAATCTTTATTTTTTTTCTTATCATTATTAATAAAACCTTTGATCATATCAAGAACTTGTGGAACAGAATCTACTATTCTATCATATGTACAATTTTGATCAACAGGTAAAAGCCTTACGGCATCATCTCTAAGAACTAAAAAAGCAACTGGTTTAACTGTAACACCAGCACCTGATCCACCACCAAAAGGATGTTTAGCATCTTTATCAGGAGCAGGCTTACATTGGTTTCCAAACTCGCTACCACCAGATGCAAATCCAAATGTTACCTTTGAGATAGGAATAATATAGCTACCATCACGTGTTTCAACTGCTTCACCAATAACAGTGTTTACATCTATCATATCTCTTAGGTTTTCCATGGTACTTTTCATTAAATTTTCAACAGGATGTTCATTTGACATAATTAATCTCCCTCTTCGGGAGTCACCTCCTTAATTTCAAAAGATATATATATTAAATATAATATATATATAATATTAGCAACATTAAAGTAAAATATACTATTTATATCAAAATATAGAATTTCAGTATTAAATTTAGGTTTAATGTCTAAATTTACTCCTTTAACTTTAAAAGGTTTATCTAAGATTAGATTTAAAACAGTAGGAATATTACACATTAGCCCATAAATGATTGCACAAGAAGCAGAATCTTCTACGCCGAATTCTAGGGTTCCATTTATTTTCATTAAAGGTTTAAATTTATTAGTTGAAATATTATTATATAAACTTTTAATTGATAATCTTTTAGTAAGTTTCTTATGTTTTAGGGAGGCGGAGTTAATGGTCTTCTTATCTTTACAATTTACTTTAGATTTTTCCTTATTCTTTAAATTATGTTTATTAATAAAATTTTTAAAAAATTTATTTTCAATTCCTTTATTAGAAGAAAACATATTTAAGTTAAATAGTTTAAATTTAAATATGTTTTCACTAAAGATAAATTCAAATTTTAATGGTATAGGAATAATAAGTAATAAAATTATTATTAAAAGTATCAATATTAAAGCCATTTGTAAACTCCTATCTATATGATTGTAATAATTACCATAATAAAAAATATAAAAAATAGTAAAAATAGTGTTTAAAAAATATCTTTTGGAACAAACTACTTATAGATGGTTAACATAGAGGGTGATTTTTATGAAAGTTTTAAAAAAAGTTATTTTTACTATTTTATTAGTATTATTGACAACAGAATGGAATATTTATTCAGTAAAAGCATTTATTGAAGACTATGAAGATATTAATAATGAAAGCTCAGAAACGATAGACGAAGATTTTGTAGATATAGATGGAAATAAAGTAAACACTAAAATTCCATTGAGAGTATCTGCAAGAAATGCTATAGCTATTGATGCAGAAACAAGGCAAGTCTTATGGGACCAAAATGGATACGAAATTGTTCCAATGGCAAGTACCACTAAAATATTGACATCCCTTGTAGCTATAAATTATGGAGATTTAGATAAAAAAGTAACCATCAGTAAAAATGCTGCATCTATTAGGGGTTCAACTGTAGGATATAAAGCTGGTGAAGAAGTGACAATGAGAGAATTGTTATTTGGGCTTATGTTTAAATCGGGAAATGATGCTGCTATTGCAATAGCAGAAGATATAGGTGGCTCAGTTGAAAAATTTTCTAATATAATGAATGATTTTGCAAAAAGTCTAGGAGCTATAGATTCACATTTTGAATCACCACATGGTTTAGATAGTTTAAAGCACTATTCTTCAGCATATGATTTAGCTCTTTTAACATCTAAAGGTATGGAAAACGAAATTTTTAGGGAAATCGTAGGAGAAAAGGTTATATCTAAAGATAAATATAATTTTACAAGAGATTATCAAAATATAAATAAAATATTACATAGAATACCAGGAGCAAATGGTGTTAAAACCGGATATACAGGTGGTGCTGGAAAGTGTTTAGTTTCATCTGTAAACTATAATGGTAGAAATATTATAATAGTGGTATTAAATTGTGCTGATAGGTGGAATCAAACAGAAAAAATATTCAATTATATAACTAGTGCTAATACTTTTGAAAGTATATCTAATAAAGATATTCTAGAAAAGGAAGGGTTAGCTGGACTAGGTAATATAGTAGAAAATAGTGATATTATTTATGGATATAAAGAAAAGGATGTAGTTGAAGTAGAAGTATTTAAAAGATGTATGGATATTGAAAATGGTGATATTTTAGGAAAAATTTCAATAAAAGATGAGAAAAAAGAAAAAAGTAAATTCCCATTAATAAGCAATGTAAATATGAGTAAAGAGGAATTTGAAAAGATAATCTTTAATAAAGAGTAAAGCTAAATAGTATAAATAATAAGAGTAAGGTAAGTTATATTATATATAATTTACCTTATTTTTGTATTTACAAATATATTGTAACAAAATAAAAAATAAAAAATAATCTATTATTATGTAAGAAATTCGCTAGGAGATTTAAATGATTAAAGAAGCTGTAGATTGTATAGATGCAGGAACGGAGTATTGCCCTTGCCATCTAGCAGAATCAAATGAATGTATACTTTGCTCTCAATTACAAGGAAGCTGTTTTTGTGATTGCTTAAATTGGAACGGAGTATGTATATATCATGAATTTATTAATAATGGATCCAAGCCAAAGGAAGGAAGAAAAACATATAATTGTTTAGTTGAAAAAAAGATTCTTTATCAGCGAGATGTTCTTCTAATTAAATTTAAAGTTCCACATAAATTAGCAATTGACTTGGTTAAGCCAGGAAGTTTTATTTTTATAAGAACTAACGAAAATATATACTTCGATGTACCTATATCAATATTAGAATCAAATATTGAAACAAATATTGTAACTATAATGATAGAAATAAGAGGAATAAAAACAAAGAAGTTATTAGATATAGAAGAGGGTGGAGAAATAACTATTAGGGGACCATATTGGAATGGTGTATTTGGACTAAAAAATTTAAATAAACAAGTAAATAATAATGTATTAGTTATAGCTAGAGGAATTGGTATGGCTCCGATGATACCAGTAATAAGAAAATTATCATTAAGTAATAATAATATAAATTTAATTTTAGATAAAGCACCATATGAAGATAATTACGTTAAAGAATTTTTAAATGAATATAAATTAAATATAATTGAACAATCTGTAATAGATAGAGGAGAATTAACAGATGAAGCAAAAGTAAGTATAAGGTCTGCCATAAAGGAAAAAAGTGTAGGATATATTCACATAGCTGGAGCAGATATATTGACTGTTAAAATGATAGATTATTTAGATAAAATTGGAGGAGAGGATATAAAATTATCTTGTTGCAATAATATAAAAATGTGTTGTGGTGAAGGTGTATGTGGAAGCTGCACTGCAAGATTTTCTGGACACAGAGTAAAACGTTTTTGTAAGGTCCAAGCTGATCCAAGAAATGTGTTTGAAGGGAGAAGATTTATATGATAAAGACAATAATCGTTGGAGGAGGCTGGGCAGGATGCGCAGCTGCTATTACATCAAAAAAGGCAGGAGCAGAAGTACATTTATATGAAAAGACTGATTTATTGCTAGGCCTTGGAAATGTAGGCGGAATAATGAGAAATAATGGAAGATGGACAGCTTCAGAAGAATTAATTGAACTTGGTGCTGGAGATTTAATAAATATAGTAGATAATACTTCAAGGCATAAAGATATAGAGTTTCCAGGTCATAAGCATGCAACATTATATGATGTAAATTTGATTGAAGGTAATGTAAGTAACTATTTAGAGGAACTAGGTATAAATATTCATATAGAAAGTAGAGTTACTGACGTTAAGATAGAAGGATCTAGAATACAGGGAATTTACCTTAGTGATGGCACTTACGAAGAAGGAGATGTATTTATTGAAACTACAGGAACAACAGGGCCAATGGGAAACTGTTTAAGATACGGAAATGGATGTTCAATGTGCATTTTAAGATGTCCAGCTTTTGGACCAAGATTAAGTATAAGTGAAAGATGTGGAGTATCAGATATACAAGGTGAAAGAGACGAAGATAATTTGGGAGCTATTTCAGGATCCTGTAAATTAGCAAAAGAAAGTTTATCAAAAGACATAGTAGAAAAGTTAGATAAAACAGGTTGTGTCATTTTAGAAGTACCAAAAGAGGATATAAACTATGATAAGCTTAATGCAAAAGTTTGTCAGCAATATGCTTTAAAAGAATTTGCAGAAAATATAATACTTCTTGATACAGGACATGCTAAGCTAATGACTACCTATTACCCTTTAAAGAAGTTAAGAAAAATAAAAGGATTAGAAAAAGCAAAATATGTAGATCCATATGCAGGTAGTAAAGGGAATTCAATAAGGTATTTATCAGTAGCTCCAAGAACTAATGATTTAAAGGTTAAAGGAGTAGATAATTTATTTTGTGCTGGAGAAAAAAGTGGTCTTTTTGTAGGACATACAGAAGCAATATGCACAGGTAGCCTGGCAGGACATAATGCTGTAAGACTTGCAATGGGAATACCTCTATTAATTTTACCAGGATCTATTGCAATAGGAGATATAATATCTTTTGCAAATGAAAAAGCAGGAACGAGGGAAGGTAGAAAAAATAGATATACCTTTGCTGGAGCTGAATATTTTAAGAGAATGAAAGAAATCGGATTGTATACTATTGATAAGGAAGAAATTAAAGATAGAATTAAAAAAGTTAATTTAGATGGATTATTTAATCAAAGATTAATATAAAGTATAAAAAATACCTAGGAAGGACATCTGTAAAAAGGTGTCCTTATTTTATTTTTGATGAGGCTTGTGAATATATATTATCTCTGAAAACTTTTAAAGAAGTTGAAAAGTATGGCAATGTATATAAATAGGAAAGTTAGATTAAAGGACCTCAGTGGAATGATATAGAAAAAGAAAAAATAAAGCAAATAAATAATAGTGAACTGGTAAAAGAGATGAAAAAAATCTTGAAAATATAACTAAATCATATAGTTAAGTTCCTAGCATTCAATGTATAATTATGGTATATTTTATGAAGGGGGAGATTATATGAGGAGAGTATTAATATTTAGTCTGTTAATATTTAGTCGGTTATTCTATGGATGTAATAAGGAAGAAATCAAAAAGTTACCCATGGAGGAATCTGTAAAAAAAGTTTATGAACAATATAATGCAGATAAAAAGTATGAGATTGGTGATAAAGTAGAAGTAAAAGGTAAAATTGAGGATATTAAAAATAATAATAATTATATATATTTCTATAAAATAGAAAATTCTATTTACGGTTATAACGTAATTGTGCAGTTAGAAAGTAATATAATAAGCGAAGATGCTAAAGTTGGAGACTATATTACTTTAAATTGCATGATAGATTCATTTAATAACTCAACATTTCCTGATGCAGAGGCAATAGTATATTATGAGAGTATAAGTAATGATAATTCGGATACAAAAAAGACCATGGATTTAGATACTTATATAAAATTTAGGGCAGGACTTGAAACAAAAATTGGAATCGGCGAATCAGAAGCTCAAATATTGGATAGGCATTGTAAGAGTAACGAAGAAATTATGATTTTTGAAAAAGCTCTAAAAGATAATATATATAAAATGTACCCCAAAATTAAATAAATGATAAATAAGTTAAAGAATCATTTAAGTGGTTCTTTTTTCACTTAGGAAAAGGATGGTAATTGAGAAACTTTAGGATATCAATGCTTTGAATATCCTGGTTGTAAAGGAAAACCTGTATCCTTTAATTTCAAAGATGGTGAATTTTTGGCACCACAATACACTATTGCTAGTAGAGTACCAAAAGGACAAGCACCTTATGATTTAAAGTTTTTAGATACATTACCAGTTTAGGAGGATATTATGGAAGTAACAAGTTTAGATGAATTAAAAAAATATCAGAGGGACAAGAAATAGAATTAGTTGGCTGGAGTGAAGAGCCTTTTGTATGTAAATTAAAAAGACCATCATTATTAGGAATGGTAGCTGGTGGAGATATAAATAACCCATTATTAAGTGCAGCCCATATATTATTCCATGGGCCATCATCGCCTAAAGATGTAGTTAGTATGAAAGAAAAAAATGAAATATTCAACAGAGTAGCAAAAGCTGCTATGGTGAGACCTAGTTATGATGAGCTGAGAGAAATAGGATTGGAGCTTACGGATCCACAATTAGTTGAGATATTTAATTATACTCAAAACGGAGTGCAATCCTTAATATCCTTTCGTACAAAGCAGCAAGATTCTAAGAATTAGTGAAAAATACAAGCAAAGGCATAGTGAGATTGTTGAAATTAATAATACTCACTCAGCTTTTTGCTTTGATGAAGCTTGTGAATATATTTTATCTATGAAAACTACTAAAGAAGTAAATGAAAATGGTAAGGTATATTTAAAGGAATCATGGATAAAAGAACCACGATGGAATGATGTAGTCAAACAAAAGTCAAATGCATATAACAATAGTGAGTTAATAGAAGAAATGCAAGCAAAATTAAGGAGATTTATATAATTTTTATCAAAATGTGGTAAATATACCGGAATATAGCTATAATATTAGTAAATATTATAATTAGAGGTGTAGTGCTTATGAAAAAGTTATTAGTTACTATTATATTCATTATTTCATTATTTCAATTTTATGGTTGTCAACCTAAACCTAATGAACCAAAACCGAGTGAAGTTATTGTACAGGAAAAGTTAACTCTAGAAGAAAGTAAAGAAGAGCTAGCAAATATTAAAGATATTATAACAAATGAAGAAGGTAAGGTTCAGTATATATCTGGTGGAATAGAAAGTGGATTAATACCGATAACTATAAAGATGAAGGATGATAACGGAGAAATTAAAGATACTACAATAGATGTTTATGAAATGAAATTTGTTACAATAGACAATGCATCTCATAGAGTGTATCTTAAAATTGAGAATATAGGTGGCAAACGTACTTATCAAGAAGGAGATAGTATCTATTATAATCTTAAAGATAGTCTAAATCAAGCTTGGTATATTGGTGAGAACGAAGAAGTTTTATACTTAATGATACTCAAAGATAAATAAAATTAAAAAAAAGAATTCTTGATATTCAAGAGTTCTTTTTTATGTTCAATTTTAAAGTAAGGGGGTGAATATGTGATAAATGCATGGCGATCGGTTGCTTAATTAACTTTAGTAAAAGAGATGCAAGATAATCTATAAAAATATGTATAAGTTACCAATTTACGGTATAATACTATGGGAGACATGTTATATAATGGAGGGAATTATGAAAAAGATTTTAACTGTAATATTATTTAGTTTATTTTTGGTTAGTTGTGGAACTCAAGAGGAGAAAGTTGAAAATGTAGAAACAATAAATTATAAAGAAATTGCAGAGGAGTATAATAGTCACAAAGAATATAAAAAAGGAGATATAATTTATTATGAAGGTGAAGTAGATAAAATGACTTGGTATAAAGATTCATCGTATACTTATACTATAGGTCTTTCTGGAATAAGATGGTATCAATCTTCTGATTTTAGTATAAAAAAATTTTGTGACCAATTACAATTTGGAGGCAAGGTAAAGGTGTATGGAGAACCTCTAAATGGTAGATCATTTTGATTTTGGATTAGAGACTTTGAGGTTCTTGAATCATATCAAATTACACTAGATTACTATAAAAGTGAAAGAGATTCGATGAAAACTAACGGATTAAGTAAGGAAGAAGCTAAGCAGTTAGATGAATGGTGTAAAATAGATGAAAAATGTAGAATGTTTGAAGAAGCTTTAAGTAATAACATTTATGAACTATATCCAGAATTAAATAATTAATTTAAAGAATCACTTACGTGGTTCTTTTTTTATATCTCAAATTAAGAAAAAAAGGGGGAATATATCATGGAGACTACAATGATAGTTGATACTATTTGGGTATTTCTTTCAGGTATTTTAATACTTTTTATGAATTTAGGTTTTGAAGCTGTTGAAGCAGGGTTTGCAAGATCAAAGAATACAGTTAATATTTTATTAAAAAACTTTATTGTATTTGTAGTTTGATCATTAGGATTTATGCTGATGGGGATTTATGTTTGGTGGAGAGAATCCTTTTATAGGAACTTAAAATCTATTTATTTTAGGTAATTCTGATTTATCTTTTTATAATGAAACATTAACATCATTATCTACTATTACAAGAATTAATTAAAAAGGATATTAATAAAAAAAATCCCTATAAAAAGGGATTTTCTATTAATATGTTTTTAATATAAGAAATTTAATATTCTAATTATTTGCTTTTAACATATTCATGCATTGGTTTAACAAGGTAATGATTTACAGGAAGCTTTTCAGTAGTGATATATCCAGCTTCAGCATCAATTAACATAGGAATTCTATTAACAAGAGTAGCACATGTTAATTCTACTGTTGCAGGTCTATCAACTTTAATTGATGTTTCAGGTTCGCCTTCAAATGTCCAATCATTTTTATCAAAATCATCAGGACCATAAACATAACCTTGACATTGAGTTTCTAAAGTTATTCCTTCTTCAGTTTCAGTTGTAACAATGGCTGACATTCCAGTTGCATCTCCAGCTTTAACAGTCATATCTAATGTTGAAGAATACAAATCTTCTCTATGTGTCATAGGAATACATTTTTGAGTTTGTGATTTTATAGTTAATCCTAACTGACTACATAACCATCCATTTTGGTTCCACATATAAGAAGGAACAACTTTACCGTTCTTAATTGCTTGTGCAGTTTCCTCATGATTTAATCCATTATAGTTACCAATTTCTTTTTTAAATTTTTCAATAGAAAGACCAGCTCCATGACCTTCTGCAAGAGCAATTCCGTAATCTTCTACATTATAGCTGCTAACGCCTCTTATTTTAGTAATTTTATGCATTGACCCTGCTAAAGTTGTAATTAAGCTTCCCCAATACATATCAGGATATCCACTTCCACATAATGTACAACCGTTTTTCTTTGCAAGTTCATCTAATTCTTTTGTAATATCATAAGATGAGTTCCAAGGATACAAGGCTTCTTCGCAAGTACTGATAGCATTTACACCATTTTCAGCACAAACTGTAAATGCAGGTTTTAAATCTTCCATAGTTGATCTTGTAGCGATAATGCAAACATCAGGTTGAGTTTCCTTTAAGAATTTATCAGCTTCTTCAGCGCTGTTTACCTTTACACCGAGTGGCTCCATATCTAATAGCTCACCAATATCTTTTCCAATTACTTCTGGATTTAAATCTAAGGCACCAACAAGCTCTCCACCATGTTCTAATACATACCTCATAAGATATAAACTCATTTTTCCACAGCCATATTGCACTACTTTCACTTTATTTTCCATTAAAATTCCCTCCTAATATTAAAAAATTGAATTTTCTGATTTCATTATAAAGCTTATAGTAAGTATAAAGTCAAATAAATTGTTAAATTTTTTACATTCTAGGAATTAACATATGTATAAGAGTTAATAAGCTTGATGATTTAAGTCTTTATGTTTTATAATATAAGTATATTAATTTGGAAAGATTATACTATAGTATAAGGTAGGACATATATATGAGTGAGAATTATTTAACAATAGGACAAATGGCAGAATTAAACCATGTATCAACTCAAACACTACGTTTTTATGATAAAAAAGAATTGCTAAAGCCAGAGTATCAAGACCCACAAAACGGCTATCGCTATTATCATATAGCTCAAAGCGATGAATTAGACTTAATTCATACCATGAAAATATGTGGAATGACCTTAGAACAAATTCATAAACAGCTTACCCAATCATCTCAAGAAGATCTTTACAAATCTCTTATGGAGCAAGATAAAAAGCTAAGCAAAGAAATTAAGCAGCTTACAAGAAGTTTATGTACTATAAGGCGGTTTACATCAAATCTAAGTCGTCTAAATTCTATTCCGCCTATAGGAAAGATAGTATATGAGTATTTACCTGAAAGAAGAATAGATACCTTTACTTCAGATATTGATTTTTTTGAAAAGGGATATTCAGGGTATGAGAAAATGTTAAGAGAATTTAAAAGCTATATGATTAAAAATGGGTTACCACTTTCATACTTCTTTAATGCAGGAACACTTATTGAAAAAGATGATTTTATAAGACAAAAATTAAAATCAAACAAAGTATTTATATTTGTAGATGACGATTATCCTATAAGCAAATCTCAGCATGTTTTACCTGAAAATATGTACATAACAATTTATGCAGATGATACAATACAAGAATACCAATATGCAAAACAAATATACTCTGAAATTGAAAAATCGGGGTATGAAATAGCCGGAGAATATCTTTGTGAAGTTATTTTATATACTCCGTATAATAAAAAACGAAATAAATCCATTAAATACAAAATACAAGTCCCAATTACACACAAAAATAGAGATTAGGAAAAGGATTTAATATAGGAGTAATTAGATGAGGTTTTAAAAATAGATCTTAAAAATAGACTATTAGCTAAGTAGGCAATAAAAATAAAATTAAAAAGTTAAATATTGATAAGTAATATTTGGTATGATATTATAACGATATTAAAAAAAGAGAGCAGAGACGTTCTTAAAAAGAACGTCTCTGCTCTCTTTTTATTTAGAAAAGACCAGCTAATAATAGTCAAGTAAAATTTTAAAAAATATTTTTAATAAAAAAGAGCATTACAAATAAATCATTTCGAAACACGAATGATTACAAAATATGGATATATTAAGCTGCGTTATTTATAGATTTATTTTCTTTACTAAGTGGTTGAAGCCATTAACATCATGCTTTATTCGAAAAGACTTCTTGTAAATATCTCCGTTAGGCGCAAGTATTGCAACATATGAAAAATCTGCTGAAACATCAATACCTACTGTAGGACTATTAAAAAATTTAGACATTGTATATATCTCCTTTAAATTTAGTTTAGAGATAGAATAGAAATTCCAACCTATCAGTTAGTCTATAACCTTGTTTGTGACACGGGTAATTCCCAAAGGGAAACCCAACCAGCTAAACATAGAAATCTACCTGATGGAATGATACGCTTTCTTACGGGTATTAGCCTATAAAGCTTCCCAGGGGGGATACATCTATCCTCTATTCAGGAGTTATTATACTAAAATATATTTAATTTGGTTAGGTCCCTAATAGGGATTTAGATAGAAAACTAATATTACAAAAGATATGCGTTTCGCATCGTAAGATGCTAGACGGGATAAATATTAAAATAGAATAATAAAATAATGATGTGATGTAATATTCGTTAGAATAATATAAGTTTTCTATTAAATGTTATAACTACATCATACAAGGGGGGAGAGTATGGTGCAGGGCAAGCAGTTGCTTATTTAACTTTAGTAAAAGAGATGCAAGAAAATTTGAAAAAATATGAATAGGAAATAATTGTTAATATGGTGTATAATATATTTATCATGTATTATAGGGGTATGATTATGAAGAAATTTATATTAAGTTTAACTATTATTTCAATTATTACTTTAGTTGGATGTAATAGTAATACGTCTGAATCTAAAATTAAAGATTTAGAAAGTGAAATTACATCTTTAAAAGAGGAAGTTAAAGAAAAAGACGAATTAATAGCAAGTTTACAAACAAATAATAAGCAGGAAAAGGAGATAACAGAAGAATCAGCTAATTATCTTTCTGAGGGAGAAGTATTTATTGTCAAAAGTGAATTAGGAGAATATGAATTTAGAGTCTTGGAAGCTAATTACATAGCACCTAGACAGGGGAATCCTAAGTCATTTGTGCAAATAGTTTGGGAAGTCAATAATATATCTTTTAATGGAAGAGAAGAGGATCCAAGCGGGAAGAAAATTGATGAAGGTTTTTGTCAAGTAGGAGTAGATGCTTTAAAAGTTAAAGATGATGATAATTATATTCTCGATAGCTCTAGTTCAGCATATGAAAATGAACATTCAAATGAATATCAGAGAGTTTATAAAGGTGAAAAGGTAAAGCAAAAATATATATGGGAGTTAAATGAAGATAATACTGATTATGTATATGTATCTTTCCCAAGAATGGAAAACAAAGAATATAAATTAAAAATTAATAGATAAAGCTAGATTAAAGAATCACTTATGTGGTTCTTTTTTTAATATCTTAAATTAACAAAAGGAGGCGAATATATGATAAATGCAGGGAGAAGAGTACAAGCATTGGGTGGAGCTATGATCAGTGTAGGAAATATGATGACTAAGACATTTACTGTGCCTTTAGTTAATGCAGGGACAATGCTTACTAAATTTTCTATGGATTTAGAATCAGGATTAGCAAAGATTAGTACAGTTGCAGATGAAACAGAAGTGTCTATGGGAGATATGGGAAAGGCTGTAACTAACTTAAGTAGTGAGACAGGAATAAATAAAAGAACTTAGTTTAGATGGAGTTATTGGAGCTTATAAAAAAGAGAGTATTTATGTTTAGAAAACATCGGGTTTAGTTTTAATGCAACTTTCAGACTATATAAAGGGATTATTGGAATATATTTGTAAATAATGTTATTATAGTATTGAAATGAGTTTATTAATGCTATGAACAGGAGTGAGTAAATTGTACGTTAAGCAATTGTCTGAAGAGGAAAAAAAAGCACTGAATAAAAGATTTAAAAAGATAAAAGAGTTGCAAGAAAAGGGCATATGTTTCTCATGTCATAACTTCAGTACAGGAGATATATTCCCTGATGATGGCTTAATTTTTTATGAGGATGAAAAGGTGCGATGTCAATTTGAAAAATATCCAAGAGCAACTGGACATACAATTATTGTAGCAAAAGAACATTATGAAGACATTTCTGAAATGCCTCTTGAATTAGGGGTACATATATTAAAAGTATCAGATGCAATAATTAAACTTCATAAAGAAATTATAGGTGCAGAAAAAGTATATATGTGTACAATATGTGATGGTAAAAGAAAACATTTACATTTTCAACTTTTTCCTCGATTAAAAGGAGA
Organism: Clostridium sp. CTA-7; assembly: GCF_054768095.1. NCBI lineage: Bacteria > Bacillati > Bacillota > Clostridia > Eubacteriales > Clostridiaceae > Clostridium > Clostridium sp. CTA-7. Next base: position 222,041 of record NZ_BAAAAV010000003.1, on the reverse strand, counting down.
GACCATAGGCTTTGGAAACTTTGCCAGAGAAGAAGGAATTATTATGGATTATCATGAAACAGTAGAACTTTATAGGGATAGACTAAAAGGAAGTATACTATAGATTGCGTAATAGTAAACTTAATTACTTTACAATATAAATTAGGAATTTATCGAGAACCTAGTGTACAAATAAAAATTTATATAAAAGGAGAATATTATGATTACTTTACTTAATCCTGCCAGTTTTGTGCTTGGTTTAATTTCTTGGATACTTCCTGTTGTTAATCTTATGCGATACAAAAAGAATGACAATAGAAATTGGGGTGTTCTTTCAACCATAAGCCTGAGTGCTTGTGCTATTTCGCTATTTTTCCAGATCCTTTATACTAATCATCTGGTTAATATTTGGGATTGGACTGCTCTCATGGATATAACGAATTCTTTAGTGTTTGTGGCATCAGTTCTTATTGTTATTACCATTATATTAAATGCAATTACTCTGATTGTATATCGTGGCAGAACAGCAAAGTAGGATGTCAAATTCCAGTTTACAATGTTGAAATAATTAATTCATAATGCAAAAAGGATTAACTCATATTGTGATAAAGAAAGGTTAGCAGTTTAGCTGACTTTTTGATCTATGATTTTATCCTAAATTTCATAATGAAAATGCTTATGCTCTTTGGTTTTAATTATAAATATATATAAGGATTATTGGTATTAATTTGTAAATTATGCCAATATAAGAATAAATGATTAATAAGTAATTACAATTTATTGATTATTAATAAGTTAATGTTTTATAATGGAAAATTTAAAATGGTTGCCTTAATATTATTAGGAGGCAGTATATGTATGATACTTCTAGTAAATAATATAGTGTCTATTTTACATAAAGTTAGAGATGGAAAAGATACTAGTAAGAGTATATTTATTTGTTGTATAACTCTTATATACTTATGGGTTAGCACAATATTTTTAAGTCTTCTTAGTAGTTATTGAAAATAATATATAAAGGAGTATTTTGAATGGAAATTAGCATTATTATTGCCACTATTATTAATTTGACTCTATTAATTGCCATAATAATATTATTATATAAAGCCATAAAAGGTATTAAAAGTTTTATTAATAAAAATAAAGAGTTAAATAAAAAAATAGATATTATTTTAAGTGAAATGGACAAAAAAGATAGCAAATAAAAAATAAATGATTTTGTTATATCAATAGTAGCTAAATATAGAATCTTAATTAATGATTCATCGTTAGGAAAAAAAGTATGCCATAAATGTCCAAAAAAATTGTAATGGACAGCCTTAAGGGCATACTTTAAAATTTCTATATTTTATTCTAGAATATCAAATTCATAGCCATTGTCTTTAAAAATTTTAATTATTCCTGGCAATGCTTGAACGGTGGTTTTCTTAGTCATACAATCATGCATAAGTACAATTGCTGGATTTTTTAGATTGCCATCTTTATCTTTAATCTCTTTTAGAACATTATTACATAGTGTACCTGAAGATATATTATTACCATGAGCATCTCCAGAGTCTACATTCCAATCATAACAATGTATACCTTGTTCTTCTAATTTAATAATTATATTTTTAGTAAAATCTTTTCCACGAGCACTTCTAACTATAGTATTTTTTGATCCACCAGGAAATCTAAAGGCAGTGCTTGGACTTCCTGTTATTGATTTTATAAAATCTTGTTGCTTGTTAAAATCTTTAAAAAATGCTTCTTCAGATGTATAAACATATTTGAATTCATGATTATATGTATGATTACCTAGAGCATGGCCTTCATCATAAATACGTTGAACAATTGCATTATGACTTTCTATATAAGGATGAATAATAAAAAAGGTTGCTTTAATATTATTTTCTTTTAATATATCTAAAATCTTTGGAGTATTTTTACTAGGTCCGTCATCAAAGGTCAAATATACAACCTTTCTATTAGAAGAAATATCGGAAGGTGTATCAACTAATATTTCTTTACTACTATAACAAGAAGTAGTTTTTAAAAAGTTAAATCCTATTATGATAATTGAAGTAAGGAATAAAGTTTTACTAAACTTACTTAATATATTTCTCAAAATATACCCCTCCTTATTTTTAAACATATTAGTATTTTTATCATAACTATTGTAATTATACCTTCCATATATTGATAAGAATTTTCTATACATAGTAAAAGTAATGATAGTTGATGATATGAAGAGTTACAAAATGAAATAGGTAATGGCTAGTTGTAAAATCAAATTGAACTAAATAAAAAAATCCATAGAATTACTTTCTGCGTTAAGATTAAGTCGCGAAACAAATTGAGATTACAATTTATAAAAGATAAAATATTAAGTCTATTAATATTTTTAAAAGTATATATTATTTTGTTTATTTTAAAAATATTAGAAAAATAATGAAATATTTTCTTATTATATGCGACTTAATTAATGAATACGATAAATTTTTCGTAAGGAAGGAGGATTATATGATTGATCAATCTAATTTCATTAGTGAATTAAAAAATAAAAATGAAGAAGCACTAACTTTCGTCATTGAAGAATATGGGAATTATATATATAAAATTGCTTATCTATACTCTAATTCTTTAGAGTTAAGCGAAGAATGTGTAAATGATGTTTTGTTAAAGATATGGAAAGGAATAGATGGTTATAAGTATGATTCAACAGTTTTTAAAAAGTGGGTAGCTTCAATTACAAAATATTCATCTATAGACTTAATGAGAAAAGAAAAAAAGCATAATACTTCCACTGTATTAGATGAAAATTTGACTAAATGTACAGATAATATAGAGGACTCATTAATAACAAAGGAAGAATTAACAGTTGCAACGAAGTTTATGGAAAGCTTAAATGATGTAGATAAAAAGATTTTTAAAAGTAGATTTCTAGAAAACAAAAACTCAAAAGAAATTGTTGAGAAATTAAATCTCACAGAAAACGCCATTAATTTAAGAGTCTTGAGGATGAGAAATAAATTAAAAAAATATATGTATGATTTGGAGGGCGAAGAATGAAAGATTATGAATTAATTGATATAGATGAAAATAGTCTACCTGATGTATCTTTAAGCCAAGAGCAAATAAATAAAATTAAAGCAACTATTACTTTTCATCTATCTATGTGTATTGAGAATAGTAAAGACCTAGACATTGATTACTCATTTAAAAATATTATTTCTGTCTATGATAGCTTAGGAAAAGAAAGAGACTTCACAATTCATGGTTTAAAATATGCTAAAGTATTTGAAAAACTCATTATTCCAGCTTTTGATAAAAAATATTCTCCAAGTGATGAAAATCTAATTATTAAATACTTTGGTTCTCCTGGAGACTTTGTAGTAAGTTGGTCACCTCTTTGGAGCGATATGCTTCATTATTGTCAAATTTATATAACAAAGACTCATTTAATTATTTATTATTTTAACTATATTTTTAAGATGGTTAAAAGCTATGAAATCCCTATTGAGGAAATTAAAAATGTCACCTTTAAGAAAACTATTAATTTGTACTGGAATATAACTTGTGAATACTTGAAGATAGATATTAAATCTACTAATGATACTTTTCCTAGAGGCATAAATTTAGTAATGAAAAAAAATAATCTTGAATCATTGAATAATCTAAAAAATTCTTTAGTATCTCTTGGTGTATCAAATAATATTTATCATAGGAATAAGATATTTAAGTACTATTGGTATTTTATTTTTATGCTTACATTGCTAATAATATTGTATATGGTATGGTTGATTTTCTAATAATATTGTATATGGTTTCAAATGATCTTTATTAGCATAAACTTATAATTCTATTTTAAAATTTGCTGGAACTATTGCAATAATGGGATACATTATTAAATGTAAATTACCTGATAGTTCTAGTACTAATCATTATATATATTAAATGCAAAAGTTAATTGAGTGAATAAGAAAAGAGATGCTTCAATTTCTATAGAAATATCAAGTGTTTTATAAAAAAAACTTGGGGAGAAATCAATAGAAAAAGCTTAACCACGGACTTTAATGAGTTTCTGTGAATGCTAAGTTGATAAATAAAGATAATTCATAAAAATAGATTTTAATGAAGAAATTATAAGAAAATAAAGGTGGATGCAGTAATTTTGTATCCACTTTTTATATTAAATAATAGTATTTTAAATGACTGTATACGTTATAAACTTTAGAAAAAGAAATCTTTAATAACAGAAACATCTCTTTTTCGAAGTTAGAAATTTAGCAAGCTTTTGTTCGTTACTTGTAAGATGATAATTTTTTCTATAAGCCATACAATAATCAATAGGCATTTTTAAATTATCAATAGTAATCTTTTTTAAAGTACCTCTTCTTAATTCATGACGTACAGATGCTTCAGGGAGAAAAGATAAGGTTCTATTTCCTATAACACTAGCTTTTATTGATTCAATTGAATTTAATAGAAGAAGAATATTTAAATTATCTATGTTAATGGAATGTTTAGATAGTTCATTATTTAAGGTTTTATAAATTCCTGAATATTTATTTTTTAAAATAATTGGATAAGAAGGCAATTCTTCCAGCGAAATAGAATCAGGAGCTGACATATTACCTGATACTAATATAAGATCATCTGATATAATATTTATTGTATTTAGATTACTTGGCAATTCTATATTTTGAATTATAGCTAAATTAACGCTATGTGTAAGTAAATCTTCCAATATTTTAGTATGATTTTCTAGTTCCATTTGTATGTCAATATTAAAGTAAATTTCTTTAAAGGTATAAATACTACATGGCAGGATACTTTGTCCTATGCTATGGCAACATAAAAAATATAATTTATTATTTTTAATCCTCAATTCTTCTAAATTTTTCATTATATTATCTTCTAAAGCAAGCATACTACTTGCAGATTCATATAATATCTTACCAGCATCTGTTAATTCCACACCTTTATTGCTTCTATCTAATAGAACTTCTCCAATTTCTCTTTCTAAACTTTTTAATTGTCTACTTAATCCTGGTTGGGTTAGATGTAGTTCTATAGCTGCCTTTGAAATGCTATTACATTGTATAGTAGTATAAAATGCCCTTAAATACGTCAAATTCATTTGTTCCACCTCATAAGTTAGTTAATAAACATAATAGTTTAAATATACACCAAGTATCGAAATATAGCAAATAAAGTAAATTTATGTATAACATAATGTTATTTAGCATGATATTTTCGCATAATGCAACAGGAAAAAAGTATGATATAGTTAAACTATGATAAAAAATTAACAAAAATAATAAATTTAATTAAGGGAGAGATAAAGAAATGGGTAAAAAAATAGTTATTGTTGGTGGAGTTGCTGGTGGAGCTTCAGCAGCAGCAAGACTTAGAAGACTAGATGAAAGTAACCAAATAATAATGTTTGAAAGAGGTCCTCACGTATCATTTTCAAATTGTTGTTTACCATATCATTTAAGCGGACAAGTAGAAGATAGTGAAGATTTAGTTTTAATGAGACCAGATAAATTCTTTAGCCAATATAGAATTGATGCTAGAGTTTATACAGAAGTTGTAGCAATATATAGAGATAAAAAAGAAGTTAAAGTAAGAAATGTTGTATCTGGAGAAGAATACACTGAAAGCTATGACAAGCTAATACTTTCACCAGGGGCAAAGGCTATAGTTCCTCCAATAAAAGGAATTGAAGATGTTAATGTATTCACAATAAGAAATGTTGTAGATATAGCTAAATTAAATAACTTTATTAAAGATAATAGATGCAAAAAAGTTTCTGTAATAGGTGGAGGATTCATAGGTGTAGAAACTGCTGAAAACTTAAAAGAAGCTGGATATGAAGTAACATTAATAGAAGCAATGGATCAAATAATGAGACCATTTGATTATGATATGGTTCAAGTTTTACATAAGGCTATGTATGATAATGGAATAAATTTAATAGTTGGAGATAAAGTAAGCTCTTTTAAGAAAGATACTATTGTATTAGAATCTGGAAAAACTATAAAAGCAGACGCTGTAGTTATGGCAATAGGGGTAGCTCCAGAAACAGACTTAGTAAAAGAAGCTGGATTAGAAATAGGTGAAACTGGTGGCATAAAGGTTGACCAAAACTATTTAACTAACGATAAAGATATCTATGCTGTTGGTGATGCTGTAGAAGTATTCCATGCATTAACAAACCAAATAACTAAATTACCATTAGCAGGCCCTGCTCAAAAACAAGCAAGACATGTTGCAGATCATATTCACAGAAGACAAGTTAGAAATTCAGGATATATAGGATCTTCTTGTATTCAAGTATTTGATTTTAATGGAGCATCTACAGGTTTAACAGAAGGATTAATAACAGCTACAAATATGAATACTAAATATGAAGTAGTTAGAGTAATTCCACAAGATAAGGTTGGATTAATGCCAGGAAGTGAACCATTACACTTTAAGCTTATCTTCGAAGTTCCAACAGGAAGAATCTTAGGTGCACAAGCTATAGGTAGAGGTGCAGTGGATAAGAGAGTTGATATAATAGCTACTTTAATTAAAGTTGGTGGAACAATTGAGGACTTAAAAGATTTAGAACTTTGTTATGCACCTCCATTTGGAACAGCTAAAGATGTTGTTAACCATGCAGCATTAGTAGCATCAAACTTATTAGAAGGAACTTTCAAGCAAGTATATGTTGGACAAGTTAGAGAGTTAGTAGAACAAGGAGCATTTATTGTTGACGTTAGAGAAGTTAACGAGTATGCGCAAGGTCATATAAAGGATGCTAAAAATATTCCTTTAAGTGAAATAAGAGATAGATTAAGTGAAATACCAAAAGATAGACCAGTTTACTTACATTGTAGAAGTGCTCAAAGAAGTTACAATGCAGCCTTAGCATTACAACACTTAGGATATGATAATGTATTTAATGTTGCTGGTGGATTTATGGGAATATCTTTCTATGAGTATTACAATGACAAAGTATTAGATAGAGAACCAATAGTTACAGAATATAACTTTAACTAGTATGAAAATTATTAGAAAGTTCTTTATGAAGAACTTTCTAATAATTAATAAATAATAAAATATTTAACTATTTTGGAGGAGCTTATGAAGAAGAATCAGATATATATAGGGTTTTCGTTAGTATTAATAACTTTAGGGTTTGCATATTTTAAAGGGCAAGTAGATAGCAAACTAGCTTTATTCCTAATTACTGGATTAATGATAGGATATTCTCTTCAAAGATCAAGATTCGGTTTTGCTGGTGGAGTTAGAAAGCCAGTAATGATGGGAAATGCAGATTTTGTTAAGGCTTTACTTGTTTTATTTTCAATAACAGTTATAGTAACAGCTGGTATACATTATGCATCAAGTATAAAAGGTGGAGAAATAGCTTTCAGAGCTGCACAAGGTGCTAGCATAGTGCCAGGATCACAAAGTGTAAAACCAGCAACTTTAGGGTTATTTATTGGTGGATTACTATTTGGTATTGGAATGATTGCGGCTGGATGTTGTGCATCTGGAACTTTAACAGACATTGGAGAAGGCGCTGGAAGAGCAATAATAGTTTTACCGTTTTTTTGTATAGGTAGCGTTTTTGGTGTTTGGCATTTAGCAAGCTTAGAAAAAACATTTTTATATGAAAAGGCAATTACTGTGTATTTACCAGATCATTTTGGATATTTAGGTTCAATATTAGTATCTTTATTCTTATTTTTATTAATATATATTTTCGTTAATAAATATGAAAGTAAGAGAAAAGCTGAAGGTACATATAGAGAAGAGAATTATGCAGATTGGGAAAAGGAAATCGAAAAACAAAAAGATTATAAATTCTTTAGTAAAGAAACTTATCATTCTTTCTTTGTAAAGAGATGGTCATTTATGACTGGAGCTATTTGGATGGCAATTTTATTCATATTCATTTTAGTTACTACAAATAAGAGCTGGGGAGTTACTAGTACATTTGTAGAGTGGGGAATTTGGTTATTAAGTTTAGTTGGTATAAACTTTACTAATGTAGAAGCTTTAAATGGTGCAGTTAAAATAGTTAATAAGGGACTTTTAAATGACCCAGGATCATTAAGAAATATTGGAATAATTATAGGTGCCTTTATTTGTATGCTACTTGCAGCTAAATGTAAGTTTAACTTTAGATATAAATTAAAAGATATTGTTTCATATATAATTGCTGGTCTTATGATGGGATATGGTGCAAGATTAGCTGGTGGATGTAATGCTGGAGCATTGCTTGGAGGTATATCTAATTTATCATTATCTGGATGGACTTTCCTAGTAGCTATGGTTATAGGTGGTTTAATAGGAATTAAATTTGTTAAAAAGTGTGATATATCAATATAATAATTTTTATGATTTAAAAAACTATGTAGAATATATTACATAGTTTTTTATTTAGAAAAAGAGAGGTTAAATTATGAAGAGTAATTTAAGTAAATTTAACATATTTTCTATTGTTCTTGGTGGAATAATTGGATGGGGTTCTTTCATGTTACCAGGAACTAAATTTTTAAAAGAAGCAGGCGTTATAAATACTTTATTTGGTCTTGCTTTTGGTGCTTTATGCATTATCATAATTGAAAAAAATTATGTAGTGATGATGGATAGTCAAAATGAAGAAGGAGGAGAGTTTTCCTTTACATATAATAATTTAGGGGAAAAACACGGGTTTATTGTTGGATGGTTTCTTACATTAGCCTATTTTACAATGATTCCATTAAATGCAACTGCATTTCCACTAGTTATTAAGAAAATTTTTGGTGGTGTATTAGAATTTGGATACCTTTATAGCGTTGCCGGATTTGATATTTATATAGGTGATATTCTTGCATCTAGCTTTATAATCCTTGTATTTGCTTATTCAAATATAAAGGGATTAAAGGAGACTAGTAAGGTGCAAAATATAATAATAATAGCATTAATTTCTATGGTATTTATTGTTTTCGTTGGAATGATTTTAAAAGGAGATAGAGCTAAATTTAATGAGGTATATATAAGTAGCTATAAATTTGATTTGGGTGAGATTGCTAAAGTTTTTGCTATAACTCCATTTGCTTTTGTAGGTTTTGATGCAATACCACAACTATGTAAAGAATTTAATTTCTCAAATAGAAAAGCATCTTTAATAGCAGTAATTTCATTAATTATGGGAGCAATGATATATAATATATTAAATATAATAACTGCTTTAGCATACGCACCAAGCGAAGTTGCTAATTTGGAATGGGCAGCAGGAAGCGCTGTTATAAGTACTTTAGGTAAAGGAGCATTTATTATGTTAGTAATTGCATTATGTGCAGCTGTATGGAGTGGAATAAATGGATTTATGATATGCGGTTCAAAACTACTTGGTTCAATTGCTCAATATAATATGCTTCCAGAATCTATGGGGAAATTAAATAGTAATGGAGTTTTTAAGAACTCAATTATTTTCATAGTAATTGTTAGCTTGATTGCACCATGGTTTGGGAGAGAGGTTATTAGTTGGATAGTTGACATGTCTTCTTTAGGCGCATCTATTGCATATTTCTATGTATCACTAATTGCTTACAGAAAATGCAAAAACATAAGTGGAAAAATTTTCTCAGTTTTAGGTGTAGTTGTTAGTATAGTATTTATTTTATTATTACTACTACCAATGTCACCAGCAGGACTTGGAAAAGAATCAATAATTGCTCTTTTAGTTTGGAGTGCTCTTGGTTTAGGTTTCTATTTATTAGTTAATACTACTTCCAGATGTGAAGTGGATAATGGAAGTATTTAAAAGTATAGTGCATATAGGTTAATTGGCTGACCTAGGAACAGTTAATAACCATATAATTGGAAAATGTTATTTAGTTGAAAAAATAATTTTAAATAGTCAAGTACCACCAGCTTAGCTGGTGGTACTTGACTTTATTTATAAACTCATCATAAAATTTTTGCTTTAGTTTAAGTAAATTTAAAATAATTGTAGATATGAGAATGTATTAGCTATATTTATGATAAATTGGAATAAATAGAAAATTTTAATAAGAAAACGATTAAAACACTAGATATTTATGTTGATTTTATGTAATATTATATTAGTATTGGGAATAATTTCTAATACTAATTTGAGGGAGGGGATTTATATTATGAATATTCCTGTTTGGCATTATGTACTTTCAATGGCAATTTATTTTATTTTTCTTCTCTTCATGATTGAATTCATGAAGAACCACTATAAGTTTTCAGCTGTTTTTTGGGTTGCAGCATTATGTACTTTTCCAATTTGGCTTATGGGAGGTGTAAATGGCTGGTTCCGTTGGGCAAAAACATTTAGTGCTATACTTCCACTTGCAATAGGTGGATTCTTCCGTTTAGCTGATCAAGAACAATATCAAGGTAAATTTTGGGATCTCATGAGGAAGGATTGGATAGTTTGGTTTGTATATTTAGTATTATTCTTAAATATTGCTGAAGCTACACTAAAAGATGTTGCTTTAGGAAACTATGCTAATGCACTTTGTGGCTTATTATTATGTGTTACTATTCCATTCCCAAATGGAAGGAAATTCTTCAAATTAAGTGCTGAAGATAAGAGTATGTTTATAGCTTATACTACTGTAGCTTGGAATTTTCTATATACAACTTGGAATTTATGCTTTGTATATGGTGAAACTGGCAAATATTTTGCAAGCTCTATATGCATATTAATGGCAGCAGAAGTATATCCAATTATTAAAAGGAAACCTGAACTTTATATAGCTGCTCGTATTTATACATTATCAGCTCATGTGCTAATTAGAGCTTGTTTCCCTAACTTATTTCCAGCTGTAATGGATGCATCAACATGGATGAATGCAGATGTGTTATATGTATGGGGAATAGTTAACGCTATACTAATAATTCCTTATGTTTTCTGGTATATATGGCAACTGCACACAGGCAAGGCTGAACAAAGCTTCAGCAGAGGTAAAATTAAAGCAGTATAGGCATTATTCTAAATAATATATAAAGTTAGGGATTATAAAAATAAGGACAAGTATTCCTATAACCTGTGAAGTAATATTTATTTAAATAAAACAATAAAAAATATAAAATGTAAGGGGGATAGATTTAGTGAGAGTTTCATTAATACCTTCTCTCGCTAAAGAACAAATATGGCAAAGGAAAAAGTACTAGAGCTTGCTAATAAGATTGCTAAGACAAAACGTGGTTCAAAATCAGAGATTACAGAGAATCATCCAGAGTATAAAGCCCTAGAGCCTGTTGTTACAGAAAAAATGGCAGAAGTAGCACTTTATCTTGAATTTCGTAAACCGCAAAGTGCAGAAGAAGTAGCATCACTTTGTGGTAAATCTATAGAAGAAACATCTAAAATTTTATGGGAATTAGCTGTTTCAGGTGCCTGTCTAGTAGGTAACAAAGATGGGGTTGATAAATATTGGCTTGAAATTTGGGTTCCTGGACATATGGAACTTATAGTTAATCATCCACACAAAGAAGATATTAATAACTTTACTCAAATAGGTCAGGCATTTGATGAATACGGGAAAAGAAAAGCACCTATGGCAGCAGGTATTTTTCCAGTAGGAAAGGGGCCTATGCGTGTTATACCTATAGAAAAGGCTATTGAAGGAGAAACAAGAAGAGCATCTTATGAGGAAATTTCTAAATATCTAAATGAAAATACTGTTTTCTCAGTTTCAGACTGTTCTTGTCGTACAGCAAGAGAAGCCATGGGTGAAGGTTGTGGGCATTTAAAAGAAGACATGTGTATCCAGCTTGGAGATGCTGCTGAATACTATATACGTACAGGTAGAGGACGTAAGATTACCCGTGAAGAAGCTTTTGATATCATAAGAAGAGCAGAAGAAAATGGGCTTATGCATCAAATACCAAATACAGATGGTTCAGGAAAAACTCATGCAATCTGTAACTGCTGTGGTTGTTCTTGCTTAGCTACTAGAAATGCAGGAATGTTCTTACACAATGATTTTGTTCGTTCAAATTATATATCACAAATAGATAAAGACAAATGTGTTGCTTGTGGAGAATGTGTTAAGGTATGTCCTGTTAATGCTTTAAAATTAGGACAAAAATTATGTACTAAAACACCAATTATTGAAGAAAAAAGAGAAGAGTTCCCATCAAATACTGAATGGGGACCAGATAAATGGAATGTTGATTACAGAACTAACAGAGAAAATGTAGTTAAAACTGGTACAAGTCCTTGTAAAACCAATTGTCCAGCACATATAGCTGTTCAAGGATATATAAAGCTTGCTTCTCAAGGAAAATATAAAGAAGCACTTGAACTTATAAAAAATGAAAATCCATTTCCAGCAGTATGTGGACGTATTTGCCCACGAAAATGTGAATCTGCTTGCACAAGAGGTGATATTGATGAACCTGTTGCTGTAGATGAAATTAAAAAATTCATAGCAGAACAAGATTTAAATATGGAACATCGTTATGTGCCAAATAAAAGACATGAATATGGTAAAAAGATAGCTATTGTTGGAGCAGGACCTTCAGGTTTATCTTGTGCATATTACTTAGCTATTGATGGATACAAGGTAACTGTATTTGAAAAGCAAAAAGTACTTGGTGGTATGCTAACACTAGGTATTCCATCTTATAGATTAGAAAAGGATGTAATAAATGCTGAAATAGATATTTTAAGAGAATTAGGCGTAGAATTCAAAACTGGTGTTGAGGTTGGCAAAGATATAAGTCTTAAATACTTAAGAGATGAAGGATATAAAGCCTTCTATATTGCAATAGGTGCACAAGCAGGAAGAAACCTTGGTATAGAAGGAGAAGAGGCAGAAGGTGTTATGACTGGAGTTGATTTCTTACGTGAAGTTAACTTAGGAAATGAAATTAATTTAGATGGAGAAGTTGTTGTAATCGGTGGTGGTAATGTTGCAATTGACGTTGCAAGAACTGGTGCAAGAGTTGGTGCAGCTAAAACTTCTATGTTCTGTCTTGAATCAAGAAAAGAAATGCCTGCTTTAGATGAAGAAATAGATGAAGCTTTAGCTGAGGATATTGAAATAAATAATTCTTGGGGACCAAAGAGAATTCTAACTGAAAATGGTAAGGTAGTTGGAATTGAGTTTAAGAAATGTATTTCTGTTTTTGATGAAAATAAAAGATTCAATCCAAAGTTTGATGAAAAGGAAGTTAAGATTGTTAAGGCAAGCCATATATTAATTTCTGTTGGACAAGGAATAGGGTGGGGGAATCTTTTAGAGGGAAGTCAGGTAGAATTAAACCCAAATAAGACAATAAAGGCAGATTCATTTACATTGCAAACTAGAGAAAAAGATATATTTGCAGGTGGAGATGCAATGACAGGCCCAAGCTTTGCAATAGATGCCATTGCCATGGGTAAAGAAGCAGCTATTTCAATTCATCGGTATGTTCATCCAGGTCAAAGCTTAGTTAATGGACGTGATAGGAGAGCTTATCATGCACTAGACAAAGAAAACTTAATTTTTGCAAACTATGATCGTATGCCTAGACAAAGAGCACTCCATGTAGATGGTAAGAAATCAAAAGAAACATTCAAGGATTTACGCCATACTTTCACAGAAGAGCAAATGAAAAAAGAAACAGAACGTTGTCTTGGCTGTGGAGCTACAGTTAGAGACGAATACATGTGCATAGGCTGCGGAGCATGTACAATTAGATGTAAGTTTGGAGCCATATCACTTGTGAGAAAATATGATGAGGAAGGTGTAGAACTAAAAAAACTTAAGCCTATAGTTATTAAAAGTATGATTAAACGTAAATGTAGAATCACAGTTAGAAAAGTAAGGAAATTTTTTAAATAATAAAAACTTGCTCATATGTGATTACACAACTCTCATATCAACAAAAATGTCTAACAAAGCAAAGAACTAAATAAATTTTATTAATAGAAAAGTACACAATCTTAGTTGAATGTGTGCTTTTTTTCTTTGCCATAAGGTTTATATGAATACCAGGAAAATAAAACATTATAATTTACACGACTGATGGGATAAACCCTCATAGTTTTTTTATTTTATAATTTAATAATGATGAAGAAATTTTTGCGACAGAAGATAATCTTAAATTAAAAACTATTGACCTTGACCTTACGTCATGGAGTAATATATAGGTGTGACGTTACTAAATAAAATTTATTTTCTTTTGAGAGGATTTTTTTATGAAAGATAATTTAAAGAAACAATTTACTATTGGTGAATTTAGTAAGAAGGCAGGAGTTACTCTTAGGACTTTGAGATATTATGATAAGATTGATCTTTTAAAGCCTTCTTTTCATAATGAGTCGGGATATAGACTTTATAGTAAGAATGATTTTCCTAAACTTCAAAAAATCTTAACTTTAAAATTTATTGGGTTATCCCTAGATGAAATTAAAGATGTTATGAAAGAGGAAGTAAAGGAAAATGATTTTGAAAAGTCATTAAAGATACAAAAGAAAATTATTAAGGAAAAAATAAATCACGAATTGAATGTTATTCAGGCTATTGATGAGGCTTTGAAAATGATTGATACAGATAAAAATTTGAATTGGGATAAGTTTATTAACATTATCAATTTGATAAATAAAGATAATAAGTGGATGAAGCAGTATATAGATGCTTCTAATTTAAAGGCAAGGATAAATATTCATGATAAGTTCAGCACTAATAAGGAAGGTTGGATGGAGTGGTTTTTTAAGCAACTACCTTTAGAGACAAATTGCAAGGTTTTAGAGCTAGGTTGTGGTGATGGCAGCTTGTGGGCTAAGAATTATGAAAAGATACCTAAAGAATGGGAGATACATATTACTGATTTTTCAGAAGGTATGGTTGAAGATGCTAAATTAAATTTAAAGGCAAATTTAGATAGATTTCATTTTAAGGTTGAAGATGCTGAAAATATTTCTTATGAAGAGGAGACTTTTGATATAGTTATAGCGAACCATATGCTATATCACTTAAATGACATGGATAAAGCACTAAGCGAAATGCAAAGAGTTCTAAAAAAGGATGGATACATTTTTATATCTACTGTTGGTGAAAATCATATGAAGGAAATGAGAGAATTTTTATCAATGGTTGATAAGGAGATATTAGAAGCTGAAAGTTTTAATTTAACAAAGAAATTTCAAATTGAAAATGGGTTAGGTATCTTATCAAAGTTTTTTAAAGACATAGAGTGCAATCTATATATAGATAATTTAAAAATAACAGAAAAAGAAGCATTATTTCAATATATGCTTTCTATGGAAAGCGATATAGTTAAAAAAATAAGTGAAAATAAGTTGATGAAGTTAGACAAATTACTAGAGAAAGAGTGTTTTGACAATGGGTATATATACATATCAAAGCATACAGGATATTTCAAAGGAAAAAAATAGATTTAAAAAAGGATTATAAAAATAATGAGTCATTATTAATAAAGAAAAAAATACTACATTATTTATTAAAGTGTGACTAATTGCAAAGGAGAGATTTTAAATGTCAAGAAAAATACCGTTATCACCACCAGATATTACAGAAAGAGAAGTAGAAAGTGTTGTTCAGGTTTTAAAATCAGGATGGATTACAAGTGGCCCTAAGGTTTTAGAATTTGAGCAGAAAATAGCTGGTTACTGTGAAAACGAAAAAGCAGTGGCCTTAGGTAGTGGAACAGCTGGTATGGAGCTTATTTTAAAATTTTACGATATAAAAGAGGGGGATGAAGTAATAACCACACCTTATACTTACACCGCAAGTGCTAGCATTATTCTACATAGAGGAATAAAGCCAACCTTTGTAGATGTTGCTAAAGATAGTTTTATAATGGATTTAGATAAATTAGAGGAGGCAATAACTGAAAAAACTAAGGCAATAATAACTGTAGATTTTGCAGGTGTTCCTGTAGATTATGATAAGGTAAAAACAATACTTAAAAAGTTAAATAGAGAAGATATAATACTTATATCAGATTCAGCACACTCTTTTGGTGCAACTTATAAAGGAAAAAAAGTTGGATCTCAATATGATTTCCATGTATTCTCATTTCATGCAGTTAAGAATTTAACTACAGCTGAAGGTGGAGGAATAACATTTAATAACAATAATTTTCATGGAAAAGAAGATTTATATAAAGAGTTTAAATATATAGCACTACATGGGCAAACAAAGGATGCTTTATCTAAGATGAAAGCTGGTGCTTGGCAATATGATATAGTAACAGATGGATTTAAATGCAATATGTCTGATTTACATGCAGCTATAGGTGTGTCTCAATTAGATAGATATGAGGAAATGTTAGATAGAAGAAGAGCAATATTTGAGATTTACAACAAAGCTTTAGAAGATAAGGAGTGGGCTATAATACCTTTCTCTAAAAATGAGGAGATGGAAACATCATATCATTTATATCCATTAAGAATAAAAGGATTTGAGGAAAGTGATAGAGCAAATGTTATAGAAATATTAGCTGAAAAAGATATACCTACAAATGTTCACTTTATACCACTGCCAATGTTTACGCTATATAAAAATTTAGGGTATAAAATAGAAGATTATCCCAATGCATATAATCAATATAAAAATGAAATAACATTACCAGTGTACTCAACCTTATCTTTAGAGGATGCTAAGTATGTAATTGAGGAGCTTATTAAAGCTGTAGAAGAGGTAAAATAAAGTTTGAATTTTAAGTTACATTTAAAAAGGAGAGATTTATGATAAAAGTAGGATTTTATACATCACAAAGAGAATACGAAGAGAAAATGGCTGAGTTTAATGAAGCTATGATAAATTCAATAAAAAATGGAGTTAAAACTTTAGGTGAAGATGTTATAGCTTTTGAAAAAGAAGTTCAAGACTTTGCAAAGGTAAAACACGCTATGGGTGTTGCTTCAGGGACAGATGCTTTAGTTATTACAGCTGATATATTAGGATATAAGGATGAAAAAGAGATAATAACATCTCCATTTACTTTCTTAGCATCTACCTCATGTATTGCAAAGCATAGAGGAAAACCAGTATTTGTAGATATAGATGAAGAAACCTTCAACATAGACACTAGAAAAATAGAAGAAAAAATAACAAAAAATACAGTAGGGCTAATTCCAATACATTTATTCTGCCAAATGGCTAATATGGATGATATTATGGATATAGCAAAAAGACATGATTTATCTGTATTAGAAGATGCAGCAGAAGCTTTTGGTATGCAATGGAAAGGTAAGGATGATACATACAGACACGCAGGTACTATAGGTGACATGGGTATCTATTCATTCTTTCCAACTAAAACACTAGGAGCTTATGGTGACGGTGGATTAATAGTTACAAATAATGATGAACTTGCAGATATTACTAAAATGTATAGAGTTCACGGAGCTAAAAAGAAATATCACTATGAGTATATAGGATATAACTCAAGATTAGATAACATACAAGCAGCAATTTTACGCGTTAAATTAAAATATATAAATGAGGCACTAGAAAAGAGAAGTCAAATCCATGACTTATACGTTGAAAGATTAAAGGATATATCAGAAATTACCTTACCAAAAATCAAAGGTGATCAAATACCTGTTTATTATGTATTTAACATAACCTGCCATAAGAGAGATGAATTAAATCAATATTTAAATGAGCAAGGAATAGGTACTAGCATATACTATCCAATTCCACTACATCTTCAAAAGTGCTTTAGCTACTTAGGATATAAAAAAGGAGATTTTCCAGTAGCTGAAAGAGTATCAGAAAGAATATTAGCGCTGCCAATTTACCCAGAGTTAACTATACAAGAAATAGATTATGTCTGTGAGAAAATAAGAGAATTCTATAGAAAATAGTTACTTAGCATAATGAATGATGAAACGTATCATAAATGACGTAGACCTTACCATAATAAGAAAAATAATTATACTACAATAAATGATGCCACTTAAAATTTAAAATATAGATAAAATATTACAGGATAATTATAAAATAAAACTTACAAATAATTGTATAATTTTAAAAAATTATCATAGAGAGAAATCCTAAGAGAATTAGAGAAAATCGTATATTCTATATGTGTAATATTCTCAGAATACTTAAACTTAGTGGATAGTTACCATCATGAAAAACACGAAAATCTAAAATGTTAGATTTTCGTGTTTTTTTATTCTATAAGAAGTTATATATGTTAGTAGTATTGATAAAAAATAAATTTAAATTAATATTTAAATTTTATCTATAATTTTTGACTGTAATACTAAGAATAATATAGTACTCAATGGCAAATATAAATATTACAAGAGGTGAGAAAGAAATGAGTAATAAACATAAAAATAGTAAGAAGAAAATGGCATCTTTAGGGCTCAGAAAAGATGAAAATGGAGATTATAAATATATTGATCCTAATGATACAACTTCAGAATTTGTTCCAGTAAGAAATAATAAATCAAAGTCTACAAAAGATTAATGAGTATACAGAAAAAAACTATATAGAGGTTAATTGCAATTATATAGAAAAAATAGACTATGTTTTAAACTAGTGTTGATAATTACATAGTAAAGTGGACCATTATACTCCTATCCACTTTACTGGGTAATTCATATAACATTAGTTTTAATGGTGTAGTTTATATATTATTTAATTTTATAAATCAAAAGTCCATCCCATTTCTTGTAGTTTATCTAATATATCTTTAGGGATATCATTTACACTACCTCTTTCTATAAGTTTACAACTATATATTTGAGTTTGTGCAGGATAAGTTTCGTTAATTAAATCGTAAGTGATTTCAATTTTATCTCCACTTTTCAAATCATCAAAAATATTTTCTTTACCTGTTTTGTTACCAATAAGAGTTGGACTGCTATCCTCACCAATAATAATATTGCTTCCGTTAATTGACTTTAAATATATACCAGTCATAGAAATTTTACTATTTACAGAACATCCTACAAGTAGAATTATACTGAATGTAAGTAGGAAAAAATATACTAATAGTTTTTTCATATCTCATACCTCCTATTATATACTTATTAGATATTTTATTTGATTTAAAAGTTCCAAATAATAAGTTATAATTATTGATTTGCTATATTATACATATTTTATGCTCATAAATTCCTCATAGAATTCTTCTTTTCCTTTAAGCATCTCATCAGAATATTTTCATTTATTGCAGTAATAGATTTATATTTTTCGATTATTAATTTTATTCTTTTCTTTTTATTTTTAATTCACTCATTGTTTTTAGCAAACTTATACATTTTATGGTTGTAATATCTAGGACAAGTAATTTTCTATTAGATTTGCTCAATGATTTCTTTCATCTTTCTAGGCGGTAATGTCTTTGTGGCGAATTTATTTTTAGCAATGATGCTGTAACAATTATAAAAACAAATGAGATTAATAATAGAAATCTAATAACTTGCTACATATAATATACTGAAGAATTTATATAGATAATATATTTAAATTTTAATAGAGGAAAGTTCTAACTAAATAATAGGAGTGATTAAGATGGAAGAAAAGCAAGATAAAAAGAAGGAAACGAATGAGAGCGAAGATAAAGTTTGTATTACTAAGTCCGTATGCCCTAAATATAATACAATAACAGAACAGTGTGAAATTGGGCCTTTAACACCAGAACAGAGGCGCATTGAGGCCTTTGAAAAACGAACTGAGTCTGCTTTATTTCAGAAGAACTTGATTCTTCAGGGACAAAGATGCAATAATGATGAAATTTTATATGTAAACAAGATTGGAAATTATACAAAAGCTTTACCTCATAATTTGTTAGGAGAAGTAAATTTAGATGCCTACAATATTTGGATAAGGGCATTAACTACTGCAAATCCAGAAAAATTTAATTTGATACCACTAGGAGGGAGTAGAAAATTCGTTAACCCTCAGGCCTCATATGCGTACGAGATGGTAGGATCAGATTCTAACCATCTTACTATAGCACCAGCTCCGAGCTTTTCCAGTGCTATAGAAGCAAGTGAAATGGCTGAGGATTATTGGATGGCTTTAATTCGTGATATCCCTTTTGTAGATTATGATACCAACCCTATAACTAAGGCTGCAACCGAGGATTTATCAAAGTTTTCGGTTTTTGATGGTCCTAAGTGCAAATGCAAAGTCACTACGGAAACATTATTCCGTGGTAATGCCCCTGGAGCTTTGGAAGGACCATATGTTTCGCAGTTCCTCTTAAAGGATATTCCTTTTGGGGCAAAAACTATAACACAGAAATACACTGTACCTATGGAAAAAATCGATTATATGACCTCATATAATGAATGGCTTAATATACAGAATGGACAGGCACCCTCTTCAGTATTAAAACTTGACCCGCTATCTCGATATATTAGTAATGGCAGAGACCTCGGCGAATATGTCCATAAAGACACCAGCATTCAGGCGGCACTAACGGCTTGTTTGATACTACTAGGCTTTGGTCAGGAAGCTGTATCTTTAAGTAATCCCTATCTATTTTCAAAAACCCAGGAGGGGTTTGTTACCTTTGGTACTGCACATGTTTTGGATTTTGTGACTCGTGCAGCCAGGATGGCACTTGAAGCAACCTGGTTCCAAAAGTTTTTGGCTCATAGAAGATTAAGACCAGAAGAGTTTGGGGGATGCATACAAAATCTTAAGATAGGTGCCGCAAAGCATCCGATTAATCAGGAATTATTATATTCAAGGGTATTAGAGATAGTATTCAAAAAATATGGAACCTATCTTCTACCTATGGCCTATCCTGAAGGATGCCCAGCTCATCCTGCATATCCTGCAGGTCATGCAGCTCAGATTGGAGCAGGTGTAACTATTCTAAAAGCATTTTTCAATGAGGATTATATTATTCCTAATCCAGTAGTAGCTAGTGTCGACGGACTTAATTTACAACCATATCTTGAGGATAATTTAAAAGTAGGAGGAGAATTAAATAAGCTTGCTTCTAATATTTCTCTTGGAAGAGATTTTGTAGGGGTTCACTGGCGTTCAGACGGCTTAGAGGGAATGAAACTTGGAGAAGCTGTGGCAATAGGATTACTTCAGGACTATAGAAGCACCTATAATGAAGAGTTTCAAGGTTTTTCCTTCACAAAGTTTGATGGTACAAAGGTAACAATTTAAAAAATATGCTTATAAAATATGTAATAATAAATTATTAAATAAAGAGACTATCGTTAAATGATTAAAAATTTAATGATGGTTTCTTTTATTAGAAGAAAATTTCCTCTATTAAGAAAAAATTTTTTATTGTAAATAAAATGTTAAAAACTAGAAATAATTTAAGAAACATGTTATCTTAAATAAAGAGAATATTTAGAAAAAATAATGGTATTTTTAAAGAATATAAATTATAAATGCAAAAAGTAACGAGTTTATTTAAGTAATTCAGAAAAACATATATATTAATTTTAAATAAAGGCTAAAGCTACTTTAGGTTTTGGAGGATAGAAATGAAATATAGTGTTAAGGATTTGTCAAATATATTGGGAATAACAACAAGTGCAATTCATTTTTTTGAAAAAGAAAATTTGATTAAGGTAAATAAGGAGAAAAATGGATGGAGATATTATAATGTAGTAGATGTATTTCGCCTATTATCTTATACAAAGTATAAAAATATGGAAATGCCTATGAAGGCTATTGTTAAGCAGTTTAGTGGTGAAGACAGTAGCTATTTATCTACTAAGGATAGGATGGAAGAATATAAAAAAAAGGCAGAAGAAAAAAGTAAGTATTATAAAGAGCTTGCAGACTCAATAGAAGAAAATTTAAAAAGTATACGCCTTATTAATGAACTGCTTAATAAATATGAGTTTGTTAAATCTCCAGAAATATTAATGTTGTATGATGATGAGTGTGGATGGATTTCTAGAGATAGACGAGCTCAAAAGATGGTCCAACAGTGCGTTAAAGCAATGCCAATAGTTCAGCTAGGTGTAATTAAGCATAGAGATAGTAATATATGCAATTTTGGATATATGGTTTTAGAGAAGCATATAGATAAGTTTAACATTTCTGTGGACTTGCATAGGAAGAATTTAAAAGCTACTTCATGCATTCATACAATTCAAGTTATTGATGATGAATTAACAAAGAGTCCTGAAGTAGCTTTTAAAAGTGCGAAGGAGTATGCGAGTGCTAGAGGATTTGAAATTATAGGAGATATGGTTGGAAAGATTCTTCTTGTAGATGTTGAGAAACCAGCTAAATTACATACTTATATAGAAATATGGATACCTATAAAATAAATTACTTGATAAAATTATCACAATAACTATTGAAGTTAAAGTTCCTTTATGTTCTATAATGATTTTTAGATGGAGGTATTGCCAATCATAAAATTATTTTAGAGGGAGAGGGATGTCTTATGATAAAAGAAAAGTACAAAGTTTTATTTGAACCAATTAAAATAGGTAACTTAGAAATAAAAAATAGGTTTGTTTTAGCACCAATGGGGCCAGGTGGATTATGTAATTCTGATGGAAGTTTTAATGAAAAAGGGGAAGAGTTCTATGTTGAACGTGCTAAAGGTGGTACAGGTTTAATAATGACAGGTGTTACTATGGTTGAAAATGACATTGAAAAATGTGCATTACCATCAATGCCATGTCCGACTTTAAATCCTCTTAACTTTATAACAAGAGGAAAGAGTATGACTGAACGTGTTCATGCTTATGGATCAAAGATATTTTTACAGTTATCAGCTGGATTTGGACGTGTAAGTATTCCATCAATTGTTGGTAAAACAGCAGTTGGACCATCTGCAATTCCACACAGATTTTTAAAGGATGTAGTATGTCGTGAACTTACAACTGAAGAAGTAAAAGAATATGTTAGAAAATTTGGAGAATCAGCAGAAATAGCTAAAAAAGCTGGTTTTGATGGTATAGAAATACATGCTGTTCATGAAGGATATTTACTTGATCAGTTTGCAATTTCATTCTTTAACAACAGAACAGATGAATATGGCGGAAGCTTAGAAAATAGATTGCGTTTTGCTTGTGAAATAGTTCAAGAAATAAAGAAAAGATGTGGAGAAGATTATCCAGTATCTTTAAGATACAGCATTAAGAGTTTTATAAAAGACTGGTGTAAGGGTGGTCTACCAGGTGAAGAATTCGAAGAAATGGGAAGAGATATTCCAGAAGGAATAGAAGCAGCTAAAATATTAGTTGCTGCAGGATATGATGCCTTAAATGCAGATGTTGGATCATATGATTCATGGTACTGGAGCCATCCACCAATGTATCAAAAAAAGGGATTATATTTACCATATAATGAAATTCTTAAGAACGCAGTAGATGTTCCAATAATTACAGCAGGAAGAATGGAAGATCCTGAATTAGCAAGTGATGCTATATTATCAGGAAAGACAGATATGATTGGACTTGCAAGACCATTACTTGCAGATGCTGAAATTCCTAATAAAATATTAGCAGATGACTATAAGAATGTTCGTCCGTGTTTATCTTGTCAAGAAGGATGTATGGGAAGATTACAGAATTTTGCAAATATAACATGTGCAGTTAATCCAGCATGCTGTAGAGAAAAGGAATTAGAACTTAGAAAAGCTGATGAAAAGAAAAAAGTACTGGTTATTGGAGGAGGCATTGCAGGATGTGAAGCTGCAAGAGTAGCTGCAATAAGAGGACATGAAGTAGAAGTTTTTGAAAAATGTGACAGATTAGGTGGGAACCTAGTAGCAGCAGGAGCTCCAGATTTTAAGGAAGATGATATAGCACTTGTTGAATGGTATGAATTACAATTAGAAAAGCTTGGCGTAAAAGTAAAATACAATATAACTGTTACAGAAGAAATAATTAAAGCAACTGATGCAGATACAATTATAGTAGCTACAGGATCTACTCCAAGAAGATTAACTATTGAAGGAACAGAAAATGTATATACTGCAGAAGAAGTATTACTTAAGAAAAAAGATGTAGGAAACTCTACTATAGTAATAGGTGGAGGACTAGTAGGATGTGAAACTGCTTTATGGCTAAAAGACATGGGCAAAGATGTAACTATTGTTGAAATGATGGGTGATATATTACAAGTTGGTGGACCTTTATGCCATGCAAACCACGATATGTTAAAAGAGTTAGTAACTTTCAAGAAGATTAATGTAAGATGTGGATCTAAAGTAATAAAAGCAACAGAAGAAGGATTTTTAATTGAAGGTAAAGAATCTCAAGAAATAGTTAAAGCTGATTCAGCAATCGTTGCAATTGGATATGACTCAGAAAATTCACTATACGATAAAATTAAATTCTTACACACTAATATTAGAATGATTGGTGATGCAAACAAAGTTCAAAACATAATGTATGCTATATGGGATGCATATGAAGTAGCAAGAAATATCTAATCAATAACTTAATTTTAAGCTCTGATTGAATTATTTAGTCAATAATTTAATCAGAGTTTTTATGTTTTAAAAGAAATAATAGTTAAATTATTTTGTAAATCAAAACAATCCTATGATAAAATGTAATAAATATTTGCCTTAGGGGGATCATAACTTTGAACATAAAAGAAAAAATTAAAAAACTGCCTTCTTCACCTGGAGTATATCTTATGAAAGATTCCTTAGATACTATTATCTATGTAGGAAAATCTAAAAATCTAAGAAGTAGAGTTGGATCCTATTTTATAAATTCGAAATCTCATTCTCCAAAGGTAATAAAATTAGTGAAAAATCTTAAGAACTTTGATTATATTCTAACAGATACGGAATTTGAAGCTTTATTGCTTGAATGTAAATTAATTAAGGAAATTAAACCAATATATAATAGACAAATGAAAAGTCCAAAAGGTTATTGTTATATCAAAATAAAAATGAACGAAAAATATCCAGATATTGAAATATGCAACGATCTTAACAGTTCTGATGGAGAGCTTTATTTTGGACCTTATACTAATAAGAATACTGTAGAAAAAGCTCTTTACGGTATAAAAGAACATAGTAAAATTTTGTGTACTAATGCTTCTAGAAAGGCTTCAGGCTGTCTAAAGTATTCTATGAACTTGTGTATTGGTATGTGCACAGCCAATCCTTCTAAAGATCATTATTTTGCTTTAGTAGAAAAAGTGATAAAATTGCTTAATGGCACTGATTTGACTATTTTGGAAGAAATGGAGCAGGAAATGAATATTGCTGCTGCAAACCTTGATTTTGAAGGTGCAGCTAAATATAGAGATTATATAAAAGCAGTAAAGCATTTGATAAGTACTGCAAAAATTATTAGATTTACAGAAGCTAATAAAAATATTGCTTTGGTAGAGTTTCTAAATAATAAAGAAATTAAGTTTTTTCTAATAAGATATAATAAACTGCTTTTCAGTGAAAGGTATAAACTTAGCAATCTTAGTATTAATGAAATAAAGCATAAATTTAAAAGTAATATTATATCCCATTTCAGTGATGCTTTGAAAAGTTCAGTTAATGTTGGTAAGGATGAAATAGATGAGGCTCATATAATATATAATTATTTAAAAAGTAAAGAAAGTACATGTAAATATATAGCTATTCTAGAACAATGGATTAATGATATGGATAGCTTAAGTGTTGACAGAGCTATTGATGAATTTATTTCAGATAATTTGTAATTAACCATAAGAATTCTTATATAAGCGTAGAATGTGATACAGTGAACAATACCATAAATAAGTACGTTTTTTACCAATAAAGTAAGGGCAGTGTAATATATATGACTATTAATTATATAAACTCTTTAAAAAATGTAAGTTAAAAAGCCAGCAAGGTTTATCGTAAAATCCACCATAACTAAAATAAAGTGTTATAGTGGGTTCTTATATTTATAGAGTGATTAACAAATTAATATTAAGCTTAATATAATGTAATATTAATTTAAGGAGAAAATTATAGTGGATAATAGTATAAAAAAAGATTATAGGACAATAGGGCCAACTAATTTGTATGCTTATTTTATTGGAGAAAACCCAGTTACTTCATTTAATCCTATAAGCGTATATCCTCAAGTAAGTGAAAGTGCATTTATAGGGCCATTTTCAAGTGTAATAGGTGATGTAGCAATAAAAGAGAATGTATTTGTCGGTGCTAATGTAGTGATAAGAGCAGATGAGGGAACACCATTTTATATAGGTTACAATTCTAATATACAAGATGGAGCAATATTACATGGGCTAAGAGATGCTAAATACTATGTAAATGGTGTAGGGTATTCAATATATATTGGCAATAAAGTAAGTATAACTCATGGAGCATTAATTCATGGGCCAGCTATTGTAGGAAATAACACATTTGTTGGATTTAATTCAATTGTATTTAACGCTATAGTAGAGGACAACTGTTATATCGATATTGGAGCAATAGTAACAGGGGGAATTAGGATAGCTGCAAATAGGTATGTTCCAATTGGAGCAATTATAAATACACAAGCTAAGGCAGATAATCTTTTAGAAGTACCAAAGGAAAGATCAGATTTTTCAGAAAAGGTTATTAAAGTTAATGTAGAGCTTTCAGAAGTTTACGATTTGAAATTTGGTGATACACGTTGTAGTTGTGGTCTTTGTTGTAAGCATAGTACCTTAATTCACAATTAGGGAAAATTCATAGTTAATAACTTGTTTTATTATTAATGCAAGCAATATTATATACATTTGTCAGTTATAAAAGGTAGGATATATAAATATTCTATCTTTTTTGCTAACAAAAAAATAGCACTTGTTACTGATATGGAAAACTGCATCACAAATAAGTGAGTAAAGAGTTGATATGTAAACTTAAATTTTGTTAAGTAACTAAATTTACCATATAAAAATAGAATATTACAAACAGTAATAAGCAGTGAAATTATTATATTCTACATACTCTACCTTTGGTGGGTTCTTTTCTTTTAGACAGGGATTTTACCATTATATTTACTTAATTTCCCTCTCTCATTCTTTATTGCATACCAATATAGATAAAATAAATGTCTTCTTAGAGAAATCTCTATATTTCAGCTTAAGAAATTAAAATGGGTAGCACAATAAAATTTTATGAATAATATATATTATGAAAAACAGTATGGGGTAGGTAATTAAAATGAAAATAAAAATATTAAAAGGCTCAAATACCCAAAAACTAGAATGTGAAGTTAATGAGTTTATCAAAGATAAATGTATTATAAATATAAGTTATGAGATAGCTGTTTCGAGGATGAATGATAGATATGTAAATACTTTGGTAATTATAATTTTATACGATGAACAGGATCATTGTGGATATTTAGATCTTGATTCAATACTAGATTTAAAAAATAACAAAACTAATTAAAAGAAAAAGAGTGGAGGACAAAAGATGAAAACTGTTATACTTGCTGGAGGAAAAGGAATTAGAATGAGTCAGTTAACAATGAATATTCCTAAGCCTTTGTGTGAGGTTGGGGATAAGCCTATAGTATGGCACATAATGAAAATATATAGTCATTATGGATTTAATGATTTTATGTTTTTGTTAGGCTATAAAGGGGAAAAAATAAAAGAATATTTTATAGATTATTCATGGAAGACTAGAAGTTTTCTTTTAGATATGAAAAGTGGGGATATTAATATAGATTCTGAATCAGAGCCATGGAAGATAAACTTTATTGATACAGGTATTGAAACTATGACAGGAGGAAGGTTAAAAAGGGCTCAAAAGTATATTGGTAATGAAACATTTATGTTAACTTATGGAGATGGACTAGCAGATATAAATATAGATGAATTATTAAAATTTCATAAAGAACAGGGAAAAATAGCAACAGTTACAGGCATATATAAGAAAAGTCAATATGGAATTTTAACTGTAGAAGATGGATTAGCTAAATCTTTTGACGAAAAAAAGAGTACTGATGGAATAATAAATGGTGGATTTTTTGTTTTTGAACCAGAAATATTTGATTATTTAGAAAATGATACAACATGCGTTTTAGAACAGAATCCCTTAAAGAAATTAGCGAGAGATAATGAATTAGCAGTATATATTCATAATGGCTTTTGGACTGCTATGGACACCTTAAATGATATAAATAATGTAAATAAAATTTGGAACGAAGGAAAAGGAGAATGGAAAATATGGTAAACAAGTTTTGGAGTAATAAAAATGTTTTTATAACTGGTGGTACTGGATTTTTAGGAAGTTATTTAGTTAAAAAACTAGTAAATTATGGGGCAAATGTAACTATATTAGTAAGAGATTATATACCAAAATCAAATATATATATTGGGGAAGAATATAAAAAGGTTAATGCTGTATACGGCGCTTTAGAGGATTATTCATTAATAGAAAGGATACTTGGAGAATATGAAATAGACACAGTATTCCATTTAGCTGCTCAAGCCATTGTTGGAGTTGCAAATAGAAACCCATTAGGAACTTTTATTTCTAATATAGAAGGAACTTGGAATATACTTGAGGCAGCAAGAAGAAGCCCATTAATTAAACGAGTAATAGTAGCATCTAGTGATAAAGCCTATGGTGATCAAGAAAGGCTTCCATATGATGAAAATATGCCACTTCAAGGAAAGCACCCTTATGATGTTTCAAAAAGTTGTGCAGATCTAATTTCTCAAACTTATTATGAAAGCTACAAGCTGCCAGTATGTATTACAAGATGTGGAAATCTCTATGGCGGTGGAGATTTAAACTTCAATAGAATTATTCCACAAAGTATTCAATCTATATTAAATAAAGAAGCTCCTTTAATAAGAAGTGATGGAAGCTTTATTCGTGATTATTTTTATATAGAGGATGCAGTAGACGCATATATTAATTTAGCTGAAAAAGTTGTAGATCTCAAGCTAGGAGGACAAGCTTTTAACTTTAGTAATGAAATACAATTAACAGTTTTAGAACTAGTTAATAAAATATTAAAAATTATGGGTAGTGATCTAAAGCCTATAATATTAAATCAAGGAAATAATGAAATAACACATCAATATTTATCAGCAAAGAAAGCAAGAACTTTATTAGGGTGGAGTCCAAAATATACAATTGATGAAGGGCTAAGTAAAACTATAGAATGGTATAAAGATTTCTTTAAAAAGGAGATATAAATAATGCAAAAGAGTGTTTTTTGTATGGTTGTATCTAGTACTAGATTAATTCAGGCAATTGCATGTTTTTTATCTTTGCATAAAACTATTGATAACTTTAAAATATATATTCTTTGTGCAGATGACAAATGCTATGAGTTTCTTAAGAAAATTAATTTAGATAAAGTAGTATTAGTAACAATTCCTGAACTAAATAGAAAAGATTTGTTAGAAATCAAAGCTTCAAGAAAATTAAATCAATATTGTTGGACATTAAAGCCCAGTTTTATAAAGTATATATTTACTTTGGATAATTCAATTGAAAGAGTAACTTATATAGATTCAGATTTATTCTTTTATCAAAATCCTAATGTAATATTTGAAAATCAACCATATGCTTCCGTATTACTATCTAGTGGAGAAATATTTTTGCCAATGTATTCAAAAGAATTTAATCATACTATGCAATCTCTAACTGGAAATTTTAACTCGGGATTTATTAGTTTTAAAAAAGATATTAACGGATTAGCGTGTGTTAATTGGTGGGATAAAATGTGTATAGATAGTTGTACTTCAAATCCTGAAGATAATAAATTTGGAGATCAAAAATATCTTGATGATATGCCATTCTTATTTAATAATGTTCAGGAAATAACAACTCAAGGAATAAATATAGGACATTGGAATTATTCGAAATATAATTTCACAATTTTAAATGATAATATAATGGTGAATAATAATAAATTGATATTTTATCACTTTAGTGGTTTTAGAATAATTAGCAAATATGATATTAGGCAGGTTCACGAACAAGATAGAGTAAATATACCATTTATTTACAAAATATATAGAGGAGCATTGGAAAAAATTATTGATGATGTTGAAACGATAGATCCAAATTTTAAGGAATATAGGACTACAGCTGCAGTTGATGATAATTAGAAAAGATTAACGAGGGAGGAGAAAGTAATGAAAGTAAGTGTTATAATACCATCATATAATTCTAAAGAACGGTTATACTACAATCTTATATCCTTAAATAATCAAGATTGTGACTTCAATATTTTTGAAGTTGTTGTAGTAGATAATGGATCTAACGATAATACTCTACAAATGTTAGAAAATTTTAAAGCTAACTTTGTATTTAAATTTGTGAGACTTGAAAAAAATAGAGGAATTGCTCGTGGAAGAAATGAAGGAATAAGAAGAGCAGCTGGTGATATTCTAATATTCCATGATAGTGATATGATAGCTCCTAGAGATTTTATAAATAGACATTTAAAAAATCATGAAGAAAAAAATATAGTTGTATGCGGAATTCCGTGGAAAAGAGTTTTTACTTTTTATTATAAAGAACTAGATGTAAGCAATGAAAATTATTTAGGTGAAAATGTGCCTAAAACAAATGAGAAGTCTAATATGCCAGATAAGCATCCATTAATAGATGTTGAATCAATAATTGATGGAAGTTATATGAAAAATTCTTTTGACTTAAATACAGAATTTATGCGAGGTCTAAAAAATATATTGGAACAACACAATGAAGAATTAAAAGACTATGTTTTGCCATGGAGATTTTTTATAACTAATAATGCTTCCGTAGAAAGAAATAGAGTTATAGAAGTAGGGATGTTTGATGAAGATATAGTTGGATATGGATTTGAAGACTATGACTTAGGAATAAGACTATATAAGTCTGGTAGCAAATTTATATTTGATAAAAATATATTAAATGTTCATCAAGAGCATCCTACAAATATTAATATATTTGAAACTCGTGAAAATATAAATTATGTATGTAAAAAATACAATAATATTTATTTTTTAGATGTACTATTAGTTTGTATGTCTGGTATAACATCGATTAATGATTATGATCTTAATGAATTAACTAAAGATATAAATAATATGATAGCTGTAAGCTATTTCAAGCCTTTTTTAGATATATTTTTAGAATTACTTCAAACATGTAGACGACGCTACTTTATAGAAGGTGTTACAGATATAAATAAAGTTATGCCAACTATAGATGTAGATATAAATAAATTAATTATTGAAGCTAAAATTTTAAGAGATATATTTGGAATT
Organism: Clostridium sp. CTA-7; assembly: GCF_054768095.1. NCBI lineage: Bacteria > Bacillati > Bacillota > Clostridia > Eubacteriales > Clostridiaceae > Clostridium > Clostridium sp. CTA-7. Next base: position 190,940 of record NZ_BAAAAV010000003.1, on the reverse strand, counting down.
AAATATATTACAGAAGCTATGTTAGCCTTAATAAAAGACATTTATAATGTTTATTATTAAATTCTAAAAATGTACTGAAGAGGAGGATAACTATGAGTAAATATCATTTATCAATGATTTTATCGGAAGCAAATTTATTTAAAGCCATACCAATGTATGTTTCTTTAGAGAACTGTTGTAGTGATTTTAAGTTATTTATTTTATGTATGAATGATTCTGTTTACCATATACTAAATAAAATAGGTTTCAAAAACATGATTCTAGTACAACTAAAAGATATAGAGAGAACTAATTATGATTTAGTATTAGCTAAGTCTAATAGAATATTTCATGAATATTGTTGGACACTAAAACCTATTTTTTTATATTATGTAATTAATAAATATGACAATGCGAAATATTATGCACATGTAGATGCAGATTTATTCTTTTTTTCTGATATAGATTATATTTTTAATGAGAATCCTGATGCGTCAATTTTTTTAACAGATCATAGAAATTCAGAAGAGTTTAAGTTCTATTACGAACTAAGTGGATTATATAATACAGGATTTGTAGGATTTAAAAATAATAATGAAGCAAAAACTGCAGTGAGACTTTGGGGGGAGAGGTGCTTAAAAAAATGTACTGTTGAATATGATGTGGTTAATAAAACTTTTGGAGACCAAAGGTATGTAGAAGATTGGCCTAATATATTTAAAAATGTTCATATAGTAAACTCTATTGGAGCGAATGCTGCATTTTGGAATATAAAGAATTATAAAGTTTCAAGAAAGAATAATGTTGTGCATGTGGATTATTCACCTCTATTATTCTACCATTTTTCTGGGGTAGTGCTATTGGGAACAAGAGAATTTGATTTATGCCCTTTTTATCACATAGAGGATGAAAACTTAATAAATTATATATATGATCCTTATATTAGATGGTTATCACAATCAATAGAAAACGTAATTAGAGAATTTCCATGGTTTAATTCAGGATTTATTGATAAGGCTAATATTGTGAATTTGAATAACTATAAAATATAATTAATATAAAAAGTAGTTATTTATTTTGTTTTAGTGATATAAAAAGAATTAAATAAATTATTAATATAGAAGCACACGATCTACGTTGGATTGGTGCTTTTTCTCTTTGACATAGGTTCTATACAAATACCAGGAAAATAATTCCTCACTATTAATTCAGAAACAAAAAGGTTATAGTAATGTTTATAAATATTATTACCTATTTTTACCTTTATATTATACGTCGTCGCTTAAATGTTTTAGGGGCAGGAATTGTAGTTTTTGACATTGGAATTCCACCTAGTACATTTATTTAATCAGAGTTTTTATGTTTTTATGAAGCATTTTTAATTTAGAATAATTAAGAAAGAACTGTATCACAAATAAGTAAGTAAAGAGTGATACGTAAACTTAAAATCTGTTAAGTAATTAAATTTACTATATAAAAATAGGATATTACAAACAGTAATAAGTAGTGAAATTACTACATTCTACTTATACTCTACATACTCTACCTTTGGTGGGTTTGAATATAGTGACTTTTGAATTATCATATTATTAAAGGAGGGTGTTATTATGGATACACAAAAAATTGGACGATTTATAGCAGAAGCTAGAAAAAACAAAAAAATGACTCAAGCAGAGTTTGGAGAATATCTTAATGTAACTGATAAAGCAGTTTCAAAGTGGGAATGTGGTAAGTGTATGCCTGATAGTTCATTGTTTGAAGAAATAGGTAAAGTGTTGGAGGTTTCAGTTAATGAGCTACTAAAGGGTGAATATATTGAACAGGAAAATGAAGAGGTGGAAAATAATAAAAATATAATTTCATTACTTAATGAAATTCAAAAATTAAAAAGAAATGAATCATTGGTTGGGGCCTTATGTGCATTATTGATATCATTTATTACAATAATTTATTCTGCAATATATAAACCTAGTATAAAAGCTTATGAACAATTTTTTTCGGGATTTATTAAAGCTATCAGTGCAGGTTGTCTTGTTATAGGAATACTTCTTATATTCAATGCCTGGGTGAAGTACTCAATAAGGAATTCTAATAAAAACTAGAGTATAAATTTGCTTTTTTATCATTAGGAGATATACAAATAATGATAGAAGAAATAAATAGTTATTGGAATATCAAGATTTAAATGGATATTTATTAAGATTTTGTTCGAAATAGGTAATTTGATAAAAGCATTATTAGTGGTTAACTTTTATCAAATTCTGAAAGTAAAGAAAAGGTTATGTATAATGTACACACCCTTGGTGGAATGCAAGAAATGTGGGTTTTAATAGATATAGAAAAAACACATAATATTTTTTCAAGAAACTAAATAATTATATATTCTGTGATATACTTAAGAGTAGGTTGACGTAACAATTATAGATAAGGAAACTCCATAACTTATATAGATTTGTAGGTGTAAGCAAGCTTACAAAATAATAGACTGGGAGTTTCACTTATAGAAAGTAAGGGTGTAGTAGAATGAATTATCAAGAAGTATTGAAGAATGCGAGAACTTGTATTGGTGATTATTGTAAAGCATGTAATGAATGTAACGGAAGAGTATGTAAAAATCGAATGCCAGGTCCAGGGGCAAAAGGCGTTGGTGATGTAGCAATACGTAATTATGATAAGTGGAAAGAAATTCGTATTAACATGGACACATTAACAGAAAACAAAAAGGTTGATACCAGTATAGAATTATTCAATAGAAGATTTAAGTATCCATTTTTTGCTGCGCCAGTAGGAGCTGTTCAAGTGCATTATGGTGATAAATATGATGAGATGCAATATAATGATATTTTAGTTTCTACATGTGCAAAGGAAGGAATCTTAGCCTTCACTGGAGATGGGGTAAACCCAGAGGTAATGAAAGGCGCTACAAGTGCTATAAAAAATGCAAATGGATTAGGAATTCCTACTGTAAAGCCTTGGAATATAACAACAATAGAAGAAAGAATGAAGTTAGTTAGAGAATCGGGAGCTATTGCAGTAGCTATGGATATTGATGCAGCTGGACTTCCATTTTTAAAGAATATGAATCCTCCAGCTGGAGCAAAAACTGTAGACGAGCTTAAGGAAATTATTGAACTTTCTAAACTACCGTTTATCGTAAAAGGTATAATGACTGTTAAAGGTGCATTAAAAGCTAAAGAAGCTGGTGCTGCTGCTATAGTTGTTTCAAATCATGGTGGAAGAGTACAAGATCAATGCCCAGCAACTGCAGAAGTGTTAGCTGATATTGTTGATGCTGTAGGTGGCTCAATGAAAATATTCGTAGATGGCGGAATACGTTCAGGAGTAGATGTTTTTAAAGCATTAGCTTTAGGAGCTGATGGAGTACTTATATGCAGAACATTTGTAACAGCACTTTATGGTGGAGCAGAAGAAGGGGTAAAAGTATATATTGAAAAATTAGCAAATGAGCTTGAAGATACAATGGCAATGTGTGGAGCCTATTCTTTAGAAGATATTACTAGAGATATGATAAGATATTAATTAATACATTGAAGATAATTTTATTTAAAGTCATAGAGAAATCTATGGCTTTTTTATATATAATTGAGAAACAATTATATTAAAATACAAAATAAAGTTTATTACTTTTATTAATTACCTTTGCTTTTGAGTAGATTATATTGCCAACAATTATTTCTCCATCACATGCAATAAAATCTAATTAGTGGATAAATGCATTTATCTTATATTCTAATATTTTGTAAAAAATATATTCATCTTAATTACCTAAATCTAATAAGCCATGTACCAATCCCATCTCTTACTTATGTATAAATTCAAGGTATTTTGGCTATCATGTTTGCATAGCACTGAAAAACAATTGATTTATTGAAGCGTGAATATGCATACTAATAGAGAAACTTGACATATATATATATATAATATATAATTACCTTGGTTAACAGTTAACGAAGGTAACTATATTGAATTAGGAGGTATTAAAAATGCAAGGCTTTTTTCAGCGATTCATATCTTTATACCGACCAATAATAAGTAAGCTTAATGATTTGTTAAGTGAATATAATCTTTCGTATTCTTTATGGCAAGTTATTTTTTATCTAAAAAACAATGGACCATCTTCACTTGTAGATATTTCTAAGTACTATAATGTAGAAAAACCTAGCGTGACTAGAAGGGTTCAAAGTTTAGAAGAGAAAATGATTATAAAAGAAATAACCGGCAAGAATAAGCGTGAAAAAATCATTCAGTTGACTGAAACAGGAGAAGAACTCTATCAAATCTGTCGTGAAAAAATAACATGTTTAGAATATGAAGTGATGAAAGATATTACAAAAGAAGAGCAACAAATTGTATTTGAAGTAATTCCAAGAATATTAGAAAATATTACAAATGAAAAGGAGAGTTGAAATTGAATCAACCTAAATTATGGACAAAAAATTTCCTGATTGTTACTACGGCAAACTTTTTTCTTTATTTTACTTTCTACTTATTGATGGTGACAATGAGTTTATTTGCATCAGAAAAATTTCATGCTACACCTAGTCAAGCTGGGTTAGCTTCTGGAATATTTATAATAGGAACACTTGTCTTACGTATTTTTTCAGGGAAATACATAGAAAAAATAGGATGTAAGAGAATGCTTTATATTGGTTTTACCTTATTCTTAATAACTACTTGTTTATATCTTTTAGTGAACAGCATGGGAATGCTTTTGGCTAATCGTTTCCTGAATGGAGCAGCTATGGGAATTGCATCAACAGCTACAGGAACCATTGTGGCAAAGATTATTCCTAATGAACGTCGAGGTGAAGGTACTGGCTATTATACATTAAGCTTGACTTTGGCTGCTGCAATTGGACCATTTTTAGGAATGTTAATCACTGAGCATGCAAGCTTTTACATGAATTTCATTGTATGTGTTGCTTTTTTAGCAATTAGTTTCATTGCAGTGTTCTTCGTGGAGGTTCCAAAATTAGAGCTTGCAAAAGAGCAATTAAAGAAGAGGAGTAACTTTTCTATACATAATTTCTTTGAGATCAAAGCAGTTCCAATTTCTATAGTTTCAGCATTAATTGCTTTTGGCTACTCAAGTATTCTTACATTCATTACACCTTATGTTAAAGAAATCAATCTAGCTTATGCAGGGAGCTTTTTCTTTATTGTATATGCAGTTTTTGTTTTTGTTTCAAGACCTTTTACAGGAAAATGGCTTGATACAAAAGGAGAAAACTTTGTTATGTATCCGTCTATAATATTGTTTGCTATAGCTTTATTTATTATGAGTGGAGTCAATAATGGATTTACACTCTTATTAGTTGGAGCTTTAGTGGGAATTGGATATGGTACAATATCTTCAAGTTGCGTAGCAATTGCAATAAAAGTTTCTCCGAAGCATAATATAGGATTAGCTACTTCAACTAGTTTTATATTTCAAGATTTAGGGGTAGGTTTTGGGCCGTTCATATTAGGACTTTTGGTACCGTCAATAGGCTATAGAGGATTATATTTAGCGATGGCAATAGTTACATTTATTACTGTGCTATTATATTATTTCTTACATGGAAGAAATAGTGTGTGTGAAGATAATATTAATGAAGCAACTTCTGTTTAAGAAGTAAAAAAACAGTTAAAAGGCAGTCTTTTATGAGGCTGCCTTTTTTATATTTAAACTAGGAATTTTTAATATATTTTCTCTACACTTTAATTATAACATAAATAATTAGATAATTACAGACTGGTAATTTCGGGTGTTTATGATTAAATATTAATATCACTTTAAAATGCTTTTTTCATTGTAAGGAGGAGATATATTGTCAATAAATAAATCTGAATGGATAATAGAAGAGGAATGGTTACAAAGGGTATTAAGAGAGGTAAAAAGTCAATTAGAAGAAAAGAAAAACTATAAAGAAAACTTTAAAAAAGATGCAATTAAAACTCAAAGAGAGCTATGGGAAAATGTTGGAGCAGTTTCAGTAAATAATGGTTTGCAGCATATTGTAGATTTTATACAGTTTATAAATACTATGAAGATTCAAAAGCAAAGTCATGAGTTTGAAAGAAAGCTAGTTGATAAATATGAGCAAATGCTTTTATCACCCTATTTTGCAAGAATGGATTTTATTGAAGATGGAGAAGGAAAAGAGGAAAAATTCTATCTTGGAATTTCTAATTTAATTAATGAAGATTTTGATTTCCTTATATATGATTGGAGAGCACCAATTTCAAGTATGTTTTATGATTATGAGATTGGAAGTGCTTCTTATGAATGTCCTGAAGGAATAATAAATGGCAAGATAACAATGAAAAGACAATATAAAATTAATAATGGTAAGATTGATTATATGTTTGATAGCAATATTAAAATAGATGATGAGGTCTTACAAGATATATTAAGTAAAAGCAGCGACAGTAAAATGAAGGCTATAGTTACTACAATTCAAAGAGAACAAAATAAAGCAATCCGTAATGAGAAGTATAAAAACTTAATAGTTCAAGGACCAGCAGGTAGTGGAAAGACATCAGTTGCCCTTCATAGAATAGCATACCTTTTATATAAACATCGTGATACTATAACTTCTAAAAATATAGTAATTTTTTCGCCAAATAACATATTTAATGATTATATTTCTAATGTATTACCTCAGCTTGGTGAAGATAATATGTTGCAAACTACATTCAAAGAATATATGCATAAAGTTTTAGAGGATGTAAATGTTAAGGAAGATTATTGTGAAATGATGGAAAACATCTTTGGTGATGAAGGGGAACAATATTATGATGTTAGAATTAAAAGTATAAAGTTTAAGTCTTCTATGGAATTTGTTAAGCTATTAAAAGTATATATTTCAGACCTAGAAGAAAATCCTAAAGAATTTTTTGACATTACTTTAAGAAATGAAACTATAATTTCTTCCAAGGATATAAATGAGCTATATTATAAGGATTATGTTGATCTTCCCCTTAAGAGAAAATTAGAAAAGATAAGAAATAGAATTTTATTTCTTATAGAATCTAATGAAAAAAGATTAGTAGAGAAAGTAGCAAAGGAAATAGAGGAAACGGGAGAATATCTAGAGAAGAGAGAAATCAATAAAGTAAGTAGGGCCTTAGTTAATGGAGGGATAAAAGATATAATTTATGAAGTTGAAGAAAAGACTAAATTTAACTTGCTAGATACTTATACAAATCTTTATGAAAACTTAGAATATTTCTTAGAAAAGGCAAATATTGATTTTGATAATGATACTATTAGAGAAATTAAAAGATATACATTAGAGAATTTTAGAGCTAAAAAGATTAATTATGAAGATCAAATAGCACTTTTATTTATAAAAGGAGCAGTAGGTGATATTCCAAAAACATCAGAAGTAAAATATGTAATTATAGATGAAGCACAAGATTATTCGCCATTACAGTATGAAATATTTAATCAATTATTTGGCTCTGCAAATAAAACAATACTAGGAGATATATCTCAATCTATTAATCCATATATGAATGTTGGAAGCTATAGTAATATTGTAGAAATACTTAATCCAGAAAATACTTCTACTATTAATTTAACTAAAAGCTATAGATCAACAATGGAAATAACTAAATTTTCACGAAGAATACTAAATAAAGAAATAGCTGATGAATATGTTGAAAGAAATGGATCTGAACCAAGGCTAATTGGATTTTTAGAGGAGAAGGATATAAATAAAAGAATAGTAGAAGAAGTAAAAGCTTATAGGAGTGAAGGTTATAACTCTATTGGGATAATAACTAAAAATATTAGTGAAGTAAAAAATGTCTACAATTACGTAAAAGATAAGATAGATGCTAAGATGATAATAAATGATGAAGATGAATATATTAATGACATTGTAATTATTCCTGCTTATCTTGCAAAAGGATTAGAGTTTGATGTGGTTATGATATATAATGCAGGTGATTCTAAATATAAGGATGAAGAAGATAGACTGTTACTTTACACTGCTTGCACAAGGGCACTTCATGCTTTAGATATATATTATATAGGGAATTTATCACCATTATTAAATAACTTTAATTAAGGAAGTTTTTTAATAAGATAAAATAATGTTTTTAAAAATAGTTATACAATTTGGAAAAGGTTATAGATTTAGAAATGAAAATTAATGAGCTGTCTTATGGAAGCCTTTAGGCTCAGCTTTAATTTATTTAATAATTAATAAATAATCCCTTGACCTGAAGTTAACTTAAGGTTGTATGATATAAAAGATGTTTTAGAACATATATTTATTAATGTTTGAGAGGGATGTGAGTTTTATGAAAAAGAGAAAATTAGGAAATAGTAATCTTGAAGTTTCAACTATTGGATTGGGATGCATGGGAATTAGTCAAAGTTACCCTCCTTTTCCTGAAAAAAGTGATATGATATCTTTAATTCATTCAGCCATAGATTTCGGTGTAACTTTTTTTGATACAGCAGAAGTTTATGGAGCATATACAAATGAAGAATTAGTTGGGGAAGCATTAAAACCTTACCGTGATAAAGTAGTTATTGCCACAAAATTCGGTTTTAATATTCAAAATGGTAAATCAGTAGGGGTAGACAGTCGTCCAGAAACTATAAGAAAAGCAGTTGAAGGTTCTCTTAAGCGTTTAGGAACTGATTATATTGATCTTTTATATCAACATCGTGTTGATCCTAATGTACCAATTGAAGAAGTAGCAGGAACTGTCCAAAGGTTAATAGAAGAAGGGAAAGTGAGATATTGGGGCCTTTCAGAAGCTGGTGCGCAAACAATTCGTCGTGCTCATTCAGTTCTTCCTGTAACTGCTATTCAAAGTGAATATTCTATGTGGTGGAGAAAACCAGAGAATGAATTATTACCAACTCTTGAGGAGCTTGGAATAGGATTTGTACCATTTAGTCCTTTAGGAAAAGGATTCTTAACTGGTGAAATTAATAAAGATACAAAGTTTGAAAGCAATGACTTTAGAAACACAATTCCACGTTTCAATTCAGAAAATCTTTCTGCAAATGAAGCTCTAGCTGAATTAGTAAAAAAGATTGCTAAGGAAAAGAATGCAACACCAGCACAAATTGCACTATCATGGGTACTAGCTCAAAAAACTTGGATTGTGCCGATTCCTGGAACTAAAAAGCTTGAACGTTTAAAGGAAAATATAGGATCAGAAAATATTAGGTTCACAGCAACAGAATTAACTGAGATAAATGACGCACTTTCTAAAATTGAAATTATAGGGGAACGTTATCCAAAAGAACAAGAAATATTAACTGGATTATAAAGCAAAAGTATGTGTTGAAATTGGAGAGATAATGATGACAATAAAGGAAGTATCAGAATTAACAGGAATATCAATAGATAATCTTAGGTATTACGAGAGAATCGGACTGATTCCTCCAGTTCCTAGAAAAGAAAATGGGATAAGAGATTTTGATGAGATGTCACTACATTGGATAGATTTTGCTATGAAGTTTAAAAGAGCAGGGATGCCTTTAGAAGCAATTATTGAATATATGAGATTAGCTAGATTAGGTGATTCTACAAGGGAAGCAAGAAAGCAAATTTTAGAAGAGGCAAGAGATAATATTATAAGAAAGATTAATGAATTACAGAAAACTTTAGATTTTGCAAATTATAAGATAAACGATTTTTATGGTGATTGTTCAAGTGAAATAGATAAACTTGTTAAGTAAAAAGAGGATAAATAGCAAATTTTGAATGTCAACTTCTAAGAGGATAAATAATTAGGTGCAAGTGGAGCTGCCGTACAAAGAAATTCAACTACAATATAGTGTATAAGTTATTTTATTAAATAGCAATATATTGTGTTTGTATCTTTTAGTACGGCAGCTTAATTTTTTTTCAATAGTTTGTAAAATATTAATGGAAATAATCATACAAATAAAACAATAAACTGTTGAAAAAGCATTTCAAATTTTACATTTATGCATAAGAATCAATGAGGGTAAGAAATGAATTATTAATGATAATTTTGTAAACAATTATACATGTCAATTATTAGTTAAATATATAATTATATATCGAAAAATAGAAAGTTAACATAATTTTAATAAAATAAAAGGATTACAAAGGAATAATTGTAAAAAAAAGACAAAAATATTAGGAATATATTGTAAAAATTTACAGTATAAATTTAATATTATAAGAGTTATAATTAAAAAGTGGTTAAAAAAGACAAACATAGAAGTATGAGGGAAAAATTGATGAGTGTAAGATGAGTATATTTACTTATTTAGGTTATATTGTATTGAAGGTTCCTACTGATATGTTTTAGCTATGAGCAAAGCTTAAAGTATTAGTGTTTTATATAAAGTGATACTTTTCAGGTAAAATTTTATATCTTAAGTAAATTAAGTTGAACTTGGTTGATGGCTATGATTTCATAAAGATATTTGAAGTATGGGTATGATTTACCCTTTTATGCAAGCGCTTGCTACCGAAGAAGTAAAATCTTTAGAGATTAACGAGATAGTTTCATCAAGTTGTGTAATACATGTATTGTGATTTAGACAAACATTTATCTTTAAGCATTGTTCTTGCGAAATGTTATACTGCACTGATAGATTTATAGATTCAGCTTTAAAATTTTGTGCATTGAGCACATCGAAAGGAATGATAGCTAATATGAAAGGATTAATTATTAACAAAAACAGAGAAATTGATGTAATGGAGGTTAATGAACCACAAATATATTCTGAATGTGACGTCAAAATTAAAGTCAAGTATTCAGGAATATGTGGTACAGACTTGCAAATGTTAAAAGGAAACATGGAATGTACATCTGGTATTGTTAGAGGTCATGAAGCAGTTGGTATAGTAGTAGAAGTTGGTCCTAATGTAAAAAATGTAAAAGTTAATGATAGGGTAGTTATTGATCCTAATCAGTATTGTGGAAAGTGCCATTATTGTAAGAATGGTCAAACTAATTTTTGTATAGGTGATAATGGTAAATTAGCTATTGCAGGAGTAAATAAGACTGGGTTATTTGCAAAATATTTTGTATGTGATGAAACTTTTGTTCATAAAATACCTGATAATTTAAGTTTTGGAGCCGCAGTGTTAGTTGAGCCATTAGCTTGCGTACTTCATAATATTAAAGCCGCAAACATACAGCCAGAAGAATCAGTACTTATAATAGGGGCTGGACCAATGGGAGTACTTACCCAAATGGTTTGCAAAAGAATAGCAAGGTTAACTGTAAGTGTTGAAAAGAATGATTTTAGAAAGAACTTTTCAAAAGAAATAGCTGATTATGTATACTATCCAGAAGAACTAACAGAAGAAGTAAGAAGAATAAATATGGATAGGAAATTTGATGTAATCATAGACTCTGTAGGAAACCAAATGGAATTGTGTGAAGCTATGATAGAAAAAGATGGAAGAATTATTTTATTAGGAATTGATCCTTCTTACAATTTTAAATTTAATCCTGCTTATTATCAAGGTAATGGTATAAGAATAATAGGTGCTGGTGAATATAATTTATTATTCGAAAAAGCTATAAAATATGCAACTAAATTAAACGGCTTGGAAAAACTAGTAACTAAAAAATATCCTATAGAAGATGCGAAAGAAGCATTTGAAGAATTATTATCTAATAATATAGAGTCTATGAAAACTGTTTTTGAATTTAAATAAAAATGAAAAAATGGAGAGTAGAAAAATGAAGAAAGTAAGTAATTTAAACAAAATAGATGAGTTTATAGAAAGTCAAATGGAAAAGAAAAAGTACTTGGTGTGGATGCCTAAAATTTGGAATACTATACATTTTGAAAATATATTATCTGAAAGCGAAGATGAAATTCAAGTAGATGCATATGAATATATTTCTATACTACTAAAATTTCTAAAATCGCAAAATTATGAAATGTCTTTGAATAATGACTTTAATAAAAGTTCAATATATTGTTCACTAGTTAGGTATTCAACAGCTTGGGATTACAACCATGATGGAAAATTAGAAATGGGAACATTTTTGAGATTTATTATATTGTTACCTATGCTAAAAAAAATAGGAATAGATATATTATATTTATTACCCATAACAGAATACAGTGACTTATATAAAAAAGGGGATATTGGAGGTCCTTATGTAATAAAAAATTATTTTAAGTTAGACGAGAATTTACATGATGAGATGTTAAATGAAATGGATGATTTCTCTATAGACAATGAATATGCTGCATTAGTGGAAGCTTGTCATCTTTTAGGCATAAGAGTAGTAAATGATTTTGTTCCAAGAGTTACTGCACGTAACAGTGACATAATAAAGGATCACCCAGATTGGGTATATTGGATTAAAAAAGAATATTTAGATGATTTCAAAACACCACAGATACCCGAACTAGGATTTTTTGAAGAGTGTACACATGATAATTTAGAGACAATATATAAATCTGAAGAGACTAAAATGCATCTAAGAAAATTTTCTCAATCACCAGATATATTAAATTCTAGTTTATGGGAAAAATTAAAGGTTCAATCAGAAGAAACAGGGGAAGATTTATTGTTATTAGTTGAAAAAGAAATGAAAATAACAACTCCACCTGCACATTCAGATTGGGTAAATGATGTACAACCAATTTGGACAGACATTACTTTCTTAAAGATATATAAGGATGTATATCCAGAGGTTAAAAAGTTTTTAAATGATGATCAACCACCATATGTTATGTTTGATACGATAAAAGCTAATAAGTTTCCAGGAACAGAGCCAAATTATGGATTATGGAAGCTTTTTGAAGAAGTTATGCGTTACAGCATTACAGAATACGATATAGATGGAATAAGAGTTGATATAGGACATACTATACCATCAGTACTATTAAATCATTTATTTGATGTAGTAAAGGAGTTAAAGCCCAATGCTATATTCATGAGCGAGGATTTATTTAATAAAAACCATGAAAAAGCTTATGAAAGTGGTTATAACATAATGCTTGGCAGTGAATGGCTAGAAATGTCTAGATTAAATAAAGAGAATTTAACTAATTTTTTAACAGAATTACAAAACTTGAAGCTTCATATATTCGGGTGTGCTGAGACTGCAGATACTCCAAGAATAACAACGAGGAATGGTGGAATTCAATTAGCTCGTTCAATTGCAGTATTTAATATGTTTTTACCTAACGCAATTCCGTATGTAACTACAGGGGGAGAAGTAAATGAAGATGAACCTATAAATTGTGGATTGGCGGATAATACAAATGGAGCAGAAATACCAAGAGCCTTTTTTAATAAAATGAAGATTAAATGGACTAACAAGAATGCTAATGGGATGCTTAATTTATTGCAGAACTTAAAAGAGTGTAAAAGCAAATATTTGCATCTATTAAGTTCAGAACATTTTGAAATTTTAAATTCTTCAGATGAAGTACTAATATATGCATATAAAAATATCGATAAAGCGCTAGTAGTAGTATTTAATTTAAATATGGCTGAAGAAAAAGTAATAAAGCTAAATGAATCAATCAACTTTGCAAAAAATCCTAAGATTGTTGCAAATAGTGTAGAAGATGACCAAAGGAAAGTGTTAAACAATGAAATTGATAAGCTAGAAGCTGGACAAGTTATTGTTTTAGTTAATGATTATCAAAGCAATTAAAAATATTCCATAGAGAATTAATAATATTAAAGGATAGTGAGGAATGAGAAATGAGTATAAAAGATAAAAGTGAAGTAATAATATGGCATGAATGTGATGGAGAGGCAGATTTAACAGCAAATTTGCTAGAAGATGTAGCTAGAGAACTAAGTGAAATAACAAACGTAAATTATAAAATAGAAATCATGAATATAGTGGAGTATATAGAAGCTCTTACAAACATTCATAAAACAAAAAAAGGTCCACATTTAGCACTGATACCATCAGATTTAACAGCATTTGCAGAGCAAGGATTATTTTCTGATGTGCCAGAAGCATTACTTCAAGGTTATGTGAACAAGAAGACATGTGAAACAATGAGTTATAAGGGTAAGCAATATGGTGTACCTATAATAGGAGGTAACAATGCAGTTGTTTATTATAACAAAGAATTAGTAAAAGATGTTCCGATGGATTTTGAAGATTTAAAGAGAATGAAAGGAAATTTAAAAAAAGAAGGAATTGTTCCAATAGCTGTTGATCTGGAAACACCTTATTGGTTTATACCATTTTTTTCGGCTTTTGGTGGATGGCCAATTAAAGATGAAAATCTAGATTTAGATCATGAAGCATTAAAAGAAACATTTTCATTTTTAAGAGAAGCAATACATGAAGGTGTAATTGTTCATTATAAGGCGACAGATGCTATGCTAAAAAATTTCATTGATGGGAAAATAGCATGTATTTTAAATGGAGAATGGGTATATAGTTATTTATCTAAAAAATGTGAAGATAAATTAGGAGTATGCTTAATGCCTACTATAGAAGGTAAACAAACAAAAGTAGCTACATCTACAGTAGGATGGGTATTTCCTTGTAAATCATTAGAATCTGAATATAAGAAACCTATAATGGAGTTTGTTAATTACATGATAAGTGATGAATGCCAATTAAGATTATTTAACGAAGTTCATAGGTTGCCTGTTAGTAAAAAAATAATTAAAGAAGTTGAAGAAAATGCATCTGAAAATATAAAAGGTATTTTGAAACAACTTAATTTTAGTGAAGGTATCCCAGTAGACTTAAAAATGAGAGATATATGGGATGATATAGAGCTGGGATTGAGCATGGTAAAAGATGATTCAATTTCAATTGAAGATATAGTTAAAGCTGTTCTTCATCAAAATTAGTTAAAATAATAATCAGAAGTATTTTAAAAAAATTAGTAACTAATAAATATGTTTAATATTCAGCGAATAGTAGGGGAGGGTTAGATATATGAAAGTAACACTTTTTAGTCAAGTATCAATAGATGGAAAATTAACATTAGGATCAGGAAATTCTAGCAAGGATTTGTTTAACCTTTTAGATAATGATGATAAAAGATTTATTCATGGGTTTAGAGGAAAAGTCAATGGGATAATGGTTGGTAAGAAAACTATAGATATAGATAATCCATTTTTGACTAATAGATATGAAGAAAGTAAAAGTCCGGTAAGAATAGTGCCAACAAGTACAATGGATTTAGATTTATCTTCAAATATTTTTACTGATAGTGAAAAGACAATAGTAGTAACAATTGAAGAACAAAAAAATAACCCAAAAGCGGACTTAATAAGGGGTTTAGGGAAAGTATGCGTATTTTTTGGAGAAGACAAGGTTGACTTTAAGAAATTCTTTGAGTACTTAGAAAAAGAATTTAATATATCAAGTATAATGCTTGAAGGTGGTGGATATTTAAATTGGACACTTTTTGAACAAGATCTAATAGATGAAATAATACTTATGCAATTACCAGTAATAATAGGTGGTTACAATAACACTTCACTTGTAGATGGTGATGGATTCAAAGACTTAGAGGATATAAAGAAATTTAAACTTATAGAATGTAAACCAAGAAAAAACTATAATTTATTGAGATTTGAAAGATAAAGAATAGTAGTAGAGTCTTACAGTTTAATTATATGTTAATTTTCAACATAGTAGTTGAGGGGATTGATAAATGATGAATAGACAAGAGATTAAAGCAGTTATTTTTGATATGGATGGAGTTCTTGTTGATAGTGAACCTGTGTATTTTGAAATAGAAAGATATTTATTTTCATACTTTAATGTAAATGTATCTAAAGAGCAACATCAAGCCTTTGTTGGGACTAGTATAGAAGATATGTGGGAAAAGATTATAAAAGATAATAACTTAAAGGAGAACAAAGAGGTGATAGTAGATTATCATAAAAATTATGTTATAAAACATATGGAGATGTTGAGTAAACTATCATTAACAAAAAATGTAAAAGAACTTTTGGAGGATCTAAAAAGAAAAGGCATAAAAATTGGATTAGCTTCATCATCGACAAAACAGTTAATAGATATAATTTTAAATAAGTTAAATATAAGAGATTTTTTCCAAGCTATTGTTAGTGGAGATGAGGTTAAAGAAAGTAAACCTAATCCAGAAATATTTATAAAAGCAGCGCAATTTTTAAATGTGTCACCAAATGAATGTGTTGTAATCGAAGACTCATCAAATGGAGTAAAGGCAGCTAAAGCTGCAGGGATGAAGTGTATTGGTTTTTTAAATCCTCATTCAGGTAATCAGAATTTAAAAAATTCAGATATGATAATAAGTGAATTTTCTAGCATAAATTCATATTTAGACATTTAAATATATATTTGTATTTTTGTACTTATATTCAAAAGTATTAGAGAGAAGGTAGTAACAATGACTTTAGAAATAGACGATAAATTTAAAGAAGAGTGTGGAGTTTTTGGAGTTATAGATTTCAGTAAAGAATTCAATTGCAGTGAGTTAACTTATTATGGGCTATATGCACTACAACATAGAGGTCAGCAAAGTTGTGGAATAGCTGTATATCTAGAAGATAAGATAAAATATTTCAAAGAGGTAGGCATTGTAAATGAAGTATTTAATGAAGATTTACTTAATGAGTTGAAAGGCAGTTTATCTATAGGCCATGTTAGATATGCAACGAGTGGGCAAAATTTAAGTATAAATGCTCAACCTTTTATAATTGCTAATGAAGAAAAAAAATTTGCAATTGCTCATAATGGGCATATTTTAAATATAAACAATTTAAAAATTCAGTTAACTAAGTATAAATTAAAGACATCAACAGACTCAGAAATATTAGGATATATGATATTAAGGGAGCATGAAAGGGGCATATCAATAGAGAACAGTATATTAAATATAATGGATAATGTAAAAGGAGCATATTCATTGGTTATAATGGCGAAAGATAAACTTATAGGAGCAAGAGATCCTTTAGGTATGAGACCTCTTTGTATTGGTAAATTAAATAATTCATATATCATAGCATCAGAAAGTTGTGCTTTAGATTCTATAGGAGCAGAATTTATAAGAGATGTAGAACCAGGAGAAGTGGTTACTATAGATAAAGATGGGATAAAAAGTATAAAAAAGCCAGCAAAAAAGGAGAAAAAGCTCTGTATATTTGAATTTGTCTATTTTGCAAGAGAAGATAGTAAAATAGATCGCATAAGCGTTTATAAAGCAAGAGAAAACATGGGAAAAGAACTAGCAAAATTATTTAAAATAGATGCAGATCTAGTTATAGGGGTACCTGATTCTGGAATACCAGCAGCACTTTCTTATGCTAAGGAAAGTGGTATTCCATATGGACAAGGCTTTGTAAAAAATAAATATACAGGAAGAACCTTTATACAATCTACTCAAAGTGAAAGAGTAATGTCTGTTAGAATTAAGTTAAGCCCAATACAAGAAAATGTAAAAGGAAAAAGATTGATATTAATAGATGATTCATTAGTTAGAGGGACAACATTAAAAGGTATAGTTAAACAATTAAAAGAAGCTGGAGCAAAAGAAGTACATGTTATAGTTGCAGCACCGCCTATAAAGTTTTCATGTTTTTATGGAGTAGCAACATCAAATAACAAAGAATTAATAGCTTCTAATAAATCTATAGATGATATAAAAAAATATTTATCAGCAGATTCGCTAAATTTCATTAGTATTGAAAGTTTATTAAAATCTGTTGAAAAACAGAATGATAAATGTGGATTTTGTACAGCGTGTTTTGATGGAGAGTATCCGCATTTAGAAGAAGTGCAAATTGATTTAAATCCGAAAATTGGGTAATTTTTAAATTCTTATAATAGTAAGTAGTGCAATATGCACTACTTACAAATAAAGTGAAAATGAGGAGAAATTATGATTGAAAAAATTTTTAAAAAAAATAAATATTTAAGCACTATGTTAGCAATAGCAATACCAGTTTCTATTCAAAGCTTATTTCAAGCTTCTTTAAGTATTATTGATCAAATTATGGTAGGACAACTAGGACAAGATGCAATTGCAGCTGTAGGACTAGGATCAAGATTTCCAAATATTTTTATAGTAACTTTAAATGCTATTGGTGCTTCAACTTCCATTATGATATCCCAATATTGGGGAAAAAAAGATAAAGAAAATATAGCACGTTCCTTTGGTGGAAATTTATTTTTTGGGCTTGCTATAACTTTAATATTTTCTTTGTTTTCATTTGTATTTACAACTCAAGTATTAACTTGTTATACAAATGATCCTAAAATAATTGAGCTAGGAAGTGAATACCTTAAGATTACTGCAGTTGGGTATATACCAGTACTTCTAATCACTATGTATTCATCAGTTTTAAGAAGTACAGATCATGTTAAATTACCTATGTTTGCAGGAATATTTGGAATAGTGATGAATACTTTACTAAATTATATTCTTATATTTGGTAAATTTGGATTTCCTAAAATGGGGATACAAGGTGCAGCTTATGCTACCACTATAACTAGATTTTTAGAAGTTTTGGTTCTTTTGGGATGTATCTATTTAAAGAAATATCCAGGAGCATTTAAAATAAAACAAATTTCTGATTTATCATTTGATTTTTTAAAGAAAATTATGATAATAACTACTCCAATATTAATAAATGAGTTCTTTTGGGCCTTAGGTGAAACAATGTACTCTACTGTATATGGAAGAATAGGTACAGCACAAGTTGCGGCAATGACATTAACATTTCCAATACAAAGCTTCAGCATTGGATTATTTTCAGGAGTCAGTGTTGCAGCAGGAATTATGATAGGAAATAAGCTTGGTAAAGATGAAAATGATGAAGCATTTAAGTATTCACGAAAGTTTGTTCATTTAGGTATTGTTGGTTCAGCAATATTTGGAGTTTTATTAATTTCAATATCTAAGTTATATGTAATTTTATTTAATGTATCTAATGATTTAAAGGATTATACAATAAAGTTAATAATTGTGTTTGCATTAGTATTATGGATTAAGGTTTCAAATATGATAATAGGTGGTGGGATCTTAAGAAGTGGTGGACAAACTAAGTATACATTATATTTGGATATGTTTGGAACATGGGGAATAGGAGTTCCAATAGGATTTATCTCAGCATTTATCTTCAAACTTCCTATTGAATGGGTTTATTTGCTAATTTCTAGTGAGGAGCTTATTAGATTAATTATTGGACTAAAATTAATGTATTCAAAAAAATGGATGGCAAATATTACTGAAAAAGATGTAACTAAATCAGCAAAACCATCTATTACGGAATGTTAATATTAAAGTTAAATTTTTAATAAAGTTTCATCATGTTCGTATTTAGATTTAAGTGAGATGTTCAAGTTTTAAATGTAGGATTTTTATTTTGCAGAATATGTAAGTGATATTGTCAAAACATAGAGCATGAAAAAGAAATGAGGGATATTAAAATGCGAACTAAATTAAAAATTAGCGAGAATTACAATCATACCATTTATGCTTCATTTATTGGTTATATTGTACAGGCAATTATCAACAATTTTGCACCGCTGTTATTTTTAACTTTTCAGAAAGAGTATAATGTATCATTCGACAAGATTGCCTTACTTATTACATTTAATTTTGGAATTCAGTTGCTGGTGGATTTGTTATCTGCAAGGTTTGTTGATAAAATTGGATACCGGATATCCATTGTGAGTGCACATATCTTTGCTGCTACTGGGCTGATTGCACTCTCGATTTTGCCGACACTTTTCTCTAATCCTTTTGTTGGTTTGCTTATAGCAGTTATGCTGTATGCAGTTGGAGGTGGTCTCACTGAGGTACTGGTCAGTCCAATTGTGGAAGCGTGTCCAACTGAGCAAAAAGAAGCAGTGATGAGTCTGTTACATTCTTTTTACTGCTGGGGACAGGCGGGCGTTATTCTATTATCTACTGTTTTTTTTATTGTAGTTGGCATTTCGAACTGGAGAATACTTTCCGTTATCTTGGCCATAGTTCCATTGTTGAATGGGATTTACTATACTATTGTACCTATTCATACATTAGATAAAGAAGAAGGTCTAAGTATTAAGCAACTTATGAAGAAAAATATTTTCTGGGGTATGATTATTTTGATGATATGTGCAGGAGCATGTGAACAATCCATTAGTCAGTGGGCATCTGCTTTTGCAGAAGCTGGACTTGGTGTGTCTAAAACAATAGGTGATTTGGCAGGACCATGTACATTTGCTATTCTTATGGGAAGTGCCAGGGTATTTTATGCAAAATTCAGCAATAAAATAGAATTGCAGAAATTTATGATGCTAAGTGGAGGCTTATGTTTTATAAGTTATTTAATGGTTTCTCTTTCACCATCTCCAATATGGGGATTAATTGGATGTGCTCTAAGTGGGTTGTCAGTAGGTATTATGTGGCCAGGAGTATTTAGTATATCGTTTGCCAGAATTAAAGGGGGAGGAACAGCAATGTTCGCCTTGCTTGCTTTAGCAGGAGATCTGGGATGCTCGGCAGGACCAAGCTTTGTTGGATTTGTTTCGGAAAGCCTGAATAATGACTTGAAAAAAGGGATTTTGGCAGCAGCTATTTTTCCTGTAATACTCATTGGAGGATTATTATTCTGTAGAAAAACAGGGAGCTGATGTAAAAGTAATTAAATAAATTTTATTAATAGAGAAGCACAATCTGAGTTGAACTGTCCTATGTATACTTGATAGAGGAAGTTCAGTTGGATTGGTGCTTTTTCTCTTTGCCATAAAGTTCTATATGAATACTAGGAAAATACAACCTCATTATTAATTTATAAAGTTTATTATGATGAAAATAAGTGTAAAAGATATAACTCTTATAACAGCAATATGGAAAATGATGTAATATATATTGCGATTAAAGTTTAATAAATAAGAAATAGTAAAGAAAATAGCAAACTTTATCTTTAAGTTTGCTATTTTATATTTCTTAAATCAAGTCATCTAAGCCATTAACTGTAGTTTGTTCATCCTCATTAATAGGAATAACTATGCATTTTTGGCCATCAATTATTTGAGATTTTATTTGAGGTATTTTTTCAGGTTTTACTTGAAGTATAACATCATAATCAGTAGTAGTATTATTATCCTCTGAATTTATATCTTCAACTTTCTCTAAGTTAGTTTCTAAAGTTTCTTCTGAATCAGTTTCAGAAACTTCTTCTAAAATCATATTATCATTAGTACCTTCTAAACTATCATCATTATTTGCTGGATTATCATAATTACTTTCTGTAGATAGAAGAGCTTCATTATCTACAGCAGCCTCTTGTTTAACTTGATCAAGTTTAGTCTGAAGTATTTCTACTTGTTTCTCAAGGCGTTCTTCCTTTTTTCTTTGTTCACTTGCTTTAAGTGCTTTTGCATCAATTAAATTTTCTACTAGAGGAAGGTCATCACCAAAGGTTTCTACATAGGATTTTTCAATCTTACTAGTAATTTCTTCAGTAACTCCACTATCTATTAAAAGGTTTTGTATATCATTCTTAGTTAAAGTTATAGGTTCACAATCTGTATCATCATATATACAATTGTATTCTTCTATCATAGTATTTAGATTTTCTTGCACTTCCATAAAAATTTTATCAGCCTTCTTTTCATCAGCACTAAAAGAATCTTTAATAATTGATTGGAATGTTTCTTTCTGTATAGTAGCAGTTTGTTTTGAATAACAACCTAAAGCATTTTCCATTAATTCAGGATGTGTATCCTTTGCATTTTTTGTGTAATACATAATAGAGTTAACATCTGAACTTCTATCAATAAAAGCAGGAAACACAAAGCCATTAGTTGGAGCATCAACCACCCAATCTCTAATACGTGCTTTTATTTTGTTTTCTTCTTCAAAGTATCTAAGACCAGGCTCTGAAAGTGAAACGGGACATATTGCACACAAAACATATTCATATACTTCTTCAGATTCATCTATCTTTGCATTATCTTTAGTTTTAGTAATAACATCATAAGCGTCATGAAAAACAAGTATTAAAAAGTTACCAGTATAATCGTAATTATCTATAATTGATTCATAAAAATCATCAAGAAGAGCATCATCCTTTAATTGACTGTTTTTAAGCTGCATAAGAGAAATTTGTCTTTCATTTATAAGATCTTCATTAATTGGAAAGTTAAGCTCTAAAATATTATTTCCAATAGTTCCAGACAGTACTTTTTTAGCAATTTCTAAGTATTTAAAGTATTCATCCTCATCTAAATTAAGAAATGTTTCTCTAAATTTTAAAATAATATGTTTTTCTCCATTAACATAGCAACCACACATTTTAGTGAAGGTACAATGATCTTTTTTTAAGCGTCTTTTTAACTCAAGTATATCTTTTTTTCTCATATATAAACTCCTCAATCTAGTCTTTTTTTATTTGTAGGTATTAATTATAATCAAACTAATTGTAATATTCATTTCAATTATTAAGTTTCTGAAAGTCAAATCAAAGATTTGTACACTTACTTAAGTATAATATTTTTTTTACATTAATTAAAGGTTTAATTAGGGGAACTTAAAGCAGATGGGATACAAACAATAATCATTAGATCTTCTTTTAATAATTATGCATATAAAGAGAAAGGAATAATAAAATTTGATAGGTAACTTTTATTGTTCATTAAATTTGGTATATTATATAAATAGCTTTCTTTAGAAAGTATTGGGAAAAATATTTCTATTATTAATTATTATTGATAATGGAATAGTAATATGGAAGAATAGAAGTATACCTAATTGGTTAAATAATACATTTATGTGGAAATGAAAGGGATGGAGAATTAAAATGAAAAAGATAAAAATAGTTTTAATTATTATGTTATTCATTAGTATAGGAGTACTAGCATTCTATTTCATTCCAATGAGGATAACGCCAAAGGTTCCTTTAACAAGTGAAGATATTAGTATAAAAGTTGAAAGAGCTTCAGGAAATACAGGACCAGTTTTTAAAGTAGGTGAGGATAAAGCTAAACTTAAAAAGATATTAAAGGAAAAGTATCCAGATAAAGATATAGATCCACATTATATTGAATTAAAAGGAAACTTACCATATGGAGTGGTAAATGATCCAGTATTATTGGGAAATTACGTAGTTCATGGTAAAATTGTTTCACCAGATGGCGGTGAAGAAAAAAGTACAATAATTGATGTTAAATATTCAGATGCAAAGATTGCAAGATTTTTTAGAGATGATTTACCAAAGAGTGAAAATGAAATATTATATGTATTTGTTGCATTAGTAATTGTATTTATATCAGTAATACAATTACTCTTAATTAGTATTACAAAAAGAGCGAGTAAAAATTATAGGTAAATAATATGCCAACCTTTACAACTTTTTAGGAGTTAACGGAGCTGGGAAAACTTCAATTATATGGTTTTATTTATTATAATGAAAATAACAGTATAATAAATAAATATATCCTAAAATAAAGTTGATAAAATATACATTTTTATATATAATGTTTAATAGATAGATTTCAAATAAAGAGAGGTATTTTTGTGAGTGTTTAGTATCTAAAATAGTAACTTAATATTAATTCTAAAAAATTAAGGTGTAAAAGACCTTTATTTGTTATGGAATTAATCACTATTTGAAGATACGAGTCCACGAAACTACTTTGGGGGTATTACCCTTACTTATGTTGCGATTTAAGCTGTGGAGTATCCATAGCTTTTTTTATTTTATAATAAATTCAAAATGAAGTCTGTCTATGTTTCGTTGACTTGAATAAAGTTAAGGAAGGAATTTACAAATGGATAATACAACATTAGAAAAATTGCATTATAATCAATTAAAGGAAATAGTTAAAGGATATTGTGCTAGTGGCTTAGGGAAATCAATAATAGATAAATTAGAACCAAGTACTAATATAAAGGTAGTAAATAGAAGATTGGATGAAACCTCTGAGGGAAGAACACTTTTAGATGCTTCATACAATATACCTTTTGATGGAATATTTAATGTAAGTCCACTTATAGATAAAATGGAGAAGGGTGCCTCATTAGATCCAGAGGATTTAAGTATGATGGCAAACTTTTTAAGAGGTTGCAGAAAGCTTAAAGTATTTATGAAGGATAAAGAAGGTTATGCCCCTACTTTAAGTTTATATAGCAATAATATAACAGATTTAAGCTATATAGAAGAGGAAATAAATATATCAATAGTAGGAAATAGAATAGATTCCAATGCTTCAAAGGAGCTTAAAAAAATAAGAAGGCACATTGATATATGTGAAGGGAAAATAAAAGAGAGACTTGAAAGATTCTTAAAAAATTCTGAAAATAAACAATATATACAAGAGTTTTTTATAAGTCAAAGAAATGGCAGATATACTATTCCTATAAAAGCTGCCTTTAAAAATCAAGTTGAAGGTGCAATTATTGAAACATCATTAAAGGGTAATACCGTATTTATAGAGCCAAATGTAGTAGGTAAATACACTTCTGAACTAGCAATTTTAAAAGCTGAAGAGTCTATAGAGGAATATA
Source organism: Clostridium sp. CTA-7 (assembly GCF_054768095.1). Classification (NCBI taxonomy): domain Bacteria; kingdom Bacillati; phylum Bacillota; class Clostridia; order Eubacteriales; family Clostridiaceae; genus Clostridium; species Clostridium sp. CTA-7. Next base: position 166,507 of record NZ_BAAAAV010000003.1, on the reverse strand, counting down.
AAATATTAGCTACTTTAACAGAAATGTTATATGAAAAAATAAAAGAAATTAAAATTAATGTTGAGGTAATATCAGAGTATGATATGATTTGGGCAAAAGCAAAGTATAGTAAAGATATAGACGGTATAAAGCCTAAGATAAATGAGCATGGTTATATAAAAGTAGTTAAAGGAAGCTATCCTTTAATTAAAAATGGAGTACCATTAGATTTTGAAATAGGAAAGAATTATAGATCATTAATTATAACAGGGCCAAATGCAGGAGGAAAAACAGTAGTATTAAAAACTTTGGGAATGTTAACTCTTGCAACACAATCAGGCTTTCATATAAAAGCTAAAGAAGGTACAGAAATCTCTATATTTAATAAGATATTTGTAGATATAGGTGATAATCAAAGTGTAGAAAATGCTTTAAGCACTTTTTCATCTCATGTAAAAAACTTAGCTTATATAATAAAAGAAAGCAATAAATCAACATTATTATTATTTGATGAAATTGGTAGTGGAACAGAGCCAAATGAGGGAGCAGCTTTAGCAATAGCTATCTTAGAGGAATTGTATCATAAGGGATGCATAACAGTAGCAACAACTCACTATGGAGAAATTAAAAACTTTTCAGAGCAACATCCAGACTTTGAAAATGCAGCAATGGAGTTTAAAAAGGAAACCTTAGAACCTTTATATAAGCTTAATATAGGAAAGACAGGAGATAGTAATGCTCTTTATATATCAAAGAAAATGGGGATTTTAGATAATATAATTGAAAAAACTAGAAGATATATAGAAAGTAAGAACTATAATTATGAACTAATAAAGGATAGCAAAGTTAATAAGAAAAAGGAAGTTGAAGAGGAAAGCGTAGAATATTATGAATTTGCTGTAGGAGATAAGGTTCTTTGGCTAGATAAGAATGAAAGTGCCATTGTTTATAAAGAAAAGGATAAGTATAATAATGTAATTATTTTATTTAACAAAGAGTTTGTTGAGGTAAATTATAAGAGATTAAAGTTAGAAATTAAAGCCTCAGAACTATATCCAGAGGGATATGACTTAAATCAATTATTTGTTGCTTATAAGCAAAGAAAACTTAATAAGGACATAGAGAGAGGGTCTAAGAAGGCTTTAAGGGAAATTAAAAAAGGTCACTTCAAATAATTAAAGCAAACAATATAATAAGTAGATTGAGAATGTGAAGCTAATATAAAAAATATGCATTAAAATTTTATTAACCACAGATGAATACTTGTAAATACAGAGGTGCAACTGATGGTTGACAAAAAGAAACTGATAGTTGGTAGATTAAAATATGGTAATTATGTATAATTTTTTTATGGAGGTGAAGTAATTGAGTTTAGCTGAAAAATTACAATTATTAAGAAATAATAATAGACTATCTCAAGAAGAATTAGCAGAGAAATTAGGGGTATCAAGACAAGCAATTTCAAAATGGGAGTTAGGACAATCAATACCAGATTTGAAGAAGTTAATAGCAATAGCTGAACTATATAATGTAACTATTGATAGTTTAGTTAAAGATAGTGATGAATTTGATATTTTACAAAGTAATGAAATAAATAATAGAGAAGAACGGGAAGAAGAAAAAGTAGATGATAAAAAAACACAGGTAGTTATTAATATAAATAGAAGGTCTTCAGTGGAATATGAATATAAAAGTAAGAGAATATTATTTGGATTACCACTTGTTCACATTAATATTGGAAGAGGTTTTAAGAAGGCAAAAGGTATAGTTTCAGTAGGAAATATATCATATGGAATAATATCAGTAGGTTTTATATCTTTTGGGATTTTAAGTTTTGGTTTTTTATCTATTGGATTAATTACGTTGGCTCTTTTATCAATAGGATTATTATTAGCAGTAGGTGTTATTTCTTTAGGAACTTTTTCAATTGGGGCAATAGCTATAGGGATTTTTTCCCTTGGTGCAGTATCAATAGGAAAATATGCAGTAGGTGCAGGAGCTATAGCATCAGACATAGCAATAGGAGACTATGCAAAGGCTAATATAGCTATAGGAAATAAGGTAGAAGGAATAAATACACTACCATTAGATACTTCAGCAGAAGATGTAAAAAATTTAATAAAACAAGAATATCCTAATTTAAGTGATAGAATTGTAGATATAATTAATTTTATAATTTCTAGGAAAGTATAAAAGTTTGAAAAGATGATTATATAAGGCTTTTAGTAATTGAGAGTGAAGAAGTAGATTTAATTTATACTTTCCTTACCTTCAGTTTGTAAGTGGACATATGTAAGTTTGCGTTGACTTGGAGCGGATCGACGGAATAAGTAAACTTACATATGTCCACTTTTTTATTAGGCTCTGTAAGCAGAAAATATTGATATGAAAGTAACTTTTTGTTCTAATTTCTATTAGTAATTAATAAATTAAATAGAAGTTAGAATTTTGGAGGAATTAAAATGGGAATTTTATATGAAGTTACAAGTTTTACAGGCTGGGGAATTTGGTTTTTTGTATTATTTTCACTAATGGCATTTAATGAACTTGCTCGTTCTAAGAAGTGGGCAGGAATAATATTGTTTTTAGTAGTTCCAACAATATTAACTATTTTTGTATGGCCTCAAACAGCAGCACCAGGAAATGAATATGGAACTGGAAATTGGTTTAACTGGGTAAAAGCTTATTCGGCCTTAGCTGGGTGTTTAGGCTTTATGGCTATTAGATATATACCTTCCTTAGCAAAAAAGAAATGGATGTTATTGTTTCCACCATTAATTTTAGCTATTAATATCATGGAAGCTGTAATACGTGACTTTCAATGTTTTTCATATGGTGCATGGGAAGGCACATATATAAATAATCTTTGGGTTATGTCTGGCCCTTGGAATATTATGAATGGTATTGCGGGAATGCTTAATATTATTGCTATTTGTGGATGGCTTGGAATATATGTGTCAAAGGATAAAACACAAGATATGATATGGCCAGATATGATATGGCCATGGATTATTGCCTATGATTTATGGAATTTTGCATATACCTATAATTGTATAGCTGATCATTCCTTCTATTGTGGACTAGCATTATTAATTTCATGTACAATACCAGCAATCGTTATTAAAAAAGGGGCATGGCTACAGCATAGAGCACATACTTTAGCCTTTTGGGCAATGTTTTCATTAACAGTACCTCAATTTGCAGATAAGATTGCTCCAGTGTCAACTACACATAATCCTACAGTCTTTTTTGTAGTTAGTCTACTATCATTAATAGCAAATGTAGCCCTTGTTATTTATCAATTTAGAAAAATATTTAAAAATAAGATTAATCCTATTAAAGATGAAATATATACTGATACAAAAGCATACAAGAAAATTATAGCTGAGAATATATAATTAAAGAAATCATAGTTTGTTAAAATAATTTAATAGTAAAAAAGCGAGGCTGTTAGATATAATTACAACCTCGCTTTTAGTTTCAAAGTGGATTAATAAAAAATACAATTGTGAAGACTATAAGTTTGAGAAAATTGATGTAGAAGACGAAAGTCATGTTAGATTTAAAAATTCATTTGGTGCTAGTATAAAATATATTGACTATTTATATAAAAAGTAATAAAATAGTTTGCATAGGAACTAATTATTTACGAACGGAGATGATAGTAATGGAACTATTAGAAAAATTTGAGATAAAAGCTAATAAAAGAACACTTTTTATACTAGGAGGAGCTTTATGGGGGATTGCTGGAGGTAATGTATTAAATCTTGGTGTTGAAGATCTATTTAGAAATGCGAAAAATCCAATTCCATTTTTAATTATTTCTTCTATAGTTTTCTTTATTTTTTATAATTTTATATTTAGCAAAATGGTAAAGAAGCATATGGTGAGAATAATTAATAGTACTTTAGGTAAACACTGTGTTTTTTCATTTTTTGATTTTAAATCATATTTAATTATGGCATTTATGATAACATTCGGAATATTATTAAGAAATTCTGGTATAGTAAATCCTATATATCTTGGAAGCTTTTATATAGGTTTAGGACTTGCATTATTCCTTTCAGGGATATTATTCTTATTATCTGGAGTAAAATTTGAGAAAGCAAAGCTAAAATATACAAAATAGATTGTGCAAAAGTATTTTAAATATAACAACTAGGGAGAAGGTCTAAATGGAGTTTGGATACTTATTTTTTTTGTTTGCAATATCTTTCTATGCTTAATTGTACAAATATAAAATTTTTGATATTATTAATATATTAAAAATAGTGTAGAGAATAGAAATCTATGATTGAATTAAAAAACTACATAAGTAATACATAGTTTGTTTTGCCGTACATAGTAGCTTTAAAAGTTAATATATACGGTATTTTTATGTGTAATATTAAAATCTCTAACTTCACAGAAAAAACACAATTATATTTTATAATAATTAAGATAGGAAGGTGAAAAAATGAATGAAAGTATACTTGTAATTGAAGATGATTTAGATATACAAGAAATATTACATGAGTTTTTATGTGAAAGTGGCTATGTTGTTGAAGTGGCTGAGGATGGATTAAAAGGTATTGAGAAATTTAATTCAGGTAAATTTGATTTGGTGATTCTTGATATTATGATTCCGAAAATTGATGGCTTTGTTGTATGCGAAATTATTAGAAAGACATCTAAGATACCAATAATAATGTTAACTGCTTTAGAAGAGGAACAAGATCAAATAAAAGGTTTTGAATTAAAAGTAGATGACTATATAACGAAACCTTTTTCAGTTAATCTTTTAATTAAAAGAGTTGAAGCAGTACTTAGGAGAACAAAAGCAGTAGATGATGATGTTAAATTTAGATTTGAAAATATTATACTAGATGCTAGCTGCTTTAAGGTGTGGGTAGGTGAAGAAGAGATTGAACTTACAGCTAAAGAGTTTGATATGCTAAAAATTTTTATTAAAAATAAAGGCAAGATTTTAACAAGAGAAATGCTATTAAATCAACTTTGGGGCTATGATTTTTATGGGGATGCTAGGGTTATTGACACTCATATTAAAAACTTAAGGTGCAAGTTAAAGGTTGATTATATTAAAACGATTAGAGGTGTTGGCTATAAACTTGAAAAATAGTACAAAAAAAAGTATTACTTTTAAAATCTTTAAAATTACATCTGTTTTACTAATAATATCAACTTTATGCATCTATTTAATATTATATTTTTTACTACCAAGCTATTATTATAAATATAAACAAAGTACTATTGAAACAGGATTGAATAAACTAGAAAACACTGTTTCAAAGCTTTCAATTAATGACGCTAAAAAATACTTTGATGAGTTCAGTGTTAAATATACTGTTAGTTTGACTATACAGGATAGTCTAGGAAGGCTTGTATACTTACCATTTAATATGATAGAAATGTCTACATTAGATCAAGGTATTATAGATAATACGTCTCAATCCATGGATACATTCCAAACAGGTAGCATTGTAATTTCGGGTAATAGTATATCTCCTTCTACCTATATGGTTTCAAGACAGCTAACTTTTTTAAATAATAATGGAAGCTATACTATGAATGTTGTAGTACCACTTCAGCCAATAGATGAAGCTTCAAAGGTTATTTTTAATTTGCTACCATTAATTGGCCTTGTAGTCCTTATTATATCAGTTGTTGGAGCCTTTATATATTCAAAAATAATTACTAAGCCATTACTTAAAATAAATAACGCAGCTAAACATCTAGCTGCTTTAGATTTTGAAAAAAGCTGTGAGGTAAATAGTGAGGATGAAATAGGGGAAATTGCCTTAAGCTTAAATGAATTAGCTTCTAATTTACAGTATACTATGAATGAACTCAAAAATACTAATTTAAAGCTTTTGGATGACATTGAAAGAGAACGGGAAATTGAAAGAAAAAGAAGAGAATTTACTGCTACAATTTCACATGAATTAAAAACACCTATTACAATAATAAAGGGGCAACTTGAAGGTATGCTTGGAAATATTGGAGCTTATAGGGATAGAGATAAATATATGAATAGAGCCTTAGTAGTCTTGAATGATATGGAATTAATGGTTAGAGAAATACTGGAAGTATCAAAACTTGAAGATCATGGGTTTAAACCACAATACACTGAAATAAATCTATCATATCTAGTTAATAATTGTATTGAAAAACTTATTTATATTGCAAATGAAAAGTATATAAGTTTAAATCTAGAAATATCTGAGGAGGCTTATGTTCGGGTAGATGAAAAACTAATTAAAAAGGCAATATCTAATATTATTAATAATTCTATTATACACACAGCAGGAAATGAGAAGGTCTTTATAAAATTGTGGGTAGAAAAAGATGAGGTAGTGTTAACTGTTGAAAATACAGGGATACATATAGATGAAACTGAATTTGAAAAGCTCTTTAATCCTTTTTATCGTATAGAAAAATCTAGAAGCAGAAGTACTGGAGGTACTGGGTTAGGGTTATATATTGTAAAGACCATATTTGAAGCTCATGGAATAGAGTATAAAATGGGCAATACCGATTTAGGAGTTTGTTTTAAAATTATATTTAACAGAAGCAATTAAGCTTCTGTTTTTTTCATTCTTTAGGAAATTATAAAAAGTTTACCCTGTGAATAACTTTTTATAATTTCCATCCTTCAGTTTTGAAGTTCACCTATGTAATTTTGCGTTGACTTGGAGCAAAGCGACGGAATAAGCAAAATTTACATAGGTGAACTTTTTCATTTTAAAAACACTTAGACTTCACAGTAACTACACAATACAAATTTACAATTAATAATGTAATAAGGCATCTTCAAAAAATAAATAAGTCAGAATGCTCATCTATTTTGTGTTATACTGCGTCGACAGAACCCTTAGATAGTGCTACTATCTGCGGAACCTATTTCCTTGTCTAACTCAAAATATACTTCCCATCGTTGACTTATTATTTATTTTCAGATGCCTAAAGATTAAAAATAGGAGGAATAATAATGAACTTCATAAAAAGAGCAATATTAAGTGTTACTAAAAGAAGGATGAAAACTATAATATTAATTGTAATTTTAAGTGTTATAGCCAATATGGTTCTTGCTGGTTTAGCAATACGATCTGCTACTGTTAAATCAGGCGAGCTTGCTAGAAAAAAACTTGGTGGTGCTGTATCTCTTAGCGTTGATTTTGAAAAAGCAATGGCTAAATCAGGTAATAAAGGTGGTAAACTGGACATAACTCCACTAACTATTAAGGACGCAGATAAATTAAAGGATTTAGAGCATGTCAAAGCATATAATTACTCATCCTCAGGATTGGCTACAGCAGAAGGTTTTAAACCTGTTGTGAAAGAACAAGATGATAAGAAGGATGATAAGAATTCCTCTGTGATATCATCATTTAGTGGTCCCGAAGATATGGCTCAGCCGGATGTATCATTAGAAGGCAATTTATATACAGAACTTTCTCCTGACTTTACTGAGGGAAAAAGTAAGCTGATTGAAGGAAGAAACTTAACAGAGAGCGATCAAGGAAAAAATGTAGCCGTTATAGAGAAAAAACTAGCAGATGAAAATAAGTTAAAGATTGGTGACAAAATAAAAGTAAAAAACTTAGAAGGAAAAAATACTTTAGAATTAGAAGTGGTAGGAATATATACAGCTGAAAAAATTGAATCAAATCCTATGATGGATGCGATGACATTTTTAAGTCCCTATAATAAAATATATGTGCCTATTTCTGTTACAGCACAATTGAATTCTTCCTCGTCTGGAGGAGAAGCAGATACTATTGAAAATGCTATATATTACATGGATGATCCTATGAACATTGAAAGCTTTAAAAATGATGTAAAAGCTTCAGGTATCAATTTAGAAAATTATAAATTAGATGCAAAGGACTCTTTGTATAAACAGATGATGGGACCTATTGAAAATGTTGGATCATTTTCAGAAACAATGGTTATTATAGTTGCCATTGCAGGTGCAATAATTCTATCACTTATAATAATTTTATCACTTAAGGATAGAAGGTACGAAATTGGTGTATTAATGTCTATGGGAGAAAGTAGACTTAAAATTATTAGTCAATTATTAGTAGAAATCATGATTGTTGCTTGTATAGCTTTTAGTATATCAACATTTACAGGAAATGCAGTAGCACAGAAAATAGGGACTAATCTATTACAGAATGAAATGAAGGTCTCTGAAAAAGAAAAAAGTCCGCAACCTTCAAACTCAGGAATAGTGATGGTTGGGCCTGGGGGAACAATGAACGAAAAGGTTGATGCCATAGACACAATTGATGTTGGCGTAAGTTCAAGCGACCTTCAAAAATTATATTTAATAGGATTTCTAATTGTAATTTTAGCTACAACGGTTCCAACAGTATTAATACTTAGATTCAACCCTAAAACAATTCTTTTAAAGAATGAATAAGGAGGTATAGAAATGAATGCAATATTAGAATTAAAAAATATAAGTTATCATTATCAAGATGCTTCAAAAAAAATATCTATTTTAAATAATGTTGATTTCAGCTTTGAGAAAGGAAAGTTTTATACTATATTAGGCTCCTCTGGGTCAGGTAAAACAACACTTCTTTCCTTAATTAGCGGCTTAGACACACCTAAATCTGGAGAAATACTATATTATGGTAAAAATATTAATACTTTAGGCTTAAATAACTTTAGAAATAAGAACATAGGCATAGTATTTCAATCCTATAATCTTATACCATATATGACATCTTTACAAAATGTTGTAACAGCAATGGAAATAACTAAAAATAAAATAGAAAACAGAAAACAAAAAGCTTCTGCTTTATTAGAAAAAACTGGATTAACAAGAGAAGAGATTAAAAGGAGCGTATTAAAGATAAGTGGTGGACAACAGCAGAGGGTTGCCATAGCTCGTGCATTAGCCACAGAAGGAGATATAATTTTTGCCGATGAACCTACAGGAAATCTTGACCATGACACAGCTATTGAGATAATAAAACTATTTAAAGCTTTAGCTCATGAAAACAACAAATGTATTATTGTTGTTACACATTCAAACGACGTAGCAGATCAATCAGATGTTAAACTTAAACTGAAGAGTGGGAAACTTGTTATAGCTTAAAGATTTTATTAGTTTATTATTAAAAGAAGTTATTATTATCATTCAACAATGCCTTCCAGTTGCTACTATTGAGAATTTTGCTATTAGGAAAGATATTACATTTAATTATAAAGATCCAGTAATACTGATGGTCCCTATTTATTAGGTACTCCTACTAATAAGGATGATAATGATATAGTGGCATAAAGTAAGGATAAGGCAATAAAGATATTGAAGATAAAGGAAGTGTTTTAGAGATGAAGTGGAATGGTAGGTTATTTTTGTCAGATGAAGAAATACAAGTTTTAGCTATGTTTTTAGCTTATGGAGTAGGACTTGGAGTATTGGTTGGTTTATTCACAGGCAATATACAACTATTCTTCGCCTTAGGAGGAGTTGTATCTATATTGGTTTCACTTTTAAAAACCTTTATTAACAGAATTAAGAAATCAAAGAAGAGTCATATATAAATAACATTACGAATAATATATGGTTTATTTTAAATGGGGCTGTCGCAGTAGCAGATTAAAAGTCTATTCTGTAGGGTATATTTTAACATCCATCTATATATTATTAAGAACAAATATTAAAGGTTCAAATTTTAGAAGAAGAAATGTAAGATCTAAAAGCTCATATGTAAATTTTTTAACTACATATGAGCTTTTAGATCCTTAAATCAAATATTATTACTACAATACTACTTTAGATGAAACTATGATTTAAGTAATTTAATTTCCAAGTTTATACCATTGTTCATATTTATCAGTGTTTGTATAACTATAATTATTTAAGATTTCTTTAATAGCTTGGACTTTTTCAGCTTCAGTTAAATCTTTTTTATTATTCCATACTGCGTCAACATAGTTTCCATAAGTTGCATTTGGTAGTACTATCCATTTATCTCCCCAAAGATCTTTATATTTAGGGTCAGAAGCAAGTTCGGTTCTCTTTACTGTACCTAATTCTCTTGAAAAATCTTCTGTGAAGTCACCAATATTATCTCCTAAATACATAACAACTTCATAATCCTTAAGGATATTTTCTCTTCTTTCTGTTTTATCTGAAGATCCACTTTCATTACAAACTTGTATATGTTCTTTATCAGCATTAGGGAAACCTAAACGTTGAAGCTGAGCTACTGATAAATCAAGCTGATCATGCTCTCTGTTAGTAATATAAAATGTTTCTACTCCATTATCAGCTGCATAGTTCATAAATTCAACAGCACCTGGGATTGCAACGTTTGAAGTTGAAGCGATTGAATCATAATAACCATTCCAAGGTCCGTTGTCCCATTTTTCATCCTGCATCACAATTCCAGCAATGTAATTACAGTCTGAGGCAAGTGTATCATCAATATCTGAAATTATAGCAATTGGTTTTTTATACGTACCAGCTTCTCTTTCAGCAATTCTTTTATCAAGTTGTACTCTTGCAAGTTTATATGCCTGATATTGTAAACCTTTAACTTCGGCTGATAATTGATAAAGAATACCATTTATATATGATTCTTTTCTCCAGTCATTTGTAACAGAACCTTCATTGCTTGTAATTTTTTCAGTGTTATTTGCTTTTTCATCATTTGGTTTTGCATTACAACCTATTACCAATGCACTAACACACATTATTAATAGAGTTGCAAGTAATAATATAGACCCTTTTCCATTTTTCTTAAACATAACAATCCTCCATCCTAAATATTTTAAAAATACTATTCATATTTTCTTATAAGTAAAACAAGTAGTAATTGTAATTAAAAATAAATGATTGGTACATATTTAACAATACTATTATTTCCATAAATTGTCAATATTGCATTATATTGAATAATGTTTTTGGTTAAATTATTTAACTATAATTAATTATAAATTAAATTTCTGAAATATGCGGTGCTAAAGGCTAGATTATGTAAATGTTATATTGAAGAATTTACTTCAGTTGACATGAAGTATTTTTAATTAAATAAACTCTGAAAATCATTGACTTTTAGCTACTTTTTAGCTGTCTTAAATTAAATTTTATTAATAAAATTTAAAAATAAATTAATATTGACTTTAATAAAATTAATGTTATACTTAACATTATTAAAGAAAGGAGGCTTGAAATGGATATTGATAAAATTCCTAAATGGGTATTTGCTTTAGAAAAGGAAGATTTGGGGTTTTTAAAAAATTTTGCATTAAAATCAGGTTCTTTAAAGGAGATTGCAAAATTATATGATGTTTCGTACCCAACTGTAAGATTAAGATTAGATAAACTTATTCAAAAGATAGAATTAAATGATAAAAGTGAGGAGGAGCCATTTCAAACATTTATTAAGGGGTTAGCAGTTGAATCAAAGATTGATATTGAAACTGCTAAGTTAATTATAGAGAAATATAATGAGGAATGTAAGGAGAATAAAAATGAATGATTCAATGGAGCTTATTATAGCATTTGGAGCTGGTACAGTTATGTTAATTATACAAAATATATTAAGCAAACGTGAAAATTGGATATTAGGAGGTATTTTGCCAATAATATCATTACTATTTGCAATAGGAGTATTTAATCTTGGAAAAATAGAATTTAGTATAAGAAATTTATCCCCATTCATTATACTTATAGTTATACAACTTTCTATATGGGAAGAGGGAAGAAAAAAGATTAAAGAAAAGAAAGAATTAGAATTAAATAAAATGAAGAGCAAAGATTTATAATCAGAAGATGCTAGCGTGAGTTAGTATCTTCTTTTATTTGCATAATGAGGTTATAAAATTGATAAAACATTTTTTTAAGTTAGGCATCTTCAAAAAATAAATAAGTCAGAATGCTCGTCTATTTTGTGTTATACTGCGTCAACAGAACCCTTAGATAGTGCTACTATCTGTGGAACCTGTTTCCTTGTCTAACTCAAAATATACTTCCCATCTTTGACTTATTATTTATTTTCAGATGCCTTAATTTAACGAAATAAACAAAGTATATCATTGCTACCCGAAATTGTTAACTTTATATTATTAAGAACAAGTGTTAAAATAGTATGGAGAGAAAAAATCTAACGGGGGAATTATGAAGAAGAGATATTTATTATTAGGAACAGCACTTATTTGTAGTTGTATGTTAACTTTATCTGCATGTAGCAAAAGATCTGTAGATAACACAAAGAATGTAAGTGCTCAGGGGGATATTAAAGAAAAAGAACAAACTAAAGAAAATGTCGAAGCAAATATTGAAAAAGTTGTTGAGCCAGGATATGAAGATTTAGAAAAATTTTTAGATGAAGAGGCAGCTAATAATAGATTTCAAGGAGTAGCACTTGTTGCAGAGGGAGATAATATTAAATTTGCTAAGGCATATGGATATGCAGATGCTGATGATAAGAGAGAAAATAAGTTGACAACACGATTTTCTATTGCCTCAAATACAAAACAATTTACGGCAGCAGCAGTAATGCAATTAGTTGAACAAAATAAAATTAATCTTGATGATACAATAGATAAGTATTTTCCAAAGTATAAGTATGGAAATAAGATTACTGTAAAGAATTTATTGCAAATGAGATCAGGAATTCCTGATTATCTTAATGAAATAGATGTATTCATGAAAGATGAAGAGACTTTAAAAATTCTTAAAGATTATGAAAATAGTAGCTATTTTGATAAATATGTTGAAGATAAGAGATGGTCGAAGGATTTGATATTAAAAAATCTATATCTAACAGAGTTATACTTTGAACCAGGTGAAGCCTACGACTACAGCAATACAAATTATTACTTACTTGGATTAATTATTGAAGAAGCCAGTGGTTTGTCTTATGAAGATTATATAAATAAATATATATTTAAGCCTGCTAAAATGACAACTAGTAGTATGGAAATGGAGAATTTAGATGCTAAAGGTCATGGAAGCGATGTGTCAGGAGAAATAGCAGCTAACCCTAAATTTACTTATGCAGCTGGAGATATTCATGCTAATATTTTTGATATGTTCCGTTGGAGTAGAATGTTACATAAAGGTAACATAGTGTCAGAAAAATCTTATAAGGAAATGACAACTCCTGTTGATTGTTATGGGTATGGACTTTTTATACATGATAATATTATAAGACATAGTGGATGTATAGACGGATTTAGTTCAAATACAGAATATAATGTAAGTAATGATACAACAATAATAGTTTTAGAAAATAACGGTAAAACAACAGGCCCATTAGATGCACAATATCATACAAGCCTAATAAATGAAGTTATAGAAAAATAATATAAGAAAAGGAGAGTTAGTGAGGATTGTTACTTGCGATACATTCCTTCACTAAAGATAAAATATGATATTAAATATTATAAAATTAAGCTTAATTCTAACATTAAGTATTGTAGGAAGCTTCTTAGTCTTTGGATTCTTAATTGGTTATATTCAAGGAAAAACAAATATTAATTTATTAAAGACCTTTGGGAAAAAGGGAATAATTGCAACAAATTTTATTGGAACTACTGTACATGAGCTTAGTCACTATATAATGTGCATTATATTTCTTCATAAGGTGGACAAGGTTAAGCTATTTTCATTTAAATTAAATGAAAGTGGTGTTTTAGGTGAAGTTCAGCATTCCTATAATAAAAAGAGCATTTATCAAAGAATAGGTAACTTTTTTATAGGGGTAGCTCCAATATTTGTAGGTGCGATAGTTTTAATATTATCTATAAGATTGTTGTTACCAACTACTTTTATAAGAATTTTAGAAGGTAAGACAATAAGTAATTTCCTAGCTTCTTTAGAATTCACAACATTAGCAGGATATATTAGCTTCATAATAGATGTTTTAAAAAATTGCTTAAAGTATATATTTACTATAGAAAACTTTACAAATGTGAGATTTTGGATATTTATTATAATAGCATTTTCAGTAAGCACTCATATGACATTAAGCAAAGCTGATTTAAAAAATTCAAAGGATGGATTAATAACAATTTTTTTATTATCAATACTTATTAGCATAATATTAATGCTTTTTTATTCATATAAAAGTTTCATTTTTAGATTGCTTATATTATTTAATAGCTTTTTAATACTGATACTTTCTATAGGGTTGTTTTTTTCTATTTTATCGTTTTTAATTTCAGCTGTATTTGCACAAATTAAAAAGTAGCAATGTCTTTTAAAGATATTTTAGGCAAAAAAATCAATCTTTCTGTTATATATGTAAAAGAAGATGTAGCTATTAGAGATATATTAGAATTAATAGATAATATAATAGCAAATAAGCTTATAAAAACAGAGGCTGGAGCCTTAACATAAAAGGTTTCAGCTCAAGTAGTTACTAAAGAAACAAATAAGGTAACTACTTAAGTGAGAATCTAAATCTATGATTTAGCTATTCGAACTTACTCCTTGGAACGCATGTGAGAAGGAGTTCCCTTTAATATACAAAGCTATTGTGAACCATAAAAAATGTGGTTTACAATAGCTTTTATTATTTCTGTGAATACATAAGTGAATTAATATGAGATTTGTAGTGAGAAATACTTTTAAAGAATATTTAGATACAAATGGAAAATCATGTTATTATAATATTAAGAAAATAACATTTGTCTATATTAAATTATGCAGTAGTTTATATTTAACTAATAGATAAAATAGGAATTTGTAGGAGAAGATGAATGACTAAAAGACCAATATTAAATAGAGATTTGAATAGTAAAACTTTTCAAGAGTATTACTATCTGAAAGAAGAGCTTGTTACATTTTGCAGAAACGAGGGACTATCAACAAGTGGTGGCAAAATTGAATTAACTGATAGAATTTCACATTTTTTAGATACAGGAGAAAAGAGAAAATCAGAATCTAGAAAGAAAACAAAAGTAATTAATGTTCAAACTATAACAGAAGAAAGTAAAATTGAAGATAATTTCGTTTGTTCAGAAAAGCACAGAGCCTTTTTTAAGAAAAAAATTGGAGATTCATTTTCTTTCCCTGTGACATTTCAAAAGTGGTTGAAAGAAAACACAGGAAAGACATATAAAGAGGCAATAGATGCCTATTATCAAATTTTAGAAGAAAAGAAAAAAGTAAGAACAACCATAGATAGACAGTTTGAATACAACACTTATATTAGAGATTTTTTTGCTAATAATGAGGGCAGATCTCTTGAAGATGCAATTAAGTGTTGGAAATATAAAAAAGGATTGAAAGGGCATAATCGGTATGAAAAAACAGATTTAATTGTATTGACTATATAGTTTGAAACTCCAATATGTAGAGTGGGTTAAAAAATAGGAATTTGAAAGGGAGATTATTATGTGTAATGTCTATTTTAATTGTCCAGAATTTGAAAATGATAGATATAAGTTAAGATCAGTTTTGGAAGATGATTGTAATGATTTATTAAAAGTTTATTCTGACATAAAGGCAGTGCCCATATTTAATAGTGATAATTGTGGTGGAGATGATTTTTATTATATTTCTGAAAAAAGAATGAAAGAAGCTATTGATTATTGGAAATTTGAATATGATCGTAAGGGATTTGTAAGGTGGTCAATTATTGATAAAGATATAAATGAAGTAATAGGCACAATAGAATTATTTCATAGAGATTCAGAAGATTATTTTAATAATTGTGGTTTACTTCGCTTGGATTTAAGAAGTGATTATGAAGAAGAAGAAATAATAATAAATATTTTAAACTTAATTATTGATGAAGTATATTCACTATTTGATTGTGACATGGTGGCAACAAAGGCTATTGATATGGCAACTAAAAGGATAACTGCATTAAAGAAACTTGATTTTTCACTTACAGATAATAAATTGATTGGACATGACGGAAGAAAATATTCATCATATTATTTTTTAAAGAGATAAATTTAATAACAATGAAAATAAGGGAGAAGAATTATGAGTAAATTTATTAAAAGTAAGATTTGTATTTTAGGCACATGCGCATTATTTTTAGTGGGATGTAGTAATGGATTAAGTGAAAAGGAAGAACAAACTAATAAAGAAGAAAAAGTAGTAACTTCTTCAGAAAAGATAGAAAATGAAAATAGAAGTGATTCATCAAATGATAATAACAACACATATTCAACGAAGCAAATATATTTAGAAAAATTAAATAAGTTAGAAGCTGATTTAAAAATATCATTAAAAGAAAAATATGCTAGTCCTGCAACTCAAGATATGATTGATGCAGCTAATGAAGAATTTAAACAGTGGGATGACATGTTAAATGAAGCTTATGCTGAATTAGAGAAACAATTATCAAAAGAAAAAATGGATAAATTAAGAGATGAAGAGCTTAATTGGATTAAGACTAGAGATGAAAAAAGTGAGGCAGCTGCTGATGCTAACAAAGGTGGAACAATAGCACCTTTAAAAAGAGTAACGAGCTTAGCAGCAAGTACTAAGGAAAGATGCTATGAGTTAGTTAATAAATATATGAAGTAAAAATATATAAAGCTTTTTTATTTATTAAACTAAAAAAAATATTGTATTTTAATAAAAAAAATGATATATTTGAAAAAACACTTTTAATTTAGTTCTGAGAAACTAAGAAGGGAGACAATAATATGAAAAAAACGTCAGAAAATGAAATTTTAATGGTTGATGTCAATGAAAAAGTTCCAATGGGGAGGGCAATTCCATTAAGTATTCAACATCTATTTGCCATGTTTGGCGCATCTATTTTAGTACCTATCTTGTTTAATATTGATCCAACAACAGTACTATTTTTCAATGGAATTGGTACTTTACTTTATGCCTTTATAACAAAGAAAGGTATACCAGCGTATTTAGGATCAAGTTTTGCTTTTTTAGCTCCAACATTTTTATTACTTAGTGAAGGTTATAGTTTTCAAACTGTACAAGGAGGCTTTGTAGTTTCAGGTCTTGTTTTTTCAATAGTTGCAATTATTGTAGGTTATACAGGTACAGGCTGGATTGATAAATTATTTCCACCAGCTGCAATGGGGGCAATAGTTACTATAATAGGATTAGAGCTTGCTAGTACAGCAGCTGATATGGCAGGTTTCCCAGTTGGAGGATCAAATTCACCAGAACTTAACACAACTTGGGTTATAGTATCAATGATTACTCTTACAACAGTTATATTAAGTAGTGTATTACTTAGAGGATTTTTAAAGGTAATACCTATTTTAATAGGAGTTGTTGTTGGTTATATAACAGCTTGTTTTATGGGACTTGTAGATTTTACTTCTATAAGCAATGCAGGGTTCTTTACAGTACCACAAATAAAAATGGCTAAGTTTGATATAACAGCTATATTAACTATACTTCCAGCTACATTCGTAGTAATAGCAGAGCATATCGGACACTTAAAGGTTACTAGTAGCATAGTAGGTAAAGATTTATCAAAAAATCCTGGACTTCATAGATCACTTTTAGGAGATGGATTATCAACTATGATTTCAGGTATGTTTGGATCAGTACCAACTACTACATATGGTGAAAATATAGGAGTTATGGCACTAACAAAGGTATATAGTGTATATGTAATATGTGGTGCAGGAATAATTTCAATCATATTAGGGTTTTCAGGTAAGCTTTCAGCTATAATAAGTACAATACCGACTCCAGTAGTAGGTGGTGTTAGCTTATTATTATTTGGAACTATAGCTACATCTGGACTTAGAACTTTTATAGAAGAGAAAGTAGACTTTTCAAAATCAAGAAACTTAATCCTTACATCAGTTATTTTTATGGTTGGATTAAGTGGTATAAAATTAAGTATAGGTGTTGTAGAGTTAAAAGGAATGGGACTAGCAGCTGTAGTTGGAATTGCTTTAAACTTAGCATTTATAATATTTGATAAGTTAGGAATTATGAATGAAGAATCATAAGGGTAGTTCATAAGTATTTGGAATAATTAAGTTAAATATAGATAGCGTATTAGAATATCGCATAATTCAGAAATGAATTATGCGATATTTTTTATTTTGCAATATGTGGAAAGTACGATGCAAATATTATTTAAAATTGAACAGATATTATTGGGAAAATATGTTATAATAATATAAAGTTGTGAGATAGTTGTTTAATAAACGAATATATAAATAGGAATTCGACTGGCTGTTTCATAGGAAGAAAATTTATACTTTGTGAGGTGATGATATGGAAACATGGCGCATTGTTTCAGGTTGCATTGTAGGATTTATTGCTATTGCTTTAGTGGTTTATGTCTCATTTACAGCAAGATGTAGAGGCCCTATTTTTTCAAATTCATATTTATGGCTTTCGAAAGAAGAAAGGGAGAAAGCAGATAAAAAAGCAGAATATAAGCTTGTTACCGTTGTATTTGCCTGCTTAGCTGTGGTCTTTGCTCTTTTGTCGTTGCACATATTTACGCTGTGGAAGTGGCCATACATTTTGATGTGGTTTGCAATAGGTTTTGTTATAGTTTATGCGATTGTGGATGCTGTGAAAACTGAGAAGCGTAAGTACAGAAAATAAGCATAATCTTCATTTGAAATTACAGTTTATGAGAAAATTCTTAATATCATACTATTAAGTTAAAAATAGATAACATAAAAAATATCGCATAATTCAGAAATGAATTTGCGATATTTTTTTATGTTGTAATATGCAGAAAGTATGATGCAAATATTCTTTAAAATTGAACAGATGTTACTGGAAGAATATGTTATAATGGTGTGGAGTTATTTATGAGATAGTTATTTAATAAACTAATATATAAATAGGAATTTGTTGAGTAATTTGAGTTGAGGATTGTTTTATAATTCTTGCTTGGAAAGGAGTAATAGAAATTGAATGATATCAAGATCATAAAAAATACGGCGTTCTTCGTAACACTATTAGTTGTAATTCAACTGTTACGTATAATCTTGAAACAAATTGGTTTTCTTTTTGTTGAACGAAATAACTATACAGATAATGTTGCAACCATGCTTGGTATGTTGATATTGACAGTTGTGCTTATTTTTATAGCAAAGAAATCGAAATCACCTCTTTCAATATTTCCAGAAAAATTTGGATTATTTTATATTGTAGCAACCTTTATTTTTGGGTGTTTGCTTATTTCTACGCCGTTCATCACATGTGATAAAAGCATTCAAACCATAATTCTCATGTTATATAGTAGCATCGTGACTCCAGTATTTGAGGAAATGATTTTCAGAGGTTATGTGTGGAATAGGCTCAATGATCTTTTCAAAAAGGAATGGATGACATTTATCATTTCAACATTACTTTTTACTGTTTGGCATTTGGGATATATAGACGCAATTGCCTTTCGCACAACCAAGGGAGTTGCAAATGTGATGATTTGGAAGATGATAACTGGTCTGTGTTTTGGTATTGTTCTTGGTGCCCTCAGATTAAAAACAAAAAATTGTTACTCAACAATGATATTGCACGGTATTATGAATATCTTCGGACGATGAAGATTATTTATACTTTGGAGGGTGATATGAAATATATTAAAATAAATACAGAAATTATTAATCGGGAACTATTTTCTCACTTTCAGCGTCATCAAAAGGTAACAAAGTGTTGGAGAAAAATCGACGGCAAGTGGTGTATCAAAGAAATTGCTTTTATCGATGACTGGACGGAAGAAGAATACGCTGAGCTGTTTATCACTTTAAAAAACACGGTGACAACTGGTGGATTGGTACTTGGAGCATTCTTTAACAAAGACTTAAAAGGCTTTGTATCGATAGAACCTAATCTATTTGGTAAAAACAAAGAGTATTTAGATTTATCTAACATTCACGTTTCAGAAGATATGAGAGGAAAAGGTATAGGGAAAGAATTGTTTCAACGGGCAAAAATATGGGCAAAAGAGCATGGAGCACAGAAACTATATATTTCAGGGCATTCGGCAGTAGAGAGCCAAGCGTTCTACCGTGCAATGGGATGTGTAGAAGCACAGGAATACAATAAGGAACACGTAGCAAAAGAACCATGTGACTGTCAGTTAGAATGTAGAGTATGAGTATAAAATGTAATGACTAAATTCCAATATGTAGATTAGAATTTAGGAATTTGAAAGGAGATTGTAATGAAGGTAAACAAATATGTTATTGGCATAATCTGTGGAATCGTCGGAGCAATAATAAATATTACATTTTTATTGTTTGCGGCAGGTATTGATACGAAAGTATATTTATCAACTGGGGCAACATGGATAGCTATTGGTTTGTTAATATCTGCATGCGATTTTAAAATAAATTCGTTTTTAAAAGGGATTGTTATTTCTCTATTGGTATCCTTGCCCTCTCTTATATATACATTTTCATCTTCTTTGAGTGGAGCTATATGGATAACAGTTAATACTACAATAGTCGGAGCAATTATTGGATTCGCCATTGAAAAAATATCAAATATGATCAAAACAAAGAGATAAATCTCAATTTATCTAAAAAATAACATGGAATTAAATATGAACTTTTGCGTAGTAAATGATAAAGATGTTCTTTGAAATTTAAATAATGGGGTATTTACACTATATGTTATAATTTTAGGTAAAATAAATGTTAATTATATTTTTTATATAAGGAGGAATTAAAATGGAATATTTTCATGTTGATGTTTTTAGCAATGAAATTTTATCTGGCAATGGATTAACTGTTGTTTTTTGTAATGAGGAATTAGAGGATAATCTTATGTTGAAATTAACACAAGAGTTTAAGCAATTTGAAACAATTTTTGTGAGAAGAATAGATGATAGTATATTTAGTGCAAGAATTTTTACAGTAGATGAAGAATTGGATTTTGCGGGGCATCCTATTTTGGGAGCAGCTGCTACTATTCATAGTCATATTTTTAGAAATGAAGAAGATATAGCAATTACATTTCAATTAAATCAAAAAACAATTATAGTTAATTCAAAAAAGATAGAGGAGTATTATGAAGTACAAATGAATCAAGGAAAAGCGGAATTCCTCTGTGAAGTTTCAAAAGAGAAGAGAAATAAATATGTACATGCATTGAACTTGTCAGAAGAGAATTTAAGCGAAGAATTTCCTATAGAAGTTGTATCAACGGGATTACCATACTTATTAGTACCATTAACTTCAGGAATAGAGAATGCAAAAATAATTAGTTCTAAATTTGAAGAAATGTTAAAAGAAGTAGGTGCTAAATTTGCTTATATATTTGATGTGAATTATATAGAAGGACGGACCTGGGATAATCAAGGAAACGTTGAGGATGTTGCAACAGGAAGTGCAGCTGGACCATTAGGTGCATATTTATATAAGCATAATATTTTTAATGTAGGTCATGATATTATAATAAATCAAGGAAGATTTGTCGGCAGACCTAGTAAAATTAAGGTTTCTATGAGCATTTCTGAAAAAGAAATATTAGTGTCTGGAGAGGTAGCTATTTTGGCAAAGGGAACTATTTTACTATAATAATAAGCGTAAAAAATCACATTATTTAAGAGATTGAATTTTCGATTTTTTATTGTGCAATCCAAATAAAGCACTTAATTTTAACCTATTTCGAATTAAATATTAAAGATGTTCTTTAATATTTAATTGCATTTAGCTGAAAAAATTCATCTTTGATTGGTAATGGTATTAGAATAGGGGATAGATAAAATTTTATTGGAGGATTATTATGAAAGGAAATCTAACCCGTGAGATTATGGTTATTATTATAACTTTTATTACTCTTGTGGGTTGCTCAAAAGAAAGTAATAGGACAGTCGATTTTAAAGATGATTCTGCTAAAACTGTAGTAGAAAATTATTTTAAGTATAAGAATGAGAAGAATAAGGATAATTTATTGACTACTTTAACAGAGCGATTTAATGCTCCAAATGTAGTTTGGGGATTTGAAAATTTGGATAGTACCAAGATAATAAGCATTGAAGAGGAAAAGAACGAAAAAATTAAGGAAGGTTATTTAAATAACGGAATGGGTAAAATAAACGGAACAACAGAAAATAACCTTAAGATTTACAAAGTTAGGTATGAAGTAAAGTACAAAAAAGATGGAGTGGGTCCTCAAGATAGTGGGATATATGATTGGTGGTATTTTCTTATACGAAAAGATGAAAACTCACCATGGCTTATAGACGACATGGGCGTGTAATTAATTTACAATATTAATTTTATTTAAATTAAATTGAAAAGCCAGTAAAACTTAGCTAGTTTTATTGGCTTTTTTTTGTACATAATTTATACTTTCTATAGGATTGTTTTTTTCTATTTTATCATTTTTGATTTTAGTTGTATTTGCACAAATTAAAAAATAGGATTTATTTTTATCAAGATAAAAGAAAGTATATATTTTGGGGTTATGTGTTGTAATGGAAAATTATGTTACAATATTTAATGAGTAATATTATAGCTATTAACCAAGGGATAGATCCCTTGGTTTTTGTATGTTTTTTATTTGAAAATTATTAAAAAAATTTCATAAATTATGAAACTATTGATGAATTTTAAGTATCTAATATACGTAAAAGGAGTGAGAATTTTGAAATCTTTATGCATAACAGATAAAACATTAGATAACTTTGAACATATAACAATGCTTGCCCAAAAAGGAGAAGAGGAAGCCTTCATATCGTTAATTGAATTGAATGCAACTGCTTATTATAGAGTAGCAAAGGGGATTTTATCCTCTGAGGAGGATATAAAGGATGCAGTTCAAAATACAGTTATAATAATTTACAATAAACTACACACTTTAAAGGACATAAAATTATTTAAAACATGGTCAATAAGAATTTTAATTAATCAATGTAATAAGATATATAATGCTAATAAAAAGTTAGTTAATACAGAGAACATTGAAAACATATCTAAATATTCAGTTAGCTCTGAAGATAAAATAGATCTTTACAATGCAGTTTCATCCTTAACTAAAGACTTAAGAATTCCTACTATATTGTTTTATTTTGATGATTTATCTTACAAGGAAATATCAGAAATTTTATCTATTCCAGAAGGTACAATCAAGTCAAGAGTTTTTAGAGCAAAAGAAAAGCTATATCAAATTTTAAAGGAGGATTAGCGGCATGGATGAAAATTTTGATAAAAAATTAAGAGAAATGGCTAGGAATTCAAATGTTAAGGAACCTTGGGATATTAAAGAGATTGCAAAAACAGTTTGTGAAAACAATAAAAAGAAGTCAAAGTTATTAAATTATAAAAGAGCTATAGTTGCTGCAAGTATAATGCTCATATGTACTATATCATTAGGGGTATTTGGGAAAATAAGTGCTAAGGAAATACCTTTTGTTAATGGAGTTTTAGAGTATTTTACTAGAAATAATAAGGTGGATAAGGGATATGGCAATAATTCTATAGGAGAAGATTATGCAATAAATAATGAAAATTATAATGTATATATTGAAAATGTATATTATGATGGGGGCAAATTAGTTTTTTTCTATAAGATTAATAGTAAAGAGCCATTAGATAGAACGAAAGTATATTATTTAAATACTGAATTAAATATTAATGCTGATATAAAGGGCATGGGAGGGTTAGAGCAAAAAGACTTTGTAGACGATTATACTTATGCTGGAATGATGAGTTATGGAATAGAATCGAGTAGTAGAGATACTTGGCCAGAAAAATTAGAAGGATATATAAAAATAAATAGTATAGATTTATATGGAAAAGGAGACAATGTAGAATCTGTATCAATTGAAGCAGAACCATTAAAAATATCATTAGATAGTAATAGTGTACCTAAAAAGGAGTTAGATATAAATAAAAATATTTCTAAAGATGGCCTTACAACAGAAATTAGTAAATTAATTAAATCACCAACTGGAATAACATTAGAAATGATTAATAGTAGTAGCTATTCAGTAGATAATGGAATATATTTTATGACATATTTATGGGATAGTGAAAAAGGAATCTTGAAATACCAAGGTAAAACTAATGATGAAAATGAAAAGGGCATTATAATAAGGGAGGAATATGAGAATCCTAGTAAAAATGGAACACTATCTATTATAACTTTTGCAAGTAATTCAGGACCTATAGGGGATGGTAATGATAGAAAAAAACAATATAGTCTAAAGGAAGGAATAGATTTAGATTTATTAGATTTAGGTAGTTTAAAGGTTGAAAAAATAGAAGATAAAGATGATAAAACCTTAATTACAATGGACTTAAAAGGTTATATAGCAACACAACAAAACTTACAAATATTTAATGGTTCTAATAAATATTTACCAATACAAATAATAAATAAAGAAGTAAAAGGAGATTTGGAGATAAAAGCAACCTATGTATATAAAAAGCTAAGCTTATCTGATGATATTGTTATTTCATTATTCCATCCAAAATATTTAGAACTATTAACAGATCAAACCATTAAAATAAACTTAGATGAACTTAAGTAATCTTAGTAGTACTAAAAAAGCTATGAGTATTTTCATAGTTTTTTTTATTTGGCTTATAAATTATTCAGTTTTGAAGTTTGTATGTTAGCTAATATATGCCATTTGTAGTGTTAAATCTTTTAAAAGAATATTTAAATATAGATGGAAAATTGTGTTATTATAATATTAAGAAAGTAACATTTATCTATATTATTATGCAGTGGTTTATATTTAACTAATAGATAAAATAGAAATTTGAGAGAGGATATATGATTATGATAGAAAATTTTTTGAAAGATATTGAAGAATGGGCAAAAGGAGATTTACATATAGAAAGTGTAATTATAGTAGGTTCTTATGCACGTGGAACCAATAAGAACACTTCTGATATAGACCTTTGCATAATTACATCAAACAAAGAAACTATGATTAAAAATCAAGATTTTACGAAAATATTTGGAAATATTGATAAAAAACAAACTGAATATTATGGAAAGTGTACTTCAATTAGAGTATGGTATAAGGAAGGCAGAGAAATTGAATTTGGTATTGTAGATCCGTCATGGATAGAAAGTCCGTTAGATGCAGGAACGTATAAAGTATTAAGTGATGGCTATAAAGTTAGCATTGATAAAAAACATTATTTCAGTAACTTGGAGATTTCTAAAAGCTAAATTCCAATATGTAGAGTAAATTGGAAAATAGAAATTTATAATTATAAGGTAAGCAAAAATTACTTATATTTGGTGAGGTGAAAAATGGAGATTTGGGATATTTATGACAAGAATAGAATCAAAACCGGTGAAACAATGATAAGAGGAAGTAAATTTAAAGAAAATTCTTATCATATGGTAGTTCATGTTTGCATTTTTAATTCAGATGGAAAGATGCTAATTCAGCAAAGGCAGCCTTTTAAAGAAGGGTGGTCAAATTTGTGGGACATTACTGTTGGTGGCAGTGCTGTATCTGGGGATTGTAGCCAATCAGCAGCTGAACGAGAGGTCCTCGAAGAAATAGGATATAAGCTGAATCTTAAAGATAAACGTCCTTCATTAACAATTAATTTTGAAGATGGGTTTGATGATTTTTATCTAGTGAAACATGATATTGATATTAATGACTTGAAACTACAATATGAAGAAGTTCAAAAGGTTATGTGGGCTGATAAAAATGAAATTATCAATATGATTGATGCAGGATATTTTATACCATATTACAAGAGCTTTATAGAATTATTGTTTGATATGAAGAATTGCATGGGTACTCATAGTAAAAAATAGTATCTAAAAATGAGCATGATGCAAATTAAATAAATTTCAATTTAGCAATTATGTAATATTCCCCAATTCATTTTAATTTTAGTGCAAATCAGCTTTAACAAGTATTAGAGCTTATAGAATTAATATAAAATATGGAGGTTGTTTTATGAAGACATTTATTTTAATTTGTAACATTACTGTTCCATTACTAATGATTAGTATAGGTTTATTATATAAATATAGTCTATATAAAAAGACTAATAAAATATTAGATTTATTTATGCCTATAGCAATGATATTTGCTGGAGCTGGAGATGAGGGTAAAAATCATTTTTATAAGAATACAAACTTACTAGCTTCTGCTAATAAAAAATGTAGTTTAATATGGAGTATTTCGGGGATATGCACATTAGTGATTACTATAATAGTATTAATAGTAAATAAATCTAATATTATTAATGCTAATACTTTTTCTGATATGAGTAATGTAAGTGTTATTATGTTAGAAGTTGAATTTGCAATAGTAGTTGCTGTATTTATAAGCGTAGAATATTTTTTAAAGAAAAAGCTTTATAAAAAAATAGATGCTAATCTTAAACTTTAGCCATATAACTAAATATCAATGTGCATTAGTTTTTTTATAAACTACTTATATAAATAGAAGTTTATCGAACAGCTTGTAAGAAGATTATTTATACTTTGGAGGTTGATATGAAATATATTAAAATAGAGACAGAAAGCATTAATCGAGAACTATTTGCTCACTTTCAGCGTCATCAAAGGGTAACAAAGTGTTGGAGAAAAATTGACGGCAAGTGGGGTATCAAAGAAATTGCTTTTACCGATTACTGGACAGAAGAAGAATACGCTGAACTGTTTATCACTTTAAAAAATACGGCGGCAACTGGTGGATTGGTACTTGGAGCATTCTTGAATAAGGACTTAAAAGGATTTGTATCCATAGAACCTAATCTCTTTGGTAAAAACAAAGAGTATTTGGATTTATCTAATATTCACGTTTCAGAAGACATGCGAGGAAAAGGTATCGGGAAAGAATTGTTTCAACAGGCGAAAATATGGGCAAAAGATTATGGAGCACAGAAACTATATATTTCAGGGCATTCGGCAGTAGAGAGCCAAGCATTCTACCGTGCAATGGGATGTGTGGAAGCACAGGAATACAGTAGGGAACACGTAGAAAAAGAACCATGTGACTGTCAGTTAGAATGTAGAGTATGAGTATAAAATGTAATGACTAAATTCTAATATGTAGATTAGATTGGAAAATGGGAATTTGTATATGAGTTTATATAAAATAGGTTTAATAGGTTTATACTTTTAGGAGAATAAAAATTTATAAGTTATAGTAAAGGAATATTAAATGGTTTATTATTATTTAGAAATTAATGATGAAAATTATATTAAATATAAGTATTATCCAGAAGAAGATTTTGAGCGATTTGCGAAAGAATTAAATTAGCGTTGGTATTGGTATGCTGATCATGCTGTTAGAAGTATAATAAATGATTATTATAAAGGAACTGTTAGAGAAGTTGGAATGATGGCATGGTATTGAGAGGAATACAAATTCCAATTTAAGGTTGATTATTATAAATAGTAAATTTGAAAAGGAGATAATAATGAAGGTATTAGTTAGCGCCTGTATTACAGGGTGTAACTGTAAATATAATGGTGGAAATAATTTAAATCCAAGGGTAGTAGAGTTTTTAAAGGATAAAGAAATAATTGAAATTTGTCCTGAAATGCTAGCTGGAATGAATATTCCAAGGGCTTCTGCTGAAATAGTGGATGGATGTGTTATTGAATGTAATGGTAGAAATGTTCATAGAGAGTATGAAAAAGGTGTTGAATTAGCATTAGAAAAAATAAAAGATGAGAATATTGATTTAGCAATCCTTCAGTCAAGAAGTCCAACTTGTGGAGTTAATCAAATCTATGATGGTAACTTTTCTGGAAAATTAATTAAAGGTAGAGGATTATTTGCTAAGGCATTGATTAAGAATGGCTATAAAGTAATTGATTCAGAAGATATTAGATAAATTCTAATTTTAAATGAAGAATAGTTTAAAAGAATCAGAGGTTAATTATTTAATAATAATTTTTCTGTTTGCAAAGGATCTAACGAAACGTTATCTCCTCTGTAAGCTATTAATTTTACTGGATTTAAGGCTTTTATTAGCTTGAAAAAATATCTACTATTTAAATATGCAGAAAAATATAGCTTTTAGAATTTCCAATTATAATTTTTACTTGACTCAAACAGTACTATATAAATGTTTGGATATAATATGGATTTTATGGTATAATATTGATATTAAATACGAAAGAGGTGCTGAAATGATTAAGTAATCTGTTTTGGAATGACATAGTTTTTAGGCGTACTGAGGGTACGTTTTATTGTGTTGCCAAAGTTAGATTATATATCATGGATGTGCTTAGTTATATAAAAATAAGTACGTTTATTTTGTGTACGTCTAAAAATCATTTGGCAGCAAATGATTTTTTTTATTGGAGGTATATTATGAAAAAACAGCCGTTCTTATTTAGAATGATTTTTGTAATTTTAAGATTAGCGTAGCTTTGGAAAAGTAATAGATGGTTATCCAAAAGCATTGGAGATTATAGAAGATTAAAAAGGGGAGAATTATATGAATAAAAATTTAAATATAAAATTAATAGAAGATAAAATTAATAATATGAAAGAATTTTCAGGTGTCATAAGAATAAATAGAGCTGAAGAGGTATTGTTTGAAAAGGCTTATGGCTTTGCTGATATTTCAAATGATAGGATAAATAATATTAACACAAGGTTCGGAATAGCTTCAGGTGCTAAGTTGTTAACTGCAATTTCTATATGTAAGTTAGTTGAACAAGGAAAACTTAAGTTTGATTCATTATTAAAAGAGTATATAGATTGTGATAATTTTGATGAAAATGTAACAGTAAAGCATTTATTAACGCACACTTCAGGGTTACCAGATTATTTTTATGAAGATTTTACTGAAATAACTATTCCTATGTATATGCTGAAAGAACCAAAAGACTTTCTTCCTTCTATGATAATGCAAAAAAGTGTTTTTAAGGCAGGTGAAAAGTATCAATATAATAACGGAGGATATGTAATTCTAGCCTATATAGTTGAAAAAGTAAGTGGAATGAGATTTGTTGACTTTGTAAAAGAACATATTTTTAATGTTTTAGAAATGAATTCAAGTGGTTATTTTAGTATGGACATGCTACCTAAAAACTGTGCTTATGGATACGAAGAAAATAGTGATGGTACGTTGAAAACTAATATATTTTCGATCCCAATAGTTGGCGGAGGAGATGGTGGAGTTTTTGTAACAGCCAATGATATAAGTAAGCTATGGGATGGATTATTAAATTATAAGTTATTGAATAAGGATATTACTAATGAATTATTGACCCCACAAGTATATGTTCATTATGACGTATACTATGGTTATGGTATTTATATAGTAAAAAGAGATGATGGTATTTATAAATATTTTATAACTGGTGGAGACCCTGGGGTTAGCTTTGAGTCAACAGTATATCCTAATGAAGAAATTGAGGTAACTATACTAGGAAATAGAAAATTTAGTACCTATGAACTATTAATGGAAATAGAAAATATAAATTAGATAATGAACAAATTTGACGTATTTCAAGATATAACCAAATACAAATTTTGCACCTTAAAAGGGAATCAGTTATTTAAAGATGCACTCTTCGATAAATTAGCCATTTGAATTTTAACGGTATAATGTTGTTTGGCACTTATTGGCTTGGGGATAACTAAAGCTATACACAGCCTATCTTTTATAATATTAAGAAAGTAACATTTATCTATATTAAATTATGCAGTGGTTTATATTTAACTAATAGATAAATAGGAATTTCGTCGAGATAAAGTGAATAATTTAATATAATAGTGGTAAGAACTTAAACATTAGTTTTTAAGATAGATAAAAGATTGTTGTGTACAAAAACAAATGCTTAAGAATAAAGAGCCTATAGAAAAAATAATGAAATATACCAAATTTAGTGAAGAAGAGATTCTTAAAATCCAAATATAATAAAAACTTATTGTTGGAAACCTATAGGGTTTCCATTTTTCTTTGTAAAATATAGTCAACATTTATTACATAAATAGAGTATCACTTAATGCATTTAAATATCACCTTACTAATCTTACACTAACTGTAAGTGTTTTATTTTCACCAATCCATTTATAATAATTGTAGAAGATGAAAAATCAAAGTAGATGAAAATACGAGTTTTTTGTTTACTATAAGATATGAAGTGAAAGGTGGTTATAATGAGTGAAAGAATATTTGTTATCTTTTAATTTTTTTATTAATATCACTGACAAATAAATTCTTATGGTGTTTCGAAAAAATACAATACTAGTGATATGAAAGGGAGAGAGTTTGAAATGAAGAAAGTATCCTATATTGGTACTGCTCGCTATCTTGGGGCTATATTAATAGTAATGCAGGGTATTTTACTTGCCTTACTTGCTATTTTTATGCTAAATAGCAAGTATCAAAATCAGTGGAATAAATATTTGAGAACAGATTATGCACTCGATGTGTATCTTCAAAATATTTCTGAGGATCATAAAGACAATATTGAAGAATTTTTACAAAATGAGGCACTTGAAAAAAATCTCTTTATAGCTAGAAAAGATTCAGCGTTAAATAATGAAGGTATATTTTCAGGCTATACTTTTGGCATATATGGTGATGTTGAAAACAATGAGGTTTCATTTGAATTTTATGGTAAAAAAATTATTGAGAAAGATATGCTTAATAACCTCCTTTTATCAGAAGTGGATGAAAGTACTCTTGGTATAGATAAAGGTAGTGTTTACAGTGTTGGTGAAATTCCTTCATTCAGATTTGGACAAAAAACGGTTTTTAAAAAGTTAAACCGTTTAATAGAAGAAAGTGGTACTATCAACGGAGACTACGTTGTCCTTGGATTAAATGATAGTGATAAAAATGCTTTTATACAGGGATTGGCTTTAGCCTGTAATTTGCCCGCTGATGATCTACTCAATGAGAAGAAAGGTTCTTTTCAAGATGATAGTTTTGCAAAAACAATAATACTTGTATTTATTTTTGCTCAGGTAATTTTAAATACTGTGTATTTTATGATTATAACTATACGCAACATAAGTAAAAGTGGTAAATTGGCACTTTTAGGATGGTCAAGAACCGCATATTGTACTGAAACCTTAGGAAGATTTATTGGTTATGCACTGCTAAATATTCCAATTCAAATCGTGATAGGAATTCTGCTTTCTGGTTGGAGCAAAATAACAGGTTTATTTATTAGTTATTTCATATTATTTGCAGTTATAAACCTTATATTGGTAACATTAGAAATAGGAATTTCAGCTATAATTCAGCTATCAATTAGTCCGCTGAATGCAATTAAGGGCAGAATACCAAAAAATATATTGTATATTTTTGGGGTACTGGCGTATATTGGAGTAAGTGCGGGAATTGTGTTTTGTGGTCTTTATGTAGACGGTCCTATGAAGACCATATCAGAAAATGCAAGACTTTCACAAATGTGGAGTAGTGTATCGGAGTTTCAGATTTTAAAGAATATTTCGATTGGGAATGATCAAAGTTCCATTAGTGGAAATTCAAGAGAGATTGATCAAAGTTTTTATGACTGGTACAAAGGGATGTATGATGATAATGGAGTATATCTAATAAATACAAAGTATCACGATAATGAACAGTTAGATGGATGGAAACAAAATAATGTATATGAAGATATTCCTGAAAACCCATTTTGGTATTTTTTATATTCGCCAAATTATATAAAATCTCTGAATTTGAATGTTGATAGTAGTATTCTAAATGAGGCAAAATCAGGAACAAGAGTTTACCTGATACCAGAATCTTATTCAGAAAATGAGAAAGTTAAGATGAAAAACTGGCTCACAGAATCATCAACAAAAATGCCACATGAAGGAGATATCAGTACTGTATTTAATAAAGAAAGGAATGTAAAATTTATAGAATATACTCCTAAAGATAACATGTTTACATGGAATACGGAGTCAACATATGAAAATACATGTACTAATCCGGTTATTTATATATGTACACCAGAAAATATGACTTATTTTGAATCAGAGAGTCTTAGAGCAAACGGCTTTAATGGTTATATAAAATTTGTGAATAAAGCAGTAGCAGAAAAATATCTTGATAATGATATACTTGAAAAATATAAATTGAATGACAATAATCCTCAATTTGTAAATACAGGAAAATATATCGATGGATTACAGAAAGATTTAATGACTACAATTGCATGGTTTGGAGTGGTATTTTTAATATTAACGCTTATCCTTCTAGGGATATTAATTGCTCTTGCAACAGTTTTTAGAATTGCAAATCAGGAAAAAATTAATGTTAAGAAATTTTTAGGCTATGGATTTATTAATTTATATCGCATGCCAATTATTATGCTTATTTCTGTTATATGTATTGAGTTGATTTTTATGCTTATTATGCATTCTAAGTTTGGGTTTCTGTTAATGCTTATCTTGGCAGTTATTCAGATACTTATTTTTTCAAGGTATATGACTAAGTGTGAAATTGAAAACATACGTATGGCGTTTAAAGGAGAGTAGAATTATGGCGAAAGCAATAGAAGTATTAAATGTTACAAAGAAATTTGGGAAAAGATATATATTTAAAAATCTAAATTTGTCCGTTGAAGACGGGGAGTTTATTTCAATTGTTGGACCAAGTGGTTGTGGAAAATCAACTCTCTTAAATATGATAGGTCTTTTAGAATCAAGGGATGCAGGGCAGATTAAGCTAAAAGGAAAAGAAATTCCTAAAATAGAAAGCAACGGAGCTACAATGCTAAGGCGAAATACAATTAATTACTTATTTCAATCATTTGCGTTAATCAATGATATGACAATATATCAGAATCTTTTTCTGGCGATGAATTTCTCTAATATTACTACCAAGGAAAAGGATAAAAGAATAGAGGAAATATTAGAAAAGGTTCATTTAGAAAAATTTAAAGATGAAAAGGTTAATACTCTCTCAGGAGGTGAACAACAAAGAGTGGCACTAGCAAGAACAATACTGAAGCCAGGTGATATAATTCTTGCAGATGAGCCAACTGGATCTTTAGATTCTGCTGCAGCTGAAATAGCATTTAACCTAATTAAGGATTTAAGTAAACAGTATAGAAAGACTGTAATTATGGTTACTCATAGTGAAAATTTAGCAAATCAAGCAGACAGAATAATTAACATCTCAAAATGTTAATTAACTCTAAGAAAATCAACCTTCCATAAATTGATATATGTATTTGTGGAAGGTTTTTTATTATCTAATAAACAAGTGGTTTTTCATTCTTTTGTAGTATATCAATAGAAACTACATACTCTTTTCAGATCGCTATGCAGATATTTAAGACAAATGATTTTGCAATAGAGCTATTTTTGAAATATCTCTCCCCATTTAGTTACTATAATGAGGAAAGTCTGGTTGTGAAATATACATTTGAAATGAACTATTTAATTATCAGTATGGTAGTGATTATGATAACTGGAGGATTAGAATATTTGTTTCTTGCGAAAAAATAGCAAAAAATTGCGAATAAATTGTGGAAGAAAATGGAATATGATAAGATGCTTTTAGGGCTATAACATAAGATGATTACATTTTAATGTTAGAGTATCCAATAATATAAAAGGGGGAAAAAGAAAAAATGAGAACACGCATTACAAAATGGTTGTCAGCGCTTTTGGCAGTAATCATATTATTTCCAGCAATGCCGCTTAAAGCATGGATGTCGGATAACGGTGACGGAACATTCAGCAATCCCGTTATGTGGGGTGACTATCCTGATAATGACATCATCAGAGTAGGCGATACCTATTACATGTCTTCTACCAGTATGCATTTATTCCCGGGATGCCCGATCATGAGTTCCAAAGACCTGGTAAACTGGAAATACGAAAGTTATACATTATCTGAGGAAGCTGCTTTAAAGCTAGCTAAGAACGATGACGGACTGACATTGAAAAATGGAAGAAATGTTTATGACAAAGGGCCATGGGCAACCAGTCTTCGTTACAGCGAAAAACTTAAGAAATTCTATCTTCTGGTTAATATGCAAGATGGCGTAGATTCAGAATATGCAATCCTGTGTGTTGCCGACAAAGCATCCGGACCATGGAACACTTACCGTCTGGATAACCCGGAAGGAGCAATCAAGGGATTATATGATCCGGGGCTGCTCTTTGACAAAGATCCGGTGACAGGCAAAGAAAATGGTGATATTTGGGTTATACATGGACAGGGACGTCTTTTTATGACTAAACTATATGTGGTAAATGGGCAAACAGGTGAACTGGCTATCGACCAAGAACAGAAAAACATTCCGATTTACAATTACCAAGGTGGTTACTTTAATGAAGGATCTCACGTATACAAAATTGGAGATACTTACCATATCATCAGCACACCTACATGGAGCGGAACTTCAACCAAGAAGTCCATTGATATCCAGACAAAAGATCTGGTAAATGGACCTTATAATGTAAAGGATATCATGCGCAGTTATATGAATTTTGGTGAAAATGGCATTCATCAGGGCGGAATTGTAGATGTACCACAGGAAGATGGCTCTTCTGAGTGGTGGTCCGTTATCTTCCAAGACCGTGGTAAACTTGGCCGCGTTCCGACACTTCAGCCTGTTTACTGGGAAGAGGATGAAAACGGCCTGAAATGGCCGATGATGGGTGTGAAAGGACAAAATGGCGATCAAGCAGTGGTTACCATGAAGAAACCGAATACCGGTGCACACACTGAGCCTGAAAAACCTGCTGATTCCGATGAATTTGACAGTGAGATGCTTGGCAATCACTGGCAGTGGAATCATGTCTCAGATCCGGAAAAATGGAGCCTAACAGAGCGGTCTGGATATATGCGCCTTCATACGGCTACCGTAACGGACAACCTCTCTACAGCTCAGAATACATTGCGTCAGAGAGTTGTAGGGCCGGAAAGCTCTGCTACTATTAAGATGGATATTTCCAACATGAAGGATGGAGATATTGCCGGATTATCGGTTATCCAGAGAGACTACAACTACATTGGTGTTACAACAGAGGGCGGGGACAAGAGAGTCATGATTAATGACAAGGGTACGGAACAGATTTCCGAGGCTATTCCTGTCGATACCAAAAATATCTGGTTCCGTGCATCTATGCCGCGTTTTGAGTATCGCACCGAATTTTCTTACAGTCTGGACGGAGAGAGCTTCATCAGACTGGGTGGGCGATATGATATGCATGAAGGCAATTATGTAGGAATGGGATTTGGTGCATTCAATTATGCCACAAAAGAGTTAGGCGGTTATGTGGATTTGGATTACTTCCATATGGACATGCCGGATGACCATGGAAACTACAATACGTTAAATGAAAAAATCGAGGCTGAGAGATACGACAATCAAAGCTATGATACTTCACTTGGAGAGCCAAGTCGGGATTACAATCCGCTGACTGAATGGACAGCAGACTATGCAAAT
Organism: Clostridium sp. CTA-7; assembly: GCF_054768095.1. NCBI lineage: Bacteria > Bacillati > Bacillota > Clostridia > Eubacteriales > Clostridiaceae > Clostridium > Clostridium sp. CTA-7. Next base: position 131,265 of record NZ_BAAAAV010000003.1, on the reverse strand, counting down.
GCAGATAATCTGACCAAAAATGGAGAAGCTTATGATCTGGCACTTGGCAATCTAAGAGAAGGCAACTGGGTTTCGTATAACCGTGTAGACTTCAAAGACGGAGCTGACTGGTTTAACTTCCGTATATCAGGAACAGCAGATGGCGGTCAGATTGAAGTTCGCTTAAATGATGCTCAGGGAGACGTTCTGGCAACGGTAGATGTTCCAAACACCGAAGACCGGGAAACATTCCAGAATGTAGTTGTGCCACTGGAGACCTCATCGACAGGTGTAAATAAAATCTGTCTGGTATATCGCGAAGGTGCACCTGGATCCTGCCGTATCAACTGGTTTATGGCTGGAACAGGAGAACAGCCGCAAGTTCCAGAAGTTCCTGAGAACCTTCAGGCAGAAGCTATAGGAAATACGCAAATTGAATTTTCATGGGACGAAGTTCCGGGAGCAGCAAGTTACGATTTGAAAATCGGAGAGGAAATCGTTACTAACATAACGGGCCCGTATGTGAAAACAGGAATACCGGAAGGTGCATTATACAAGGTGTATGTCCGCGCTAAAAATGAGGGCGGTTATAGTGCATGGAGTCAAGGAGTCGAGGTTTCTACCCCGGTTAATCCGAAGCGTATCCCCCAAAGCAGCATTTCTATTCCAAAATTCTCCAGTGAAGAAGCCGGGGGAGAAGGGCCTAAGAGTGGTTACATCTCTGCTATTTTAGATGGCGATGCCAATACCTTCTGGCATAGTAGATGGAGTTACGAAGTCGCTAAGCCGCCTCACTGGTTTATACTTGATTTAGGAGGTTCTTATGATATAAATCAGATCACCATACTTCCGCGTCAGGGAAGTGGTGATAGATCGAATGGACTGATTCAGAAGTTTACACTTTCCTATAGTACTACAGGCATGAAAGATGAAGATTTTACTACTATAGGACAAAAAGAACTTCCACTAAATGAGAAATTGCAGACCATCGACTTTGACACTGTTCATGCACGCTATCTGAAAGTATATATTGATGAAAGCTGGAATGATTTTGCATCTCTGGCAGAGATAGAAGTTTTCCGAAGCGAAGTGGACATTGTAAGTAAAGATGGTTTAATAGAGGTGGTAGAAGAAGTTAAAAATTTAAACAAAGCTGATTATACAGATTTATCATGGGAAGTACTAGAAAAAGCTTTAGAAGCTGCAAATGTTGTATTAGCTAATGAAGAGGCAACTCAAGGAGAGGTAGATGTTGCAAAAGAAGTCTTAGAAGCCGCAATTGAAGCCTTAGAAAAAGTGACAGTAAATATATTTAAGAAACATTTAGAAATTGCTGTAGAAGAGGCTAATAAATTAACTGAAGAAGAGCTTTCTAAAGTTGTTCCAGTTGTAGTTAAGGAGTTTAAAGATGCATTAGCAGAAGCAGAAGCTCTATTAGCAAATAATGATGCAACTCAAGATGAGGTAAATATATCCTTTGATAGATTAAGTAAAGTAATGCAAATGTTATCCTTTGAAAAAGGTGATAAGGAATCGCTTATTTCATTAATTGATAAAATTAATGGGTTAGATGCAGATGAGTATCTTTCAGCAACGTGGGAAAAGCTACAAAAGCAATTAGAAATTGCAAACAAGATAGTTTCTGATGAAAATGCTTTAGAGGCAGAAGTAATGAAGACTTATGAAGATTTAATAAGGTCATTCTTAGAGTTAAGATTAAAACCAAATAAGGATAGATTACAAGAGTTAATAGATAAGGCAAATAGTATTGATAGAAATAAATATACTGAAAAGAGCTTAAAGAATTTAGACAATGTATTAGCAAATGCAAGAAACATATTTGCTAATGAAGAAGCTACAGAAAAGGAAGTAGCTAAAGCAGAAAAAGACCTTGAGGTAGCATTAGCTAGTTTAACAGAAAAAGATAATAATAACGGCAACAATGACAATGAAGGACAAAATAACGGTGGCAACAAAAATAATGGTAAAAAACCAAATAAAGGTGATAAATTACCAAATACAGGAGGAACACCAGCGGTGGCTGTAGGGCTATTTGGAACACTTATTTCAGCTATAGGTATTTCAATTTTTAAAAAGAAAAAAGAAAATATGTAATAATGTAAGAAAAGAAGGCTATTGTTTAAATGCAATAGCCTTAGCTTTTTGTTTTGATTGTATAGAGTTAGAAAAATATAAAGATAAGTTCATCATAAGCAGAGTTGTAGCGACTATCAAACCTATGAAACCAATAAAATTAGATAGAGTTAAACTAAAAGGTAAAAATTATATAATAAAAGATAAACAGGGATTTATAAAATAATCTTATGGTGGATAAGATGGTAATTGCTGAAAGAATTCAAATAAGTAGAGTAACTGAAAAATAGAACTTTATTTATGTATTTAGAAATAGAAACTAATGTATTATATTGTGCGTTAGATAAATAGGAATATGTAAATGAGAACGGATAAATATTATTTATTTTGAAATATGAAAGGAATGAAACTATTGAGAAAAATATTTCTAATAATATCAATTTACTTATTGTTCTTAGGTGGATGTTCTAAATCAAAATATCCTAATAATTATCTAGCAATGACAATAGAGTATAATGGTGAAAATTTTAAAACAGAAATAAATGAGGTAACATGAGATTCAACACTTGAATCTACTCATTTTGTAAGTTATGTAATTAAACTTAATGTAATGTAAAGCATTCATCCACTTTTTTTATTATCAACAAAAGGTTTGTTGGAATAAAATTGGAAAAAGTGTTAATATAAGATTAACTAATTAATTAAGATTTGTATTAAATTGTAAGTTAGTTTTTTATTTAACTAATAGATAAAATAGGAATTTATAGAGAGTTATATGATTATTGATAAGGAGTAGAGTTTATGAAAGCAATTATTTTAGTAGACAATATAGCAAGTGAACAACTAAAAGATGAATGGGGACTTGCTATTTTTATAGAATATGAGGGCAAAAATATTCTGTTGGATACTGGTGGTTCTAAGCTTTATTTGGATAATGCGAAGGAACTCGATGTAGATATAAGAAAAGTAGACTACGGCGTGTTATCCCACGCTCATTATGACCACGCAAACGGCATGGAAAGCTTTTTTCATGAAAACAAAGAAGCAAAATTTTATTTGCGTGCAGGCAGCGGGGAAAACTGCTACTTAAAGTTTGGGATATTCAGTCGCTATATAGGAATTCGCAAAGGCACCTTGGAAACTTACAAGGATAGAATCGTATTTGTAGATGGAGATTACGAGCTGATTCCAGGAGTTACCTTAATACCTCATAAAACATCCAATCTAGCTATGATTGGGAAAAAGAATAAGATGTATATAAAAAAAGAAAGAAAATGGTATCCTGATGATTTTTCTCACGAACAGAGTATTGTTTTTGAGACAGAAAAGGGACTGGTCATCTTAAATAGTTGTTCTCATGCAGGTGCAGATCTTATTATCCATGAGGTGGCAAACACTTTTCCCGATAAGTATATTTATGCTATAATTGGAGGTTTTCATTTATACAATGCATCTCATGAGGAAGTAAAAGCTTTTGCTAATAGGGTAAAAGACACTGGTATTGAAAAAGTATATACCGGCCATTGTACTGGAGCAAAGTCATATCGGATTTTGAAGGAGCAGTTAGGGGAGAAACTGGAGCAGTTTAAGGTTGGATTGACTATCGAGATATAGAGAACGCACTGCTATATGAGATAGTATGGTTGGTAAAAAGTATGATATAATTAGCAATTCGTCAAATATCAATATGTAGATTAGATTGGAAAATAGAAATTTATTAGTAATATTATTCTTGGTAAGATAATTATTAAATTTTAACTTTTGCTAAATGATTTAACAAATTAACTAGGAGGTAATATATATGCTAAATAAAAAGAAAATAGAGAGGTCAGGTTATGGGTTAGCAGTAGTTTTTTTATACTAGAAATGATTATTCTTTACACATATAGAGAGATAACTCTTCTTTCTAATTTATTGTTAACTATTGCATTTATTCTATTAGTTGCTACAACTGTTTACAAATATTGTTTTAATAAATAATTTAAACTATTACAAAACAAATTCCAATTTTTTAAGGAGTTTTATTGTAAGTTACATTGTGACTAGGTATGTTATTATAATATTATGAAATCTATATTAAATTATGCAGTAGTTTATATTTAACTAATAGATAAATAGTAATTTGTAGAGAAGGTGAAGTCATGAATATATTTTTACGTATGCATCCAAAGAATCGCTTATCCTCTGTGCAACTATAAAATTAATATTGTACAGAGGAGTGTATATTAAATGAATAGATTAAATAAACCAGTTATTACGAAAGAAACAATCAAAGCAATGGAGGATATGTCATTTTTTACCCATGCTAAGATTTTTGACGATTTGCTAATTGTTGCACAAAAACAAACAAATTGTTTTGTATTAAAGACAAGTGATGGGTTGATAGTAATAGATGCTATTTGGCCAGCAAAAAAAGCTTTTGAGGCAATATTAGATGGGATTAAAGATGTAGGGTGGAATCCTGATACAATAAAAAAGCTGGTTTTGACACATGGACATGTTGATCATACAGGATGTGGGAGATGGTTTGTTGAAAAATATCATGTTGATACATATCTTTCTAAAGTAGATGATATTTTTTGGAAAGAACATCCGGCAAAGCCTGATAGACCGGAAACATGGAAAGATTACAAAATTGATGCTTATATTCAGGATGGTGATACCATAACATTAGGTGATAAAACAATATATGTTTATGGTACTCCTGGTCATACTCCGGGAGGATTAAGTTACATATTTCCTGTAAAAGAAGATGGAGAAATACATATGGCAGCATTATGGGGAGGTACGACACCACCATGGACAAAGAATGAAGTGAAACAATATCTCAAGTCATTGGATTACTTTATTAGTGAAGCAATGCGTAAAAAAGTAGATGTGGCTTTAAGCAATCATACAGCTGTAGATAATGGTTTGGAACGTATTATGTATTCAAAAACAAGAATGGACTATATGCCCAATATTTATATTATCGGGGAGGATGGGTTTCAAAATTATTGTCAGGTATTTCGTACATTGAGTTATGAGATGATGGAAAAATTATGAGCATAACACGAAGTCGACAAATTCCAATATGTAGATTAGATTGGGAAATGGGAATTTGTAGAAGAACGCTAGAAGAATATATATTCACAATAAGTAGTGGAGCTTCTTAAAATGAATTATGATAAAGAGTAAATTGAGATGAAATTGGAACATGTGGGAGGAGATAAATTGATTAAATACGAAATTCCTGAGATTTTAAAAGAGCATGAAAATATAATAAAAAGAACTTTTAGGTATAGTAATGAGATAGGTTTTAAATGTGAAAAAACAAAACCATGGGAGAGTAAATTAGGTGGATGTCCATATTTAAAAAATATTAGAGAGTATCCAATAGATGAAGAGGGAACCCCTATGTTATTTTTAGCACAAATAAATCTATCAGACCTTGAAAAGCTAGATGAGCTACCAGAAAAAGGGTTATTGCAGTTTTTTATTGTAAATGATGATATGTTTGGTTTAGAAAGTCCTATTGTAGTAAAATATATAGAAGATTATGAAGAAAGTGAAGTACAATTAATAAAGGAAAATCCTTATGAAAATAATGAAGGATATAAGCAAGGGCTACCTTTTTCAAATAATGGAAAAATGTATTTTGAAATAAGGGAAATGCCTATGTCTTCTTCATTAGATTTATTTGAAAAACTTTTTAAGAATGAGCTTTCAGAAGAAGAATATGAGAAACTGAGTGAGGATTGTTATAGCTGTGACAGCAGAATTGGAGGTTATCCATATTTTGTGCAGAATGATTATTTAGGTTTTAATGATGAGGATTTTCTTTTATTGCAGCTGGATATAGATGATGAATGTGGTATTATGTTTGGAGATTCTGGAAATTGTATTTTTTCTATTCCAAAGGATGCTTTGAAGAATAAGGATTTTTCAAAAGTAATGTATGATTGGCAATGCTGCTAGATTATAAAAATCATATATAGATGCTTATTTGTTGAATAGATAATAACTATACAATATTGTTAAATTCCAATTTTGTCGAGTTAATTTAAATATAGATTATAAATAAAAAGATAAATGAAGAGTCAATGGAGGAGCTTGTTTTATGGAATGGTATGAAGTTAAAGAACAAAGAGATATTGACTATTTGCTTAAAGAATATTGTGGTTTTCATGATTCATGCTTAGTTGAATTGAATTATAAAAGTGGTGCATATGTAGATAAAGAAAGAAGTATGTGTTTCGGAACATCTGAAGAAAGAGAACTTCATATGATTTTCCAAAGCCAATGTACTGGAATTATGTTGGAATTATTGTTTACTAATGTGAAAAAATTTCATGTAGCAGGTTGGCAAGAGTATTATAGTTGTGACATTTTCGATTGCTATTTAGAGATACGCAATGATTTGATAATGGGCAGAGATAACAATTTAATTGTTTGGGCAGATACTGAGGGTTTCAATCCAAAAGAAGAAGTAGAAAGATATATATTAAATGAACAAATGACTACATATGTCATTGCAGCCAATTTAAAATGGAGATATCTATTAAGTAGATAAATAAATCTTTGGTAGAGAGGTTATAACAAACTCCAATTTGTCTAAAAAATAAGCTGGAATTAAATGCATCAGATATATTGGACTTAGTTCAAAGTAACTATATTTCTATTGAAATTTTTGAGCATAATTTATTCAATTATCAACAATAAATTATTTAATAAAAATTATATAAAATAAATTGAATAATATACAAAATGTGGTATAATAAAGAAAAATATCTTGAAAGGGGATAGTAAGTTATGACACCAGCTAATTGCTAATATTAATTGAAATATAATTTAAAATTATTTTAATTTAATATGTATTTTATAATGAGTTTTAATTTGCCTAATTATTTAGGTTTAATTGTTGTACTCTTTATGGAATAAGGCGTTAGAAGGTAACTTACTTTACTGAAATTCAAGATTATAAATTATAGTATATATGTTTAATAAGATTTCTATATTAATAGTGTGCAATATTTATGTATTGCCATTAATTTAAGTATAGTTTTATTGTTGAAACTTATAGGATAATAAAAGATTTTCAGACTGTAGGAAGATAAGAGCTTCTTACAGTTTTTTTATTTTTCAAAATTAAGGACATATGAAAAGATTAAGTATTACATTGTAGAATTATGTGGACGTAAATTATACATGGAAAAGTAATTGGGATAGATTAATTATTTTTTAGTCCTTAATTGAGCACTTAGGTGTTAAGTTAATAAAATATAAAGGTTAGTAATGTTCTTTGTCTATCCATTTAGAGGATTAAGGCATCTGAAAATAAATAACAAGTCAAAGATGGGAAGTATATTTTGGATTAGACAAGGAAATAGGTTCCGCAGATAGTATCACTATCTAAGGGTTCTGTTGACGCAGTATAACACAAAATAGACGAGCATTCTGACTTATTTATTTTTTGAAGATGCCTAAAAGAAGTAATGGATGAAAGAAGGAATTTTTATGTTTGAATTATCGTTAATTAATGTAAAAAAATATATGGAAGCAACTCTTGTACTTAAGGATATAAGTTTTCAAGTATATTCAGGTGAGAAAGTTGGTATAGTAGGAGTTAATGGAAGTGGAAAGAGTACTATTTTAAAGTTAATAGCTGGAATATTACCAATGGATTATTGTGTAGGATATCCAGGAGCTACAAGTCCAGGTTATGATGAAGGTTTTATTAATAAACCAAAAGAAGCTACTTGTGCTTATCTTGAACAAATCCCTCAGTATGAAGATTGTATAAAGGTTATTGATGTTTTAAAGTTAGCATTTGAAGAAGTTTATAGCATAGAAAAGAAAATGCGTAAATTAGAAAAGGAAATGAAATTTTTAGAAGAAGCAACTTTAGAAAAAGCTTTAAAGCAGTATAGCCAATTAGTTGAAGCTTATGAAGTTAAAGGTGGATATAGTACTGAAGAGAAGTTATCAAAGATTTGTACAGGATTAAAATTTAGTGAAAGCTTTTTAAATAAAGAATTTAATTTGTTAAGTGGTGGTGAAAAAACTACAGTTATCCTTGGTAAGCTTTTAATTGATAATCCAGATATATTACTATTAGATGAGCCTACAAATCATCTTGATATGGACTCAATTGAATGGCTTGAAACTTATCTTAAGAGCTACAATGGTATTGTGATTATCGTATCTCACGACAGATATTTTTTAGATAATGTAGTATCAAAAATTATAGAAATTGAAGATATGAAAAGCAAGACCTATAAAGGTAATTATTCTGATTTTGCAAAGCAAAAAGAAGAAAATATGATTGAACAGTTTCATCAATATAGAGAGCAGCAAAAGGAAATTAAGAATATAGAAAACACCATAAAAGATCTTAGGGACTGGGCAATAAGGGCAGATAATAATAAATTCTTTAAGCGAGCTGCAAGTTTAGAAAAAAGACTTGATAAGATGTTAAATAGTGATACAGAAAGTAATAATAGTTATAGAACTAGAGGTGGATATGTAAGAACTGAAAAACCAAAGTTTGAAAGAAAGACTATGAAGCTTAATTTTAAGGAAAGTGAAAGATCTGGTAATCAGACAATAAAGGCTTTAGGACTTTCTAAAGCTTTTGAAGATAAGGTTATTTTAAAAGATGTTGATTTACTGATTAATTATGGAGAAAGAGCAGCATTAATTGGTCCTAATGGTAGTGGTAAAACTACTTTTCTTAAGATGATTTTAGGTGAAGAACAGCAAGATGCAGGGGTAGTAGAATTAGGTTCTAATGTAAAGGTGGGGTATTTGCCACAGAAAATTACCTTTAATAATGAGGAACTTACTGTTCTAGAGTGCTTTAGAGAAGATATTTCAATACTGGAAGGAAAAGCACGTGAATATTTATCTAAATTTATGTTTTTTGGAAACAGTGTATTTAAAAAAGTAAAGCACTTATCTGGAGGAGAGAGAATAAGACTAAAGCTTAGTATGCTATTATATGAGGATGTAAATTTATTGATACTAGATGAGCCTACAAATCATCTTGACATTGATTCAATAGAAACCTTTGAAGAGGCTTTAGAAGACTTTAAAGGAACAATATTTTTCATATCTCATGATAGATATTTTATTAATAAAATAAGTAAAAGAGTAATTGCAATTGAAAAAAATGGCTTTATTAGTTATCCAGGAAATTATGATTACTATAAAGAAATAAAAGAGGAGTTAAAGCTAAAGGCTGAGAATAATGAAAAAGAGAAGACTGAAAATGGCAAGAAGTTAAACAATAATGATGAAAATAAAAATGGGAAAAAGCTTAAGAAGCAGACTAATTTTGATGAAACCAAAAAGAAAGAGGCTGAAAAAGCTAAAGTTGAAAAAAAGGTAGAAGCTCTTGAAGGAGAGATTGAAGAAATTGACTTAGCTATGGCTGACTTAAATATGCATTATGATGAGCTTAATAAATTGTACGCAAGGAAAGAAGCATTAATAGAAGAGTTAGATGCTGTTATGGAAATATGGTTAAGTCTTAATAGCTAACATTGTATTTCAGGTCTATTATTTATTGAATTTTGTATAAAAGCCATTACGGTGAAAATTAACTGTAATGGCTTTTTTATATATAATTAGAGAAATGTAATTGTATAGTCAAAATATAATATTTAAAACTGGAATTAAGAGGGATCGAAGGATCCCTTTTATTTTTTGTAAATACTAGAAAAAGTAATTTGGAAAAATTTTTAAAAAGTACTTTACCTGTCGTAGTAATTGTGTTATTACATTACTACGATAGATGAAGTAATAACTATATCTGTCGTAGTAGTAATTTAAGAGGGTGATAATTTGATTAGTAGTGACATAATCAGAGGATACAACGATACAATAATATTAAGCATTCTTTTAGAGGGAGATTCCTATGGTTATGAAATTTCAAAAAATATAAGAAATATAACTAACGAAGAATATGTTATTAAGGAAACAACTCTTTACTCAGCTTTTAGTAGACTAGAGAAAAATGGATTTGTTGAATCTTACTTTAAGGATGAAACCTTTGGAAAAAGAAGAACTTACTTTAAGATAACAGAAAAGGGAAGAGAGTTTTATAAGGAAAAATGTGTAGAATGGAAGCTTACACAAAATGTAATAAATAAATTTGTTAAGGAGTTGTAAGAGGTGGAAACAATAAAGATTTACGTAGAGAATATGTTTAAAACTTTACCAAGGACAGAAGAGCTAAAGAAGTTAAAGCAAGATATATTAATGAATATGGAAGAAAAGTATTCAGAACTTAAAAGTGAGGGCAAAACTGAAAATGAAGCCGTTGGTATTGTAATTTCTGAATTTGGCAATATAGATGAAATAATAAAAGAGTTTGGAATTGAAACAAATGAGATAAATAAAGACAATGAGCTGCCTCAGGTTAGTTTAGAAGGAGCAAGAAGTTTTTTAAAGGATACAAAAAGATGTAATTTCCTTGTGAGTATAGGGGTTATGCTTTGTATGCTTGGGGGATCATTTTTAGTTTTATTTTTTCAATTACATGAGGATGGGATAATCTTTAATGGATTAAATGAAGACAAGGTAAGCTTTATTCCAGTAAGTATACTTTTAGTTCTTGTAGTAGTTGCTGTAGCACTATTTATTTTCTCAGGAAATTTAATGGAAAAGTATAAGTATATTGAAAAAGGATTATTTAACTTAGAGGGTAATGCTAAAATGATGGTTGAGGCGGAGTCTGAAAGATTAAAATCAAAGGTAACCTTTGGGACTATTATAGGAGTGGCACTTTGCATTTTATCGCCAATAGCAATTTTCATAGGTGGAATGATAAGTGAAGCGGGCTATGTATACGGAACTACAGTACTTGTTTTAATTGTTGCAGTGGCTGTATTTCTTTTTATTAATGTAAGTGCATGTAATAATGCACACAAAAAGCTTTTAAAACAAGGAGAGTATAGTGAGAAATCAAGAGAAGGAGATAGGGTTATAGGTGCAGTAGCTAGCGTAGTTTGGCCATTAACCACAATTGTGTTTTTTATATGGGGTTTTGCCTTTAATGGATGGGGGACTTCATGGATGGTCTTTCCTGCAGTAGGAATTTTATTTGGGATTTTCTGTAGTATATATAAATCACTAAAAGGAATAGAGGAATAATAAAAAAATCTCTAGTTAAAATTTTTAACTAGAGATTACTTTTTTCTAATTATATATTACCACAAAATTGCGAAAAATTCAAGTCTTGAAGTAGGGTTAAATAAGGAGTACAGTAAGTTTAGAGGTGATCTGTGTGAATAAAAATATTAGTTTAGCACTTCAAGATATTCAAAAAAAACAAGCGATAATAGAGCTGAAAAGTTGTAATGAAATGACAAGTAAATATGGTTTAACATTATCTAATGAAGATATTAATGAGCTAGTTGAAAATCGTTTTAAGTCTTTAAAAGATACAGGAAGAATTGAGTTTTCAGAAGGTGTTTTGAAAAAGCTAGTTGAAGCCTTTTGTGATTCATCTTATATAATGCAACAGAATTACAAAGATACATTAATGGAGATTCAAGAGTCTTTTTATTTCTTTAAAAGTGAGGCTGTGGATCAGATATCTGATGATGAACTTATTGAGTTTATGAAAAGACATTTTGATGGAAAATGCCAAGGCTCCGTAGAATATTTAAGTGGAACTAATTTAGAAGAGCTTTGCAGAGATACAAGATACGGATATGAGGTTGATGATACAGATATATATGGTCATGAATTTTAGGAGGCATTATGGAAGAAAATAATATAAGTTTATTGTCATTTTCAGATAATATGCAAATAGATAAAAACCTGGGTGAAGAAGATAGAATGCTTATTGAATTAAAAATGTGGAATTTACTATCTAAGCATACTGAAAGATATACAATGGGTGATAGTACATCAGTTCCAATAGAAGTAGCTGAAGAGTTACTTAATTCAATTTGTTTTTCAATAGAATTAGAATTACAGGGATCAAATAATCAAAAAGAAGTATTGCTAGGAGAAGATATAAGCCATTTATTAAAAGCTTCTTGGAGCAAAATAGATTTTATGATTGAGATGGGAAAGAAGTTATTAGAAGAGGTTAAAGAAAATTCACCGTATATAGAAAACATATCTTATAATGATACATTAAAGGAAATAGGAGAATTCTTTAAAAAATATGATTATAGATTCTTTGCTCATAAGATAGACTGTTCTATAGATTATCAACTTTCTAATCCAGTATCAGAAAAATTACAGGGAATTCAGTATATAAATGAATATTTAAAATCCTTGATTATCGAAAATGAGTTTTGCAAACATTTTAATAAGGATAAAGTTATATATATGTTAAATAGCTATTGTCCTGATTATAAAGGGCTATTAATTAATATTTTTGAGCCAATACTAACAAATGCAGTAGGGCTGGATATTTTAGGAGAGGATATATTATCCTTAGAGATTTCAGATATGGAAAGAGAAATGTTATTAAGGACTTTTAGAAATTTATCAAAAGCTGAGATTTTAGATAAGTTAAAAAGTTCAGCAAAGAGGGTATGCGATACTTTAGGGATAATCGATAATGAAAAGATAGAATATATTCAAAAAACAGCTATAGAGATTTATCCTAGAATTAAAGTTGGATTATCAACTGGAAATATTGATAATGTATTTTTAAGCTTTAAGTATGAAGAGGGTTTAAATGAAATTGATTTTATAGATAATGATGCTATGGACAATGAAAAGTTACGCAATTTAATAAATGAAATAAAAGATTGTAGATTTATTTCTGATAAGATTGCAATGGTGAAAGAAGCGGTTCATAGCTTAAGTGATTTAGTAGAAGTATTAGGCCTATGCTTTTGGGATGATGAAGCATTAGAATTATTTAAAACACTTTCAAAGGAAGAAATATATTTATTAAAGGATTATTTAGATAGTAAAGGTGAAGGATATATTTCTAATTCAGAATGGGAAATAAGATTTAGGAATTATATAAGAAAATAAGTTTATAAAAACAGACGATGGAGACTTAACAGAAAAGGTTTCAGCTTAAGTAGTTACTAAGTAAACAAATAAGGTAACTACTTAAGTGAGAATCTAAATCTATGATTTAGAACTTACTCCTTGGAACGCATATGAGAAGGAGCTCCATTTAATACATAAAGCTATTGTGAACTATAAAATTTATGGTTTGCTATAGCTTTTATTATTTCTGTGAATACCTATATGAAGTAATATTCCATTTATAGTATGAAATTCTTTTAAAAGAATATTTAGATATAAATGGAAAATATGTTATTATAATATTATGAAAGTTACATTGATATATATTAAATTATGAAGTAGTTTTATATTTAACTAATAGACAAAATAGGAATTTGAAATACAGATTATTTATATTTTGAGAGGTGATGGGATTTGAATAAAGATGAGTTTTGGCAGGAATTTTTATATGTTAAGAATAAGGAGCCTTCAACACAGTATATAGAGTGTTTTCATTTTGAGTTGACAGAGAAGTTAGCAAATGAATTATTAGAAATGGTATTGTCCGGTAAAAAGCAAGCAACAGCAAGTAGCTTGTTGGCATATAAAATTGAAGGAGATAGAATTCCACAGGTAGGTGACTATAGTATTGTTACTGATTGGAACGGCAATCCTCGCTGTGTAATTGAAACAACAGCTGTGACAATATTACCATTTAATCAAATAACATTTGATATTTGTAAGCGTGAAGGTGAAGATGATACATTAGAATCTTGGCAAAAAGGACATATGCATTTTTTTATGGAGGATGGGAAAGAACTTGGGTATGAGTTCTCGGAAAATATGCCTGTAATTTTTGAAGATTTTAAAGTTGTATTCTCAAAATGAGATAACCTACAATGCAAAATTAAAATACGTTGAGAAATTCCAATTTAAGGTTAAGTAATATAAATAGAAATTTATATTAGAATATCATGCCCTTATGGGGCAGGTTCTCATGGTTAATTTTATAATCGAAAGGAATAACAAGCAAATGAACGATATTACAGTAAATAAAACAAAATGGAGTGAAATACAGAATCTTTATACAGACTACTTTGATGAACTTGGATATAAAAATGATGGTTTTCATAATTCTATTATGTTTGAAGGAGAACCATATCTCATCATTTGCAATGATGAAGAATCAGGATTTTTCTCTGTTGGAACTTCATGGGACAATGGCAAAATGTTAAGAGGATTTTATGTGATTCCTTCAAAACGCCGAGCATCAATAGAAATATTCAATAAAGTAATGGAGGATTTTCAGATTGAAGCAGCCATTGTTGCAAGCAATGACTCACATTATGTTGGACTTGCATTTGAAAAGATGAATTCACTTAAAACATTTTTTGATATGCAGGCATTTAACTTTATTTATGGAGAGTCTGAACGTGAAGCGGAGTATGGCATGAATTGTGTGAAAGAGGTAAGTCCAAGTGAATATGAATTAATGAACAGTCTTACTGAGAAGCAATGGGAAGGTTGCTTTGAAGATGGAAATTTCAAGTTCTATAAAATCACAAACAATAAGGAGACATTAGGATATGGTGGTATAGGTAAGATGATAAATAATCAGAAAAATGTTGACGTAGGCAATTTCACACTTCCACAGCATAGAAGGAAAGGCGTCGGCAGAAGTATAATGATAAACCTGAGCAAGATTGCTATCCAGCAAGGGTTAATCCCTGTTGCAGGATGTTGGTATGGCAATACAGAGAGCATTACAACGTTGATAAGCAGTGGGTTCATTCCAGAAAATAGAATTTTTCATGTAAGATTCCGTTAAATATTATAAATGAGTTAACTTATGAATCCATAAAAGCAAGCATCTGCTTGTAACTGACGCGCAAATTAGAATTTGTTGGGAAGATTAGTTGTCTTAGGTTTGGAGGTGAGTATAATAGAAATTAAAATTTATCCTTTTAATGCACTTGGGGATTACTTTTCAGCTGATATAATGGCAATATATAATGGAAAATGGATATTTTGTATGCATAAAGAAAGAGATACATGGGAACATCCCAGTGGTCATATTGAACTTGGTGAAACACCGTTAGAGGCTGCAAAAAGAGAACTCTATGAAGAAACCGGAGCTGTTGAATTTATTATTGAACCATTATGTGATTACTATATAAACGGTATACAGAATGGTTGGCATTTCAAAGGAAATGGACAAGTGTATTTTGCAATTGTACAGAATATAGGTGATTTGCCAAATTACAGTGAGATGGGAAAAATAGGATTGTTCGATTGTTTGCCGGATCAATTAACTTATCCAATACTACGGGATTGTTTTTCTATTGCAGAGAGAAAGTGGCAATCAACAAAATGAGCATACTACAAAGCCCGACAGCTTCCAATTTAAGGGTGAGTAATGGAAATAGTAATTTGTTGAGGAGAAGATATGTATGGAAAAAGCAGAAAAATCAGATAACTTTACAAACAATGATGATAGAATTGATTGGAGCAAACAGTATGAGGTAGTAGAGAAAATTGGAGTAAAAGGTTATTTACAAAGACATTTCGAAGAGTGTAAATATATATGGATAAATATGGTTCCTAAGTCGGGACAAGCTGATAATCTTCAAGGGGAAATGCTTAGAATGACAGAAAAGTTAAGAAATGAAGCAGTAGGTAATGGAAATATAAACTGGGATGATAATTTTGAGTGGTTCTGCGATTTTATTAAGAAAGAATTAGTGAACTGTGGTTTGTTTGACGAAACAAAAAATATAAAAATAAGAATGGTTTTAGATTATATAAAGAATAATGGAAATTATGCCCGTAAATATGCTAATGGCGAAATTGCTGATAGTCAAGTTGATATATTAAGATTAGCATATACAGACGATGATATTTATGACTATTTAGAAGATGCCATTGCAGAGTATTATTTCGCAAATAAGTCTCCTATACCATATGAAATTAAAGATTTTATTTATAGATAGATTATTAATATAAATTCCAATATGTAGATTAGGTTGAAAAATAGTAATTTATTGGGAAGTAACTCCTTTTAAATACCTTAAGACTGTTTTTTATTCTCAATATTATATTACTGTAGTATTATTTTGATTTACCATATTTTGTAGTATAATTAATTGTAAATATAAGGAGCAACTTCTCCAGTCAAGACAGAAAATAGTGATTCTAAGCCAAATTATGAAGGGGATTATTGAAGGGGGATATGATGAAAAATAAAAACAGTAAACAAATTGAAAATGGTAAACAAATTAAAAATAAGTCTAAACAAATTTTTATCATTGTTTTTTCGTTATTTATGGTTTGTTTAATATTAATTGGGTCAGGATACTTATATGTTAGAGGCAAGATATATAGAAAAAATAAACCTACAGTGGTAACAGATGTAGAAACTCCTGTTAAACCAAAGGAAGAAACTATTGACTATAAGGAAGTTGATGGAATTACCAATGTATTATTAATTGGTGCTGATGGAATAAATTTTGATTCAGGAGATCAAAGATCAGATTCTATGATTATTGCAACTTTAGATAGTAATAATAAAAAAGTGAAATTAACATCTCTATATAGAGATGCATTAGTATATATTCCAGGCTATGGGGAAGATAAGATGAATGCATCATTTAGTTTAGGTGGACCAGAGCTTGTAATGGATACCATAAGATATAATTATGATTTAAATATAGAAAAATATGCAATGATAAATTTTGTAGGTTTTGAATCTATAATTGATCAAATAGGTGGAATAGATATTGACGTTCAGCAATATCAATTACACGAATTAAACAAGTACATAGGCATTGATACTGGTGGAAATAATTGTTCAGTAGAGAAACCAGGGCTTCAAACCTTAAATGGTAAACAAGCTTTATCTTATGCAAGAATAAGAAAAGGTGTTGGAGATGATTTTGAAAGGGCTGAAAGACAAAGAGAAGTACTTTCTAAAGTCGCTGAAAAGCTACAGAAAACTAATCCTATTAAGTATTTTGGGATAGCAAATAAGATGTTAGATTATCTTAGAACTAATATGGAGCTTGTTGAATGTTTAAATATGGCATATACTATTTTTAAATTCCCAAGTTTAGATACGGAACAACTTAGCATACCAGCGCCAGAACTTTGTGTAGATGAAGAAGTAGATGGAAATTTAGTTTTAAGAATGGATAGATATAAAAATGCATTAATACTTAACGACTTCATTTTTAATGATACTCTACCAGATTTTATATTAAATAGAAGTACTGAAAGAGATACAAGTATTTATTATGAATATGATGGATTCGGTGAATAGAATTAAATTTAAAAAGAAAATTTAGATAATTAAAGTAATGTAATATATTATAAGCAAAACAACAACTGTTATTATTTTAATATAATAACAGTTTTTACTCTTTAGAAGATGATATGAATAAGAAAAATAGTAATTTGTAAAGGAGACTATTGATGAAGACTAAATATGTAGTAGTAGAAGATTATAATCCAATATGGAAAGAGAAATTTAAAAGTATAAAGAATGAACTATTAACAGTTTTATCAGGAAAAATTATTTCAATAGAGCATGTTGGAAGTACATCAGTAGAAGGATTATGTGCAAAACCAATTATAGATATTGATATTGTGATTGATAAAAACTTTGAAGAGGTTAAGGGATTATTAGAAAGTATTGGTTATATATATGAAGGGGATTTAGGCATACACGGTAGAGAGGCATTTAGATATATTAATAAGCCGCATTTAATGATACATCATTTATATGTATGTAATAAAGATAATGAAGAACTATATCGTCATATTACTTTTAGAGATTATCTTAGAAATCATAAAAAAGAAAGAGATACATATGGTGAAATAAAAAAGAAAATGGCATTAAAATATCATCAAGATATTGATTCTTATATTAGAGGAAAGCAACAAGTAATTTTAGATATATATAGGAAGTGTGGTTTAGAAAAATAAATTCCAGTTTAAGGTTGAGTATTATAAATAGTAAATTTGCAGTTAACAGACTTTATATAGAATTAACTGAGAAAGGAGGATTTTATTATGATAAACAAGAAAAATAAAGAGCTTTTATGGAGGGTTTTACCTCTATAAATTATGGAGGAAATATGTTTAAAGATAAATTTAATATTAGTAATATTCCTGCAGTTTTGTGGGGAGAAAAGAGTGAAAAACTTTTTATTGCAGTACATGGAAATATGTCAAACAAGGAAGATGTTGTGATTCAAATTTTAGCTGAAGAAGCACATCAAAAAGGTTATCAAGTGCTAAGTTTTGATTTACCAGAACATGGTGAAAGAAAAAATGATAGTACTCCTTGCAAAGTACAGTTTTGCGTTAGTGATTTATCTATAATTATGAACTATGCAAAAGAACATTGGAAAGAAGTGAGTTTGTTTGCATGTAGTATGGGAGCTTATTTTAGTCTTTTAGCGTATAAAAATGATATCTTGAGAAAGGCATTATTTTTATCGCCAGTAGTTAATATGGAAAGAATTATTGAAAATATGATGATATGGTTTAATGTAACACCAGAGCGTTTGCAAAAGGAAATGACTATAGAAACACCCATTGGTCAAAAGCTGTATTGGGATTACTTCTGTTATGTAAAACAACATCCTATTAATACATGGAATACAGATACAGATATTATGTATGGAGCAAAGGATGAATTGTGTGAATTTGAAACTATTAGTTATTTTGTTAAAAAATATTGTTGTAGATTAGAAATCATGGACGCAGGAGAACATTATTTTCATACAAAAGAACAGTTGAATGTATTCAAGCATTGGTTACGAAAGCATATTGATTAATAAATTCCAATATGTAGATTAGAAAATAGGAATTTATCATAGAAACTAAATGGAGGTTTGATTATGTACTATGAACAGGCTAGAAACTTTATTTATAAGAATGCTAGACCACTTGATATAGCAAGATGGAAATACCTGTTTGAAAACGGGAGCAAGGAAGATGTTCTGACAGCGTTAATTGCATACCAAAATGAGGATGGAGGCTTTGGGAATGCACTTGAGCCAGATTGTTGGAATCCTAATTCATCTCCAGTGCAAACATGGGTTGCCACGGAAATCATTAAAGAGATAAATCTGAATGATAAAAATCACCCAATTATACAAGGAGTATTAAATTACTTGTCATTGGGAAATGATTTTGATGGACATACATGGTCAAATACAGTGGCTACTAACAATGATTATCCTCATGCACCATGGTGGAGTTTCGAGCCCCATCAGGAAACATCATATAATCCTACAGCATGCCTTATTGGTTTTATATTGAAATTTGAAGATAAAAATAGCAAACTTTTTGAATTGGCCTGTGTTCTTGCTAAAGAAGCATATAGTTATTTTAAGTTACATTTTCCTATGGAATCTATGCACACTGTTTCTTGCTTTGTTGAATTGTATGAGTATATAAAAGAAAGCTCAATGAATGATCTTTTGGATATAGAGGAATTCAGTGCTTTACTACATGAACAGATTCAACATGTTATAACATACGACACATCAAAGTGGGCAGTTGACTACGTATGTAAGCCATCTTTATTCATAGGCACTAAAACAAGTGATTTCTATATGGATAATAAAGAAATATGCGATTATGAATGTGAGTTTATTTTAAATACTCAAGAATCAGATGGTACATGGGGTATTACATGGTCATGGACAGATTATCCTGAACAATGGAACATTAGCAAGAATTGGTGGAAATCAGATTTGATTATAAAAAATACACGATATATTAAAGCAATACACAGCTAAATTCCAATATGTAGATTGGAAAATAGGAATTTATCGAGTTGTTTATAATTAATTATGAAGAACATTTATAAACAATGAAATATACAAATCAGAATTTATAAAGGAGATGCAACAAGATGGGAAAACATGTGTCATTAGCAAATAATTTCACATTATATAAAGATGAGATTGAATTAATACAAGCTCAAAACCGAGTAGAATGCGATTTATACTCAGTAATTGCCTATATTATTAGAGAGAGTAAGCAAGGTGGGGATATTTCTTTAAGAGATGTTTCTGTACGACGGAAAACTGATTTTTCTAGACCATTTAAAGGAGACGCAGGATTTCCGGACTTTGTGATAAGGACAAGAGAAAAAAGTGAGAATGCAGCTATTCTTGGGGCAGTTGAGATAAAGTATATAGGTTTAGATTTGGATTGGGAAGACTATATAGAACAGTTAAACGGACATATTGATTTTTACAAACAGGTTATTTATACTAATGGCATCGAATGGAGATTTTATAATTTAGACGAGTTTAGAAATAAAAAACGTATATGGAAAGTCACTCTCGGAAAATTCGATAAAGAAGTAATTATTTGGAATAATAAGGAGAAATGGCAAGATTTGTTGAAAAAATTAGATAATATTACATGGATAAGGCAGAAATAGATTAACAAATTCCAATTTATCAAGGAATTTAAATCAATTTCAAAAAATAATATAATATGAAATAAAGAGTATTTTAATATTAGTTAGATAAATAGGAATTTGTAAGGGGGATAAATATTTAGCGAATAGTTTTAATCAGATTATATATAATATGTGAGGTAAGAGAATTATGAAAAATAGGTTATTCATAGTAGAAGGTGTGCCATGTACTGGAAAAACTTCCACGAGTGAATTTATATCAAACTTAATAAGTACATCAGGAGAAAAGGCATTACATTTCCCAGAGGGAGCACCTGACCATCCAGCAGATTATAACTTTCATGCTTTTGTAACTAATGATGATTTGGATAGATTTTCAACGGCTGAAAAAGATATACTATTAAGTAGTTCTGAGCATAAAAGTAATGGATATGTAATTTCATTAACTAATATTGGCGGAGAATTATTTAATAAGGTAATTCAATATAAGATATATGATATGCTCCCATGGGATAAAGAATATCCTGTAATGATTAACAAATGGGAAGATTTCAGTAAAACAGCAATGACTAATGATTATATATATGTGTTTGATTGTTGTTTCTTACAAAATCCACTTTGTGAGACAATGATGAGATTTAATATGAAAACTGAAGGGATTTATGATTATATAGATAATATTTATCAGCGCATAAAACAACTTAATCCTGTAGTTATATATCTTAAAAATACCAATATAAAACAACGTATACAAGATGTTTCAAAAGAGAGAGAAAAGAAATGGCTTGATGAAGTAATAAAATACCATACATCACAAGGATATGGTAAGGGCTGTGGATATGAAGGTTTTGATGGGTATGTTAAATGCTTAAAAGCAAGACAGGAAATAGAATTATCTATTTTAAATAATCTTAACATAGATAAAATGATAATTGAAAATCCATTTGAAAATTGGGAGGAAACACATAAAAAACTTAAGAATTTTATATATGGATTGTAAGTACAAATTTCAATATGTAGATTAGACTGGAAAATAGGAATTTGAAAAGGGGAACATATATGATTGTAGATAAATTTGAAACTCCTGTTGGTTTATTTAGAGTATATAAAAATTCTGAAATTTGTTTTTTCTTTATCGAAGAGGGTACATATAATACTTATTGGATGAATGATAATAAAGCAGTTCATCCAGAAGGATGTTATAAAATTTTATTAGATTTAAATTCTTTTTCATTAGGTGACATAATTTCATGTGAACTTGATAACGGTAAAATGTTTAATGACGGTGGTGATGAAAATACTCTTAATATTGTTGGGGAAATTGGAGGTTATATAATTGGAATTGGAGCACCGGATTCTAGATCTATAGAAAAGATGTATTCTCAAAGTAAGTTTCCAAAAGATATGAACAATACAAAATATGAATTGCCTTATGATACATTAGAAATTACTAGAGGTGGTTATATTTTCAAGATTAAAGATAACCCAGCCGAATATAGAGATAGAAATTTTAGAAAATATATAGAGCTTTCTTTGGTATGGGAAAGAAAAGAAAAGAATTATGCTTGGGAGATTGTATCCTTTTTAACTTGCTAAATTCCAATTTGTTGAATAATTAAATTCTTGTCGATAATTAATATAAAGACTTATTTAGAAAGGGGGGTGTTATATAGAGTGAATAAAAAATTAGCATTATCAGTAGTTACATTTAGTGGAGTGATTGCAACTTTAACTGGTGGAATCGAGTCAGGAATTATGTATGCTGTTAATATTGCTTTGATTTCATTATGTTGCTTGTATACATCAATTAAAAAGAAGAATGACGCATTAACTGCAGTAAAGTAAAAAAATAGCTCTATCTAACAAATGATAATTCAATGAATAGGATGATTTATTATCATTCTATTCATTTTTTATATAAAATATTTAATTTTAACAGTCCTACAAATTTCAATTTATCAATAAGATTGTTTAAATTTATGCGGTGGAAAATGATTATATGGATAAATGGTGCTTTTGATAGTGGAAAAGTAGATTTAGTTTATACTTTCCTTACCTTCAGTTTGTATGTGGACATATGTAAGTTTGCGTTGACTTGGAGCGAGGCGACGGAATAAGTAAACTTACATATGTCCACTATTTTATTATAAACTACTAAAATTAGCTAATGCTGCTAACTGACCATGATGATAGTCTTTTATATTAATATAATTATTAAGCCTATCATTAAGTTCTATTCTTAATGAATTTCCCTTTTCTGTATATAGCCATTGATATAATAGTTCACAACACTCATGTATATTTTCACTATAAGTTGAAAAGCGAGGACTTAATTCAGTCATTAACTGATTAACTTGAGAATCAAAAATACAAATACTAGGTAAAAAGTAAGAATAATAAGCATTTTTCCATTGAAGTTGATGCTGAGGTTCTTTTACTATTTCATATAATTGCAATTTCATTTTATTTACGTATTTTTCATAATCAGATTTATTTATACTACATACCTCGTTTATATGAATATTACGTTTTGTAAATTCCTTATCTATTTCAGAGGCTGAAAGGGAATATAGATACTTTTTTAATAAAACAATATTGGAGTCATTAATATCAGCCATTGTTTTAAGAGTTTTATCCCATAAAAACTGACGATATTCAGTCATTGGAAGATCATATAAAAAATTACCCCACAAATATAATGAAATTAATTTAGAATCATTTAAATTATTTGAAATATTTAAAGTAGGTTTTTGTGTTGGAAAAATAATATTTTCAATATGATTACTTAAGTCATCATAAGAAACAAATAAGGGTAATTTATTATTTAAAGTCTGTAAGCATTCAATTTTTTTACCAAGCAAAACATACTCTTCTTCTAGCTTTTCGGTTTGTCTTTGGATATAAAAATGAATTGTATTAGGATATTTCAATATGCAACGAATATCAGAGATAGAAAATTCAGCTAATCGTAATTGTTTTATAGTTTTCAATTTATTAATATCATCCACTGAAAATATATAATACCCATTAGTTAAATTAACTTCCGGAGTAATTAAATTTTCTTCTATGTAGTAATGAATAGTTCTTTTGTTAAGACCAGTTTTTTTAACCACTTCATTTATTTTCATACAAAATCTCCCCAAATAAACTGTTACCCTAATGTACAGTTTTTATTATAATTATTAATAAATAGGTTACAAAAATATTATACCACGGTGGAAAACTTATACATATCAGTATTTGGCGGGAATATTACTTTAGTAAATTAACTTATTGACTATCCATAAACGTTATACTGTAGAATTTTTATATAAGACATCTTCAAAAAATAAATAAGTCAGTATGCTCTTCTATTTTGTGTTATACTGCGTCAACAGAACCATTAGATAGCTTGGCTATCTGTGAAATCTGTTTCCTTGTCTAACTCAAAATATCCTTCACATCTTTGACTTATTATTTATTTTCAGATGCCTAAGGTAAGGAGGTATTAGTATGTTTAATAAGTTATTTTCACCAATTAAAATTAGAGGAATGGAACTGAAAAATCGTATTATTTTTCCTGCTATGGGAACAAAGTTTGCTGGAAACTCTAGAATGGTAAATGATCAGTTAATTCAATATCATCTAGAAAGAGTTAAAGGTGGAACAGGTCTTAATATGGTTGAAGTCACAAGTGTGCATGAAAAGAGTGCACCAAGAAGATATTTAGCAATATGTGATGATAAATATATTCCTGGATTTAGGAAACTGACAGATGCTATTCATGAAGCAGGCGGTAAAGCTGGAATTCAATTATGGCAAGGTAGCCTAGCTGTTGGTAGTGACAAATCTGCACAAATATTAGTAGCTAGTGATATGCCAGTAAGTGCAGAGGTTACATTGCCAGGGATAACTATAGATCAAATTAAAGAAGTAGTAGCAAGTTATGGAGCAGCAGCAAAGAGAGCTGTAGAAGCAGGATTTGATTGTATTGAAATACATGCAGGACATAATTATCTTCCTCATTCATTTCTTTCAGCTGGAATAAATAGAAGAAATGATGAGTATGGTGGTTCTTTTGAAAATCGTGCTAAGTTTCCATTAGAAGTAATTAAGGCAGTAAGAAACAATATACCAGATACTATGCCAATATTTATGCGTATAGATGCTCATGATGATTATTTAGAAAATGGACTTACAATAGAAGAAGTTATTAAATTCTGTAATCTTGCAAAAGATGCTGGTGTAGATGTACTTGATATTTCAAGAGGAAATATCTTAACAGCTGCATTAAAATATGAAGTTCCTCCAATAGATTTACCTAGAGGATTCAACATTGAAAATGCAGCAAGAATTAGAAAAGAAACAGGTATGCTTACAGTTGGTGTAGGTAGAATAAATAATGCTGAATTAGCAGAGCAAATTTTAGAAGATGATAAAGTTGATATGATAGTAATTGGACGTGCTCAGTTAGCAGATCCTTATTTTTGTGAGAAATCACGTTTAGGAAATATTGAAGATATTGATTATTGTGTAGGCTGTAATCAAGGTTGTTACGATTGCTGTGAAAATGTGGATGCAGAACATATTACATGTCTTAGAAATCCAGCCCTTGGTAGAGAAGGAATATGTAAAATAAATAAAGCTGAAAAGCCAGAAACAGTATTAATTGCTGGTGGAGGAATAGCTGGTTTAGAAGCTGCTATAATATTAAAAATGCGTGGACATAATCCAATAATATGTGAAGCAACAGGAGTATTAGGAGGACAATTTTTAACTGCAGGGGAAGCTCCAAGAAAAGAAGAAATGAAGGAAGCTGCTGAAAGTATGGCTAAGAAAGCCGAAAGACTAGGTGTAGAAATAAGATTAAATACTAAAGTTACAAAGAATATTATTGAAGAAATAAAACCACATACACTTATTAATGCTATTGGGTCAGAACCAATTATTCCCAATATTACAGGAGCTCAGTTACCATTTGTATTAAACTCTCATGATGTTCTTAATGGAAAAGGAAAAGCTTTAGGGAACATTGTTGTAATTGGTGGTGGATTAGTTGGAATGGAAGTTGCAGAATACCTTACATCACAAGGGGGAAAAGTAACTGTTTTAGAGATGCTTAAAGACTTCTGCCAAGATATGGGGACTACAAGAAAAATATGTGTAACAGAAAATATATATGCTTCAGGTATTACCCCTATAACAGAAGTAAAAGTGACAGAAATAAAAGAAGGAAAAGTTATTGGAATTAAGAATGAAGAAAAAGTATCTTATCCTTGTGACTATGTTGTTATGGCAGTTGGATCAAAATCAAGAGATGGAAAAGAGTTAGAAGATGCATGTAGAGAAAATGGAGTAGCATATTTTGCAGTTGGAGATGCAGCAATGGCAAGAAAAGCTTTAAATGCTACTAGAGAAGCATTTGATGTAGCTATGACTTTTGATGATCCTAAGGTTCATGGAGAAGCATTAGAACCTAAAAAAGTAGTTTTTGTTACTGGTGGAACAGGAATTATGGGAAGAGAGACTTTAAAACAATTGCTTTCAAGGAGTAGTAGATTTAAAGTAAGAGCTATTGCAAGACCATCAGAAAAAAATAAAGAAATAATGAAAAAATTTGCATGTCCTTCTTTAGAAGCTATCTGGGGTGATATGGCTGATTACGATACTATTTTAAAAGGTGTAACTGGTGCAGATTATGTATTGCATATAGGTGCTATGGTATCTCCAGCAGCTGATAAATATCCTAAAGAGACACTTTACACTAATATAGGTTCTACTTTAAATATAATAAAGGCTATTAAAGCACAACCTGATCCAGATAAAGTACATTTTGCATATGTTGCAACAGTAGCAATGACTGGTGGAAGAACAGCACCAATTCATTGGGGAAGAGTTGGCGACCCAATTAATCCTTCTATTTTTGACTATTATGGAATGTCAAAGGTATTTTCAGAAATGGCACTTTTTGATTCAGGATTGAAACATTGGGTATCAATACGTCAAACAGGACAACATCCAAGTAATGAAAATGCTAAAGATGAACCTATAGTATTCCATCAACCTCCAAATAATGTATTAGAGTGGAGCACTTCTATTGAATCAGGAATATGTATGGCTAATCTTTGTGAAGATTGGGTTCCAGAAGAATTTTGGAGAAAGGCATATAATTTAAGTAGTGGAAAAGGATATCGTCTAGCTACTTGGGAATTGATGGATTTGCAGCTTGGAGCATTTGGAATTAAGTTTACTGATTTGTATGATACAAGAATGATGGCACAATATAATTTCCATGGCCATTATTATTCAGATGCAGATAAATTAGACCAAATATTACATTTCCGTTGTATTCCTGCTGAACAATATTGGGCATCAGTAAAAGAAGAAATGCAGCTTATGGCAGCAAATCCAATGGTTAGAGCGATGTTTCCAACAGTAGAGCAAATGAAAGCTAATAATATTGCAATAGGTCATAAAGAAATGGGAACTTATTGGATGTTTGAAAATAACGAAGAAGATTGGATTAATGCTTTCTTTGGATCAAGAGAAAAACAAAAGGCTATTAAAAGTGTAGAGGAAGGCTATGAATTATTCCATCCAAGTGAAGAGGTAACTTATCTAAATCATGGCTATGATGAAGAAAAAGGTATAGAAAATTTAACTATTGAGGATCTAAATAAAGCAGCAAAATTCCGTGGGGGAGAGTGCTTAGCAAAGGAAATTTTAGATATATATACACCAATTAAATGGAGATGTGCAGATGGACATGAATTTATGCTTTCAACAAATGCTGTATTACATGGTGGACATTGGTGTCCAGAGTGTTTAAGAAATGAATGGCATTATGGTGATATAGCTAAAAAGAATCCTTTCTATGCTCAAGTATGGACACCTATACATGGAGAAAATGATGATTATGTAATACCAATGAAGCATAGCGCATACGATGTTACAGATGAATTAAAGAAAAGTTTAGGTTTAGATTAAAATAATATAATTAGGCATCTTCAAAAAATAAGTAAGTCAGAATGCTCGTCTATTTTGTGTTATACTGCGTCAACAGAACCCTTAGATAGTGCTACTATCTGCGGAACCTATTTCCTTGTCTAACTCAAAATATACTTCCCATCTTTGACTTATTATTTATTTTCAGATGCCTTAAAAAGAGTTTAGATTTTATCAAAATCAAATGAAAGTAATTTAAGACTGCCGTTATGGCAGTCTTTTTATGTAGCTAGTATTAATAGTTGTTTACGAATTTAATATATTCTCAATTTTTATTCTTACTTCTGATGGTAAATGTCCTTCTAATGCTCTCTCCCAAAATGATTAATATCAATGTAATTCTCTAAGCAAATAACCTCACTAATTGAATTTTATCAAAACGTTAATCATTTTCTGGTTTTGTATCTAGAAGATTTTTTAATAATTTTTGAAGCACGTCCACAATAGCGGTGATGATACTTGTTGCTAAAATACTCATTATACTTAATGATATAGGACCTGCTGGGTCATCTCCTGAGATTTTAGAAATTACCTTTAAGGTTATTATCCCTAATACGAAGAAGATGATGATTGTTAACCCACATTTCTTTATGACCTTCAAAGATTTAAGTGATAACTCGGAGAAAGCATTGTTCCCTTCAATATAGATTAATAGTTTAAAAGCTTGATACAATGCAACAGAAAACGCAATACAGCATCCATACGCATATCCTAATAAGGGGTATAGCGAGTAGTCCCCTGGATGTGCTTTTGGTTCTCTAATGGCTAGGCTAGGTAACCAAAAGATACACAAAGCAAGCATCGCAATACCAAGCAGAAAAATAATTACCTTTAAGAAAGTGGTTGAACCTTGTTTAACATTCATTTAAAGCACCTCACTGATTTAATGATAAAATGATTTTAACACATAATTTATCGTTTATCAATTAATTTATATCTCTTTTCATTATATTATTATTGTTATTATTATATATTTTAATTTATAGAAAACGTGAACTCTCATTAAAAATATACTATGAGATTGATTTTTGCACCCCAGAAGTAAACCCGTTAACATTTTATCCTGCCCAATTTTTTATTCGTAATAAATTCAAATTGTTCATAATATATTTGAATTGCGCATTAAAAAATACCGCACATTTTATTGAATAGTACGGTATTTTTAATAAATTAATATTTAAGTTTATTTTCGCAATAGTTTAAGATTATTCTCCATTAAGAACCCTCTTTAAAGCTGCATCGATAGTATCAGTATCATCCGGATATTTTATGTGCAATGCTGATGATTCTGCAATAGCAGCAGAGTGCGAGGATTGCACTGACTGCTTAATATGAGGATCATCAATAGAATCAATATAATCCTGCTGATGCTGTTTAGCTTCTTTTATTATATTATAATACTCTTCTTCGGTTAAGCTTTGCTTTACATCTTGCTGCATATTTTCCTTTATTGAATATTGAAGGCTGTCTAAACTGAACTTATTGCTGAAGTCCTTTCCGTTTATAGTCAAAATAATCTCAAATTCACCAGTAGCTGAGTCGGCTGTAGGTACTTCTGCTAGATAATGAATTCTTTTTGTTTCCAAAGGGTTTATTAAGGCGTATTCTTCTAAAGCAGTTCCATCAGTGCTTTCTACAAGGGAAAAACAAGGATACTCAATATTTTTGATTCTTATTTTTGTAGTTATCATATCACCGGCCATTTCAGTTTTATTCATCAAGCTATATACTTCAAAGGTTACATCTATATAGATATTCTCATCAGTTTCTACAACATAGCAGGTAGAGTTTTTGTTGCTAACTGGAGGTTTAATTTTGCGGCCAGCATTAATTTTAGCTAAAGAATATTCACAGATTCCAGGAATTTTATTAGGACCTCCTGCAACAATAAACAAATCCGGAATGTTAGTATCCTGATTTGCAGCATTCTCTTCTTCATTAGGCAAACTATCCTTATTTCTATTGCCTTCTTCTTTTTTTATAAAACTTTGAGTTTCATTATTAGATTTAGAAATGTTATCTTTTTGTCCACATGAGATAAGGGAAAAAGATAATAATGTTAATAATAATAATTTTAAAGTTAGCTTTTTATTCATTTCAAATCTCCTCACAATATCGTACAGTTATGAGTTAATTATAACATATTTTGTAAATACCACACTATTCAATTTTCAAAGAACAAATTTTATTAATTAGTTCGCAACATCTACATTTTTATTTAGTTCTCAATAATTTCAAATTATTCTTTAGAATTTTTATTTCATTAACACATTTTCTTTTCTATCTTATTTGTATTTCTGCACTTATTTTACAACTCTTTAACACTAGTTATTGAGTTTATTTTTATTAATTCTATGCATACTAATAACAAAGGAGTTGATTAAAATTAAAAAGTTTATATTTACATTATTATTAGCAATTTCTCTTATTACTACAAAAGCCCATGCAGAAACTAAAACTAAAGTATTAAAAGAAGGCATTCATAGATCTGAAATTTCACAAAAAGTTAATGCTAGATTTAGAAATATAGGTCCAGATAACATGACAGTAATAGTATTATCACCTCTTAAATACTTAAAGTTATATACTGACTTGAATCTTAATGATATAACAGCTACTAAACTTCTAACTAATGAAGATGTTGTACTTGTTATAGGTCCAGGAGAAATTGTTATGGAATATGATCTTGCAGAATAGGGTTGTTAAAACCCTATTTCTTCTTATAGACAAAAATATTTTAAAAGACTTACTTTAACGAATAATATTTTCAAATTGTTCACATTAAATTCTATTTAATCACTTCGATAAATTGAAGTTTATCTGTTAGTTTATAATAACTAATTTAAGTAATTTTAAAGCATATTAATCCCTATTTCATCAAAACTTTCTCCTAGAATATTTTCTATTGATTTATATATATCATTGGTAATTTTCATATCATCAAATAAATTAATTATAAAATTATCGCCACCTTTCTCAAATATATATTTTAGTAGGTATTTAGAATATTGGTAGTAGTTAAAAGCGTTAGCTTTGTTGAAATTAGAGTCATCTGTAATATCTCCAACCACAGGAACTATATTAAATTCTTTTGTTTCAGGTCCATAATATATTTCGGCTAGATAGGTAGCTAAACCTTCATTAAACCAATTAGGAAGTTCAGGTATATTTTCGAATTTATCTTTCAGCTCTAGGTCCAAAGCGTAGTGTACATACTCATGGAAAATTACACCTTCATATTCCTTAAGTGAATTATATTTTGACAATGACTGGAGAACTATGTTTCCTGTAAGTGGATCATAATAAGCGGCAGCATTATTATCAATAAAGTTATTTATTTTATTAATTTGATTTACTATAACAAAGTTTGCTTCCTTATCTTGAAATTTCTTTAGATATTTTGTTAACTTGTTAGTTTTAGCAGAAGATACTACAGCTTTGATAACCTCTATACTTTCTGAATAATCTCCTATCCCATAATAAATGTTTAAGTTATTATCAGTAATGATATTGTAGTCCTTTGTAATATTATTACTATTTTGAATAAAGGTATCTTTAACAATTTCTACTGATTCAGCAGAGTTTTTAGATTGAATTAATGCTAGTTTTTTTTCTAATAAAGCTTCACTATCCTTACAACTATTAAAGAGTGTTTTATTAAAAGCATTAACATAAAAAAGTGGAAGGATAAATATTATGATTGAAAGAATAATAGCACCTAATGATCTTCCACCCAAATATTTGAAATTAAATTTTCGACTAATAAGTTGATAAACACCTAAAGAAGCTATTGCAACAGAGATTAAGAATAACACAACATTCATCCATTCATAGTAGTTCATAAAAAATATAGTTTTAATTCCTAAAATACATAAGCAAAACATAATTATATAAAAACTTACAATAAGAATAAATTTAATTATTTTTTCTTTCATCATATTACCTCTTCTTTTTGTCGTATATCACAACAGTTATAATTGAAACAATAATAATCATAGCATTTGCGACAACAGTTCCTACCCAAGTCATAGTCATGGTGCCAAAGAGGGGGGATGCTGCATTGAACATGGTATGAAATAATACGCACATAAACACACAGCCTTTTCCTGATATTTTGTAGATTGCTCCGTTAAAAAACCGAAACGCCATGAGTTGAACTGCAAACATCCAAAAGTTAATGAGTCCATCTCCATGATTAGTCCCCGGAATAAAAAAGAGAGGGATATGCCAAAAAAACCAAACGATTCCTGTGAAAATAGAAGATAAAATAAAGCCATATTCTTTGTCAAGACCAGGCTGCAATATGTACATCCAGCCAGATTCCTCCAAGCCACCGATAATAAGGCCACCAGGTAGGGAAAGGAAGAACGTATAAAATGGAAGCACCATTTCCGTGCGACCTGAAACTGCAATATGTATCAAAAAATACAGTGCAAGTCCTGCAACGACGAACAAATAAGGAAATATGTTATTTGGAGCGTAGAAAACAGTTTTCAACCATTCCTTAAAATCTGCTATTTTGTTATTCTTCTTCAGAATGATATATGAAGCAATAGCGGGTGACAAAATATAGATTGCAAAAGGAATATTCATCCCGAATTGTTGTAACGAGTGAACCCAATTGTAAACCGAATATCCGAATTGCCCAAGAGCAATCAAAGCACCTGACACAAAATAGGCTATGCAAAATGTCAGCATTGTAAATTGTACTATGATTTTTTTATCTGTCATGATTTCTTCACCTCACATTTTGAAGTACTCATTAAATTTTAATGGATGGACGCTTTGACTTTTATCACCTAATGTTTGATTTCTGCTAATTCAAAGTTGTGCTCGCAAAAATAATCCCCATTACAAATTCCTATTTATATAATTACTTGATAAAAACTAATGCATATTAATATAAAGTTATGTCACTAAATATTAAAATTGTTCAGTAAAACTAATTTATATAGAGGTATTACTATCTTATTATTTTTCTCATATATAACATACCTTCATTTTTAGGCCCATATATATCTGGTATAATACCAACTGGAACAAACCCATTCTTACCATAGAATGCTATTACATCGTAATCACCAGCATATGTATGCATATACATGCAATAGACATTTTGATTTTTTGCATAGTTTTCGGCATATTTTAATAACTGTGACCCATATCCTTTATTTCTAATACCTTTGTTTATTCCCATTTCTATAACTTCACAACTATTATAACCATCATTAATTCCTTCTGGTGGTACATCCACTAATATAGTAATAATACCTAGTATCTCATTATTTTCATTAAATGCTCCGAAAAACTCGGCTCCATTATAATAAAGTCTATCAAGTTTCTTTTTTAGCCAATTAATATGCTCTTCATTTTTTATATTAAAAAGATCATATTCAACTTCACCAATAAGTTCAAAGAAAATATCTATTTCATTTTGCAAAACTTTTCTTATTTCCATAAAATTTTCTCTCCATTTCTTTTATAATTTATTTGTTCATAATACTAATAATGAACAATACAATTTCACATTAATTGTTTAATCTTATATTAGCATGATTTAGAAATTTGTTCCATAAAACTCTTATATACTATAATAGTGCATTCTTACTTGAATAATTTATTGAGTTAAAATATCTAACGGTATTAAAGGTTGAAATTCTATTTAAAAACATTAATAGGATTATAATAACTAGAAAACTAGTAAAAAAATAACAAAGAATATATAATGGTAATAAAAGGGGTGATACTTTGAGAGAAAATATATTGATTATTGAAGATGATGAAGATATAAGCCAGATATTAATGTTTTCATTAACTAAAGAAGGGTACTCAGTTAAGATAAATGATAACGGATTAAGAGTAGAAGATGATATACAAACTTTTAAGCCAGATTTAATATTGCTAGATATTATGTTAGGTGATATAGATGGATTTTCTATTTGCAAAGAAATTTCAAATTATAAGATACCTATAATTATGCTTACAGCAAGAATTGATATTACAGATAAGATTCTTGGTCTTGAATTAGGTGCAGATGATTATATTACAAAACCTTTTGATATTAGGGAAGTAATAACAAGAATTAGAGTAGCTTTAAGAAGAAAAAAAGAAATTGCAAATCAAGATAATACTAAAGAAAATATCTCTAGCGGCAAAATTAATATTTCTGAACACAGTAGAATTGTAGAATGTAATGGTGAAGAAATAAAACTTAAACCAAAGGAATTTGATCTTTTATTATTTTTAATAAAAAACAAAAATAGAGTTTATTCAAGAAATGATTTATTAAACTTAGTTTGGGGATATGATTTTATTGGAGATACAAGGACTATAGATGTACATATAACAAGATTACGTCAAAAGTTAAAAAAGGAAGTCAACATAGAAACAGTTTTTGGAGTGGGTTATATATTAAAGGAAAGTAATGCTAACGATAAGGCGTAAATATGGAATAGTATTATCCTTAATTTTCATTGTATTCATAATTATATCCAATATAATATTAAATAAATTTTTTTATAAAAATTTTAAAGAGTATATTACAAATGATATGGAGAAAAACTATCAGGTTTCACTTAGCAGTTTAAATGATTATTTAGCCATTAATAATATTAATAAAAATGAAATCACGATAAGTGATTTAAATAATAAAGTAATTAACTTTATTTTAAACAGAGCTTATTGTCAAGGAGCTTTATACGACTTAAATGGTAACTTATTATTAAAAGGAGAAATTAATGAAAAAGAATTAGATCTAAATATATATTGGGTATCAGAAGAAACTTTAAGTATAGTTAAAGATAATAAGGCTGTTATAGATATTGAAAGAAGATCTAATAGTATTATTGGAAAAGTAAGTTACTTAATATATGGTAAGAATAAAGAAGCTATAGGGGTTATAATGTTAGCCAATGATTATGAAAAGGAGTATATAAGAAATCAAAATATCAATAAGTTAGTTAATTATATTTTTACTGGACTTTTCTTAATTATATTAATTTCTATATATTTTTTATCATCAAAGATAGTTAATCCATTAATACTTCTTAAGAATAAAGTTTCAGAAGTAGGAAAAGGTAGTTATCCTTCAAAAATTAATATTACTTCAAATGATGAAGTAGGAGTTTTGGTAGACTCTTTTAATTTAATGAGTGAAAAGTTAAAAAGGAAAGATGAACAAGAAAAAAATATCTTTAGAAATATAACTCATGAATTAAAATCACCAATTACTAGTATTTCAGGATATGCACAAATATTAAGTGAGGATAACTTTCAGGATGAGGAATTTAAAGCTATAGCTATAAAAAGAATTATTTTTGAGTGTAAAAGAATGAATGAGTTAGTAGGTACACTTTTAGATATTTCAAAGCAAATAAGTGATTTAGAAGATTATTCCTATGAAAATGTTAATTTGAAATTTATTTTAAATGATATAGTCCAAGCTAATTTAATAAGTATAAAAGAAAAATCATTAGAAATAATTAATGAAACTAATGATATTAGTATAAAGGGAAATAAACAATATTTATATATATTAGTGAATAACTTAGTAGAAAACGCAGTAAAGTATTCAAATAATAATAGTAAAATAGTGATTGAATTAAAAGATATTAATGAACATACAATGTTTTCAATTTCATCAGAAGGAAAGGTTATTCCAATTGAGAAGAAGGAAAGTATATTTGAACCCTTTGTTAAGGTTGATAGTACTAGTAAAAATAAGAGAAATTCTCACGGCTTAGGTTTGTATATTTGCAAAAATATTGTAGAAGCACATAATGCAACAATAGAAGTAGAGGTAGATGGAAATAAATCTAAATTCATTGTCAAATTTAAAAATTTTAATACTTTGGAAACATATTAATATTATTCCAATAACAACTAGTTATTATACTAAGGATATAAAGTGATTGGAGGAGCTAATATGAAAAGAAAATATTTAGTATTATTAATTGTTATAATGACAACAATTATACCGGTAGGATGTTCAAAGGGAAGTAGTAAAGATGTAATATTGGGAACAGAAAAAATTATTATTGATGACAACACAAAAGACAAAAAAAACGGGGATTTTCAAATTAAAATGGTTGCAGAAACAGAACCTATAGATCCTGGAACTGTTTATAGGATGCTTTATGTAAAGGAAAACATTATTCAACTTATTTACCAAAATGATGATGTTATTAGAGAAGTAGGCGTTGGTAAATTAGATAGCAATAATAAAGTAAATTGGACATATAAAAATGTTGACTGGGGAATATATACAAACATCTCTTATAATGGATCCTCCCCAACTAAGATAAAAAATGATAACAAAGTATATACTGTTAATAAGGATGGTGAATTAGAAGAATTAGCTGTATATACTAAATTAATTAAAGAGCAAGGTAACTTACTTTATGATGGTCATGATTCCTATAGAAATTGTACTATAGATGCAGCAACATTTGGAAGTGAGGAAGATCCAAAATTAGCTGTAATAGATATCCCAAATGAAAAATATTATATTATCCCTAATGAATTAAGACATAATGATAAAGATGGAGTGTTAAGACAAATATTAGGAATAGAGGGAGATAGAATTTATGTTAACTATCAGTATTTAGAAGGGTATTATTCAGATGATTTTGATCCGTCTAAAGAGCATAATACAAAAAATACTATAGGATATATTGAAAATAATAAATTCACTAAGATATTATCAGAAGATGATGGTATTAAAATTGATATTAGGGGAGAAATGCTTTATGAAAATGGTAGAATACTATTTTCAGGTTTAGAAGAAGGTAAAAATGGAATCTGGAATTATGATATAGATAACAAGAAACTTACAAAAATTGTAGATGTAGATAGTGGTACATTCTTTGAATTTCATATCAATGAAAATAAAGATAAAGTTGTTATAAGTAGTTTGAAACCTGCTTTAGAAAAGGGTGAAAAACAAAATAATACCTTAAGTATTGCAAATATCAATGATAAGTTAGAAATTACAAATATAACTAACATAGTTACTAATACAGAGGAAAGACATCATAAAGCATTTGCAGGTTGGGCAGATGGTGGAAAAACATTTTATGTAAAATCAATTGTAGAGGATGAAAATTATAACGCAACAACTAAGCTAGAGGTTTATAATATAATAGAATAAAAGTAATTAGATAGAAATATTTACAAAACTATAATAATGTATTTTTACCTCAAAAATTTCACAGTTGAATAGCCAAACGAATTCCTAATGTATTTTAATTTTTAAATATGAAAAGTCAGGTTTATAAAGCCTGACTTTTATAATTTCTCCATCAAGGGAACAATATCTAATTTATCTTTTAATAGTTTATAGATAAAAGCTCGTCCTCTTTCAGTCCAGTATGTTACTATTATAGATCTTCCACTAGGAGTATTGAGTGTTTTAGAGAGTGTGTATCCTTCAGGTGCATAATCTTGATATAAAACCCATTTATCAGAAATTTTATATTGTACTTTTAATGAATTAAGAATTTTATTCATTTGCATACCAGACATTCCATAGTCTTTTGCAATTACTGTTATAGGAATTATCAAATCATTATTTAAAACTGTATCATGATAATTAACTTTTTCTTTAGATTCTTCAAGTTCAAATATTAGTTGTTCTCTTTCTTCCTTTAAATCTGTAAGTAATTTTTCAATGGTAGTTGAATCTTTTAATCCTTCCTCTACTACTTTAGGGGTAGCATATATTCCCTTAGCTCTTATAGATGGAAGTATTTCTTCGAAAACCCAACTTTCAAATTTTTCAGCATAAGGAAGTTTAGAGTGCACAATAAGTCTAAATAAATCACTTTCAGGCATAAATATAACTTCTTGATTTCCACCTGAAGTTGAAACCTTGTGCTTGAAAGCATATTTAGTATGTCTTTTTATAGCTGCATGTGGATTTGAATATCCGAGAATTAAAGCACATTGGTTAGATTGAAAATATTCTCTACCGTTAATTCCTAAGATGTTTATTTTTCCAAAGGTGTCATTTTTAAAAATTTCTAGTTTCTCCATAACATAAACCTCACTTTATAAATTAATTTTTTTATTTTCAAAGGACCTCACTAAATGTTAGTCCCTTTATAAACCATTGATTTCGCTAGATTTATTAGGTATTTTATTAAATAGAAAATTTCTATTCATTATTTAAATATGCAGAAAGCTATATTTTTTAAAATTTTTAACAAAATTTTTTATTAGTAATGAAATAATTTTTTACTCTATATGAAATTGTATTTTTAAAATATGTAGATAAATTATTTACAGCATATAAGTTATTAAAGTTACCCCTATAGAGTAAAAAAGAGAATAAAGTGCGCGTGCAAGATTTTCCTCAGGCAAGCTTCGGAAATGCACATGCGCGAAAAAAAGTCGACAGCTCGGCAAATTCGCTTTGGCGACTTTTTTATATAAACATTTTTCTCATGACTTGAAGATAAGAATTAAGTTCTAAAAAGTTCTGTTATATGCATTTATAAAATAAGAAGTAGAAAAGTTGTAAAAGAAATATATACAGATTAGTATTTAGAGATAATGAGAGATAGCTATAGGGAAGTAAGGGGTATTGCAATTATAGATTTATTAAACTCCATATGATAAAATATAACTAAATGTAATTAGGGCTAAATTAACCAAGAGTGAAGAAAATATAAGAAGTATATAAGTGAGAAATAGTGATGAAGTTTAGTGTTAAAGATAAAAAGGTACAGTATATTATATTTGCATTAGTATTAATTTTTTTAATAGTGGTAGCAGTAGTATTTTTTCAAAAGAATGATACAAAAAATATAAAAAATGTTAAGAAAGATAATGAGCAAGAGGAAGTAGTAACAAATGAAAGCAATGTTGTTGAGTTTATAAGCTCTATAGCGGGCTTACAGGCTAATAATATCGAAGTTATAAACAATCCTGTTGTGGGTGTTAAAGGAGAAATATTTGCACCTAAAGAAGCTATCATTAATAGTTTAGATTATTACTTAAAGCATACTAAAAATGATAAGATGAGCGATGTTAAGGTTGATATAGGAGATGGCTATATAGTAGTCAACGTAAATTATAATGTAATTAATATGATGAAAACACCTATTGAAGTTAAAGTTATACCTAGTTTAGATGAAAATGAAAATTTAGTTTTAAATATTAAGGAAGTAAAATTGTTAGATTTAAAAATTACAAATTGGATTGTAAATTTAGCATTAGATAATTTTATTAAGGATTGGTTTCCAGAAGAGAGTAATTTAAAGGTAGACTTTAATAATGGAAATATTTTAGTTTATAAAGAAAACTTTAAAGGTGTAACTTTGAAGGAAATAGATATAAAGGAAACTGGATTAAAGGTAAATGCTATAATTGATTTAAATTTACTTTTAAATTAAAACGGTACTTCCAGTTTTATTAATATATTTAGCAACTCTAATTAATTATATTTTATATAAAAAAAGCGAGAGAGCTTTAAGAAAGTGTTGTGAAGCTCCTCGTAAGGATTACTGGGCTGTATGAACAATTATTTAATAAGTCCATTAGAGGGTAAAAAGCATTATGCTACGGAAAGTAGCATACATGTAAAGTCATTTTTCTTGTGTTTTACAGGTACAAAAAGGTAAGATTTGATTATTAGATAAACGAATGGAGGAATATAAATGACTTTTGGTGAAAAATTAAAGATGTTAAGAAAAAACGCTAATTTATCACAGGAACAACTTGCAGAAAAGCTATGTGTATCTAGACAAGCAATAACTAAATGGGAATCTGATAATGGAATACCAGATGTTACAAACTTGCAAAGTATTGCTAAATTATTTGATACTTCAATAGATTCTTTATTAAAAGATGGCGATGATAAACCAGTCTTTGTAATCAAAGAATCCATAGATATTTCGCTTTATCATAAGACAGGAAATTGCAGGTCTATATATGATGCTGTGGTTAAAGATAAATATTCTAAAGCTAAGATTATTTATCCATTAATCAGGCAAAAAAAACTAAGTAAAGTAGAGAATATAATTGATTTTTTGGTACAACCAGGAGTGTTACAACTTGCGGATAGTTTTAATGATAGAAGCGCATATTATCTTGTTGAAACAGATATTAAGCAGTTATTGGTTAAAGTTAGCAAGACTAATATTGAGGGAAAAGAAATAAGTCGTCCTTTTAATGGTAAAAAATATATTATAGATGGAAATCGTTTTGTGAAAACAAATTATACTTTGTAGGCTACTTTACTTATGTTCATTTATCAACATTGGTTTAAAACAGAGTCTAATTTTTAAATATTAAAAGTCAGGTTTATGAAACCTGACTTTTATAATTTCCCAATCAAAGGAACAATATCTAATATGTTCTTTTGCTTATTTTTATATTTTTTTAACTATGTTTTGAAAATATATCTTTTTAGCTATTTTAAAATTTGGCTATGGTTAATAAGCGCATTTAGAATGTTACAATTTTTAAGGAATCAAAAAATGTAATAGCTTAAATAAATTTAGAAAAAAAGATAATAACTGACAGAAAGCATAAATTCAAAACGAATAATAGATAGAAAGACAAATAGAAATGAGGTGTAAATTTGAGAGATATAAATGAAAAAGAACTTATTTATATGATTAAAAATAAAGATATTCAATCTTTCGCTAAGCTCGTCAATGACTTTGGAAAGTTAGTTTATTATGTAGCAGGAAATATATTAAAGGAGGACTATGAAAAGGACTTTATAGATGAATGTTATAATGATGTTTTTACAACTATTTGGTTTAATATTGATTGTTTTGATGAAGAAAAGGGGAACTTTAAAAATTGGTTGATATCTATAACTAAGTATAAAGCCATAGATATTAAGAGAAAGAATTTTAAGAATAATAATTATGTTGAATATACAGATGAAATAACAGCAGTAGAAGATAAAACCTTAGAAAAAATAGAAGATGAAGAAATTATAGATAATATTTTAAATAACCTAGAAGAAAAAGATAAGGTAATATTTATTAAAAGGTATATAGAAGGTTATACAATAAAGGAAATAGCAAAGGAGCTTAGGTATTCAGAAAACTATATTCATACTAGAATATCTAGAACTAGAAAAAAATTAAAAAATATAGAGAAGGATGTGATTTAAATGGATGATAGAGAAGTATTAAAACTATTAAATAAAATTGACTACTCAGAAGAAGAGCTAAGTGAATTAGAAAAGAAATCTATTGAAAGTAAAAATCAATATGCAGAAGATCTTTATAAAATTAAAAATGAAGAGATTGTAAGAAAACTTGCTTTTTCACATTTAAATAAATTAGCAAAAGTTAATCTTAATAAGGATGAAACTATAGAATATAGAGGTATATTTTTTCAAAGCTTTTTAAATAAAAGGATAACAATGTATCCAACAACGTATGGATATTTAAGCCCAGTTTATTTTGGAATATTTATAACAAATAAAAGAGTTTTCGTATATAAGTTATCTGGAAGCTATACTATTATAGAATATGAATATATTAATGATATAGAAAATATAAAGTATATAATAGATGGAAGAGAAGACTTTGATACATTTCGTCTGATTTTTAAAGATAAAGTGAAAATTGATTTAAGACCATTTAATAAAGAAAATAGTGAACTTCTATTAGAAATAATAAAATATTTAAATATAGAAAAGAGTATAGAGATTAGGAAAGAAAAAATCAAAAGCAATTTAATATATTTAGCAACTAATTGGCAGGGGTTAATTCCTGGACCTAAGTATGCTGTCATACTATTAATTATTATTTTAGTATTCGCTGCTCTTCATGCAATTACCTAATTCATCTTTTAATAGAATATTTTAATGATAAAGGAAGGTATAAGACTTCCTTTATATTCTTTATACAAATAAAAAAACTCAGTATTTAAACTGAGTTTTTGTTGTCTTCTAGACTTATTTTTCTATTTAACTTTTTAATTCAATAGTTTCTTCATAAGTTTCTTAATCTTGTTTTTAGGTAATCAGCCTTTACTTAAAATTTTCCTTCTTCTTTAGATGACGTATGTTGATCAGTTTTACCAATCTTTTAAATACTGAATTCAATTTGATTTTTAACAGAGTATTGATTAATTATAATTAAAATTTAAAATACCTAGGTTTAAATAAATGGGAATTAATTGCATATTAATTCCTATTTTTTCTTATTTAAAGCATTAAAATATGATAAAATATAAATAAATGTAACAAAATGTAATTAAGGAGACTCAACTCCTTTTGTCCTTGAGTAATCTAGAAGATAAAAATTTAGAAGAATTAGCTGATGTAATGGAAGTCTTATATGGACTAGCTAATAATATGGGATATAGTGAAGAGGATTTAAATAAAAAGAGATTAGAAAAGTTAGAAGAACGTGGTGGGTTTAAAGAGGGGATAGTTTTAAAAAGCGTTAAGTAAATATAAAAGACTTACAATAGATATTTAATTATATATAAAGTAGAAAATTTTATAGTGAATTTTAAAGTAAGTAGAAATGAATATATAGATATTTATATTGTGGTATGGTGTATATTAATTGGGTAATTTAGGAGGTGCTTATATGTCAAAAGATGATGATTATGTTTATAGTTATATTGAAAGGAAAATGATCAGCACAAACAAAAAACATAGTTTTG
This sequence comes from Clostridium sp. CTA-7, assembly GCF_054768095.1. Taxonomy (NCBI): domain Bacteria; kingdom Bacillati; phylum Bacillota; class Clostridia; order Eubacteriales; family Clostridiaceae; genus Clostridium; species Clostridium sp. CTA-7. The sequence continues at coordinate 89,165 of NZ_BAAAAV010000003.1, read as the reverse complement.
ACAGTAAAAAATATAAGAAGTATAAAAGTAATAAAATAAGTAGATTAAGTGCATTATTGGTAGGAATAATGCTAGGAATTGCTACTGTAAGTTTTATTATTATAAAGGACATATCAAATGAAGGTAGTACTTCAGAATCAGCTTCATTTTTAAAATCTTCATTGTCTATAGGAAAAGAAAGAAAAATTAAACGTATGGATGATTTCCTTAATATAGCAAATAACATATCAAAGGAAACTAATTCTATTTTAACAAATATGGTTAGTGTATATACAAATAAAGATTTTTCAGAGTCAACAAAAAAGAAGTTAGAAAATGAATTAGCTAAATTAAGTAATTATGATTTGAATGAATTCAAGGAAGAAGAATATAGTATGTTTAAAGGAAAACTTGAAGAGCAAATTAACATAACAAAAAATAGTATCGAATATTATTCTATACTTAAGGGACAAACAAGTGATGCTTCTATATATTTAAATAAGCTTTTAGATGATAAAAGAAAGTTAGATGCTTCCTATACTGAAGATATTATTAATACAATAACTAAGGTTGGTTTAGATTATAAAATTCTAGATGATGGAAGAATAAAATTTTATTAAGAATAATAGTAACTATTTTCATATCTTATAAAGAAATATAAATTAAAGGAGAAGTAAATGAATATTGATACATTAAAAGATAAAGTTTTAAATTACATGAGAAATTTAGAGGGAACTGTTGAAAACATAACACCTAGGTATATAGGATATAAAGTAAATTCAAAGATGTATGCAGAGGTGGCGGAAAGAAAAGACTATATAAGTATCCTAGTAAATAAAAAGTATTTAACAGATGAAGATATAAATAAATTAGATATCAAAATAATGCCGGAAAATTTTCAGTGGAGCTTAAATGCAGAATTGAAAATATATGATTTAAATAATATAGATGAGTATTTGAAAATAATAAATAAATGTTACGAAGAAACAAAAAGTGAATATACAGAAAAGATAACAAAAATAGTACAGGCTGCTATTGAAAATAATGTTGAGTATATTCAAAAATACATGGGAATGGAAGAGTTTGCTTTTCAAAAGCTAGTTAACAAATGGGAAGAATTCATTAATTTCAATATAAGCAATAATAGTCTTGATGAATTAAAATCTGATATTGAAGCTTTAGATAAGTTTAGTTCTGGAGACTTTTTAAGCAACTATAAAAATAATGAAGAAAAGTATAACTTTTTAAAGTTATTATTTGAGGTTGTAGCTTACATAGATAAAAATGCTTATAACAAGAATATTTATAATGATTATGAAGATAAGCGTACATTAGCATTAACATTTGTAAGACAAAATGAGTGGGTTAGAAGCCTTATAAGCTATAAAAAATATAAGGACTTAGGCAAGGTTCCAGAGATAGTTAGAAATGTAATAATGTATATTATTAGTCCAATAGATAAATTATCTGCTTTTAAAAATTATAAGCTAATGCAGTTTGTAAGAGTGTTAAAACCAAATGCTCCACTAGAAAAGCATTATGATAAATTATGTGAAATAATTTATGGAGAATTAAATAAACATAATATCAAGGTTAAGAATGAAGAAAATAGAGGAGTTGTCTACGCTAGAATTATGTTTTCAAAGGAAGTAGCAAAACTATGGAATGTAGAAAATAATTTCTTTAAAATTCAAGCTTTTAAGGGGATAGAACTTTCAAGAGAAGAAGTTGAAGAAAACTTGAAAAACAATATAGTTGCATTAAACTATAAAAACATTAAAGTAGACGAAAATACAAAAAATATCTTTTATGTTTCAGATGAAAATAAAATACTTTTTTTAGGTGTGTTTACTAATGATGTAACAGAAAAAGATGGTTTATATTATCGTAAGTTTATAAAACTTATAGAAAGTGATAAAACAACAGATAGTATTAATAGCAATAAGGCTTGGGGAAATAAATTTAGCTCAAAGCAAGTAATAACAGTTAAAGAAGAGGAAAAAGAAGAATTTGAAAGTGAAGTTATTAATGAAATTTTCGAAGTAGATTTAGATATTCTTTTACAAAAAATAAAAACACTTAACCTAGCTACAAGTATTAATCCTATATCTAGGACAGGAGAAGTTGAACCTGAAGAAGTTATAGAGGACAAGCTATTTGAAAAAGAAATTGAAACACCTTTAAATATGATTTTATATGGGCCACCGGGAACAGGAAAAACTTATAATACTGTTAATTATGCCGTAAGTATTGTAGAAAAGAAGGAAGTAGAAGAAATTTTAAATGAATCACTTGAAAATAGAGAAGATGTATTCAACCGATATAAAAAATATCTAGCAGAAAAAAGAATAGTATTTACTACCTTCCATCAAAATTATAGCTATGAAGACTTTATACAAGGTATAAGAGCAAATACAAATAATACAGATCAGCTATCCTTTGTAAAGCAAGATGGAATATTTAAGGATTTAGTTGAAAGAGCTAAAAATGATTTAAATAATCTTTATGTTATGGTAATTGATGAAATAAACAGAGGTAATATTTCACGTATATTTGGAGAGTTAATTACATTAATAGAAGATGATAAGAGATTAGGGGAACCTAATGAAACTTCAGTAACCTTACCATCTAAAGAAGTGTTTATCGTGCCACCTAACTTATATATTCTAGGAACTATGAACACAGCGGATAAATCAATAGCTAATATAGATATTGCATTAAGAAGAAGATTTGACTTTATTCCTATGTATACTGATTATTCTATTATTCCAGAATTTGAGCATATACTAAGACCTATAAATAAAGCAATATATGAAAAGAAAAGATCTGCTGATTACTTAATTGGTCATGCTTTTTTTGTAAATAAAATAAAGGATGACTTAGGTAGGATTATAAACAATAAGGTTATACCATTATTAAATGAGTATTTTTATATGAATAGTGGAGAAGTAGTTGAAATACTTAATAGAGGTGGAATAAGAGTAAAAGAAAACTTAGATACCTTTCAGCTTGAATATGATGGGATTGAGGAATAGCAATGAAATTAAGAGAGTTTGGTAAATTCCAAAAACTTAATTTAAACTCAACAAAGGAATTTAGAAAGTTTTTAAATGAGAGTTGGAGAAAGAGATATAAGTTTTATGATGATAGGGAGTTATATAGTGATGAAATAAGTAACTCTGAACAAAGATTTTTAACTTTTGATGGTGATTACGTTAAAGCAAGAAACTATGTAGGCTATATAACTTATGAAGGTGAAAGTATAACAATATACCCTAAGATATTTAATAAAGATGTTAAAGAAGAGGATATAGATAATTACTTAATGCTAAATTTAATATATTGGCTTAAAAGATGTACTAAAATAAAGTTTCCTATAGTTGATACAAATATTGAATTTAACAAAGAAGATAGTATCCTTGAAATATTAATTTATATTTTTAGTAAGATTACTTTAGATGTAGTTTATAATAATCCATATAATTGTTATGAAGAAGTTGAGGAAGAATTACCATATTTAAAAGGAAGATTAAATATTCCAGAGTATCTTAAGAATAATATTTCAACAGGACGTTGGAATTCTTTTAGCACAATTTATGAGCCATTTGTTTATAACAATGAAGTAAATAAAATAATTAAGTTTGTATCTAAAAAACTTATAAATGTAACGAGAAATCAAGAAAGTAGCGAAAATTTAAAGAAAATAATATTTATTCTAGATGAAGTTGATGATGTAGCATTAGGAGAAAATGCTTGTGATGGAATAAGCATAACTAGATTTAACAAAGAATATGAAACTGTTATTGCTTTCTGTGAGATGTTTTTAAGAAATTCATCAATAACTTCAACCAAAGATAATGAAAAACTAAACTTTTGTTTCTTAGTTCCAATGGAGCTTATATATGAGGATTTTATATATAACTTTATAAAGGAGAATTTCAAGGATAAATTTAAAGAAATAACAAAGCAAAAGAGTAATTTATACTTAGCTGATTTATATTTAGATGGTAAATACTCAGGAAAAGCTTTTAATCTTAAACAAGATATATACTTAAAGGACAATGAAGATAATGTTTATATTTTAGATACAAAATATAAGCTTCTCAATAAAAATAAAGAAGAAAAATACGGTATAAGTCAGGGAGATTTATATCAAATGAGCAGTTATGCCCTAAGAGGTGGATATAATAAATTAGCTTTAGCTTATCCAAAAATCTTTGAGTTTGATAGAGAGATAAAATATGTAGTTAATAGTGGCTTTAGTATAGTATCTATTGAAATTGAAATTTTAAGTTTTAACTTTATGTTAGATTATAATGAGTACTGTAGAAGTAGAGATTTCACATTACTTGGTAAAAATAATGATGAAAAATTAAAGCTGGAAACTATATCATATTTATTAAATACTAAGAAATAGATGCTGAAATATAAATTAGATTAAAGAATATTATATAATTACCATAATAATATAATAGAGTGAGAAAACAATGACTTTGCACATTTTTGTGCAAAGTCATTATATGTTTTAAAGAGAAATTTTTATTTTTGAATTTTTAAAATCGAATAAAAGAGAAAGTATGTATTTAAATAGTTATAATGATTTAATTAACAGTACAAAAAAGAATAAAGCTATTTTACGAACCAATATTAATATAGAAGATTTAAAAAAGAGAATTATGAAATCATCTATAAATCTAAATTTATAAGAAAAACAATATGTAAATGAATTGTTATTAATTTTTGTAGATCATATAGTACAAAGTTATTTCAAAGATTATAGTACTATAAAGTCCTCAGAGATAAGAGATTAGTATGTATTATTGTGTTAGCCATGGATAGTGAAAGGTATTATTTAAGTAGAGTGGCCATTGATAGTAACGATTTATTAAGTGGAATATTAAATTATTTTATCTCGAAAACAAGTTAACTTAATATTTTTGGGGGAATGTTAAGTTGTGATGAATACTGAAAATACGAGGGCTTCAGGTGGAAAGATTAGTTTTAGAAAAGTGCTTATTTTTATAAATAGTCATCAAAGGCTCATCAATTATAATTAAGTGTATTAATTTAATTAAAATATATAGTATAATTGAAAAATAGAGGAAGTTTAATTTAAATAGTGGGTGAATAGCGATGAAGAAAATAATTATAGGTTTTGGAGAATATGAAACAAACGTAATTAAAGTTGACGAACAAATGATTAGAGAGATAGCGAATAAAATGAAACAATTAAAAAATTTTGAATTTAGTTTAGGAAAAAATTTAATTGAGGATGATGAAAAAATTAAATTATTATTACCAGATAATTTTAGGGATTATGATATAATAGCGAAAAAGATATTTGAAGTAGATCACATTGTAAATCCTATAATAAATATAGTTTCATATAAAGGCCCAGATACTTATGAAGAAAATAGTAAATGTTTAAATAAATCAGAAATCAAATATTCTACATATGAGGAAAAGGAAATCTTATCTATATTAAGGACAACTAAACTACGAGAAGGAAAGAATATTATTAAAATTGCAGTAGTGATGGAGTCTCCTCATAGAGAAGAGTTTGTAATAGAAAATAATAAGTTTAAGCCACTAGGACCTGCAATGGGAGCAAGTGGTAATAATATAGAAAAATATCTTATTAATTTAATAAAAGCCATTGAGAAATGTTACTTTGTCTGTAATAAGTATGATATTTATATAATTAATCCTGTAAAATTTCAGGCATCATTAGGTAGTTTTTATAAAAAGGGATTAAATGATAAGATAAGAAATGAATTATGGAAGTGTTTATATGAAAATGTATATAAAAAAGAGTTTTTAGAAGAATTAAAGAAGTATGATATTATAGTAAACTCTTGTACGGCTATTAACAAAGAATATGGTAAATATCAAATAACAAATGATTTAAAGAGTATTGAAAATAGAACATTTGATATAATAGAATGTAGTAGACATCCAGGCTATTGGCATTTAACAACTAAGTTGAAATTTATTGATATTGCAGGTAAGGAAATATATTTACATGATTTAAATGAACTAAATAACTAAGCCACTCAATTAATCTTGAGTGGCTTGTCCATTAAGATTACTATCTAATGTATTGTGAGCATTTCTAATCATATTTTTATTCCTGTGTTGATAAGTATTTCTAGTGAATACAGGAGTATAATGTCCCAGTAAATCTGAAACAGTTTTTTTATCAATACCTAGCAAGTACAATTGTTGAGCACAACAATGGCGTCTATCGTGGAATCTCATGATCGGCAATTTCAGTTTTTTTAGAGTTCTCTTTAAACTACTAGTTAAAGAAGAGGGATTATAAATATATCCATCATCTTTGCATATAACAACATTATGTTTATTTACCATTCATTTTTCCTTTAATTCTTCTTGATATTCTTGCAATTCAAGGAGTAGTTGAAATACTGAATCAGGAATTGGGTTTATTCTAATAGATGTAGAAGTCTTTGGTGCTTTAAATATAGGTCCTTTAGTAGTTAATACTAATTGCTGATTGATGCTTAGTTCTTGCTCTTGAAAATTGATGCTATCCCAAGTAAGACCTAATATTTCCCCACGTCTCATGCCCATTTGAAACCCTAAAGCAAAAGCAACTTTATGTGTTAGCGTAGGGGAAGAATTAATAACAGTATGAATATCATCTAAATCTATGAGTTCAGGATGAAATTCATCTTTTTGAGGTATATTATCCACTTTTACTGCTGGATTACTAAGAATATAGTCTTTCCTTACAGCGCTATTAAGTATATTTACAATAAGCCTATGTAAATGCTTTATAGTTGTATTAGATATAGTACCTTCTTTTTCCTTGTAATTATAAAATTGTTCTATTGTCCTTGGAGTTAGGTCTTTTAATTTTTTAGAGCCTAAAAGTGGTGTTATATGTTTCTTTAATAAAAAGGTATAATGCTCTATGGTGGTAGGGGATAAATTTTTCTTATTAATTAGCCACTCTGTAGCATATTGCTCAAACTTTTGATTATCAGCATCTCTAAAAGTTCCAGTTGCAACATCTCCCTTAATTTTATCTAAGTAAGTTCGTGCTTCTCTTTTAGTCCTAAAAACACCTTTTCTACATTGCTTCCTTTTACCAGTTAGACCATCAACTACATACCAAAAGATATACCAACTACCTCCTTGAACTTTTTGATATGGGTTCCCTTTTCATAGTTCCTTCTTATTTGTCTTCTTTTCCATTTTAAATACATCCTTTCTCAAGTGAGTTTTCTAACCATAAGTTAAATTCATGTTTAGGTATTTTGATTAATTTTTCAATTTTTATCTTAGGAAAATTATTATCTGAAACAAGATTATAGGCTGTAGATCTACTAACCCCTAAAATTTCTTGTATATCAGTGACTTTGTAAAACTTTGATATTTCCATGTTGTTTCCTAATCTTTCCTTCATATATATCACCCTTCTATGTTTTAACAATTTTTGTTATAAAGTTTCAAATTTTTTTATTAAAAAGTATGTTATACAATAACCAATAATTTTTATCTAAACATGTATCTTATTAATTCTGATGTTGTGAAAGTAATAGGTATGAACATGATTTTCAATGTAATATTTATCTATAACATTTAAACTAAAAAATCAGCCATAAAGAATAAAAAAATTTTCACTACAATAATTTATTGATAAATAATGCATTTAGCCAACGTTGTATTAAGAATTATCACACTGAAAATAGCGATAGTATGAATAACACAGTTTTTTTTAATCGGTCACAAATTTAAAAAATATTTATTGAAATATCCAATATTTTATTATCAGATATATGTTAAATATTGGAAATGTTTATCTATAGCATTGATTTGAAAAAATCCACTATAAAATCTAAAAAATGGAAAAAATTAAATTTTCTGTTTTTCATAATTGTAATAATTTGCTTGCTATTAAAGGAAATAAAGAATAAAATTATATTTAAGGGAAATGATATTAAAAGGGAATTTATGTGATGGAGGTTTTGGGATTATGTATTATGAGTTTGTAAGTGTAAATAATTTAGATGGTCATAAAATCTCCTATGAATATTTGAAAATAAAAAAGTTTGTTTATGATACTTTAAAAAATGAGAAATTCATAGAGTTAAAGAATATAACAGAGCAAATAACTAATGGAATAAGAATAAGAAAAGAATATTATTCACAAGATGGTTTTCGAGTAATAGGGCCTGGTGATATTAAAAATGGCGTAGTAGTATTTGATGCTTTAAAATGTGTGAAAAAAGATATTGTTAATGAGAAAGATACAGTAAATAAAGGGGATATTCTAATTACTGCGGCAGGTAGGTCTGGACAGATAATATGTGTAGAAGATGATTTAGATCAAGTTGTAATTACATCAGATATTATAAAGATTACTATGAAAAATAAAGAAGATGTAAAGTTACTTGTTAATTTTCTTAGGAGTAACATAGGGCAAAATATTATCAATATGCAAAAGGGAAGTAGAGGAAATAGGTTATTAGTTAAAAATATTGAAAATATGATGATACCAAAAGAATTTTATAAATACATTGATAATTCTAATGAAACAGTAGATTTAAATGTAGAAGCATATGAAAGTCTGAAAAAGGCAGAAGTTTTATTTTCAAAATATCTTTACTATAAAGGGGAAAGTGAAAGTAAAAAGTTTTTTTTTATAAATAAAGAATTGAATGTAGATAGATTAGATTTCAATTACTATGCAAATTTATATTCTAACCTTTACAAATTGATAAATACAGATACTAAAGACATAAAATGGCAAAGGTTAGGAGATTTAATTGAGATAAAAAAGGCATTGAAGCCTAAATTAAATGATTATGATAAAGTAAGATACTTTACATTATCAGATGTTGATGCAAACTTATCCATTGTAAAAGAAACGCATAAAGAAGTTTATTGTAATTTAAGCAATAGAATGAGATATATAGTTGAAGAAGGTGAAATTATAACTGCAAAGGCTGGTAGTGCTACTGGGACTAAATCACATGCAACAGCATTAATTACAAAAGAATTAGATGGAATGTTAACCAGTGATGTTTTATTTAATTTAATTCCTAAGAAGATAGACAAATACTATTTACTATTTTTATTAAAGCAAAATATTATAATAAGTCAAATAAGTATGATAGCACGAGGAACTCTATATAAATTACTTCAAAGAGAAGAATTTGCAAATATAAGAATACCTCGATTTAAAAAAGAGGTTGAAGACTTAATAATTAGTTATATGAAAAGTTATACATTAAATATTAAAAGTGATTCAGAGAAGGAGGTGGATTAGTGGTTAATAAAATATATGATCATTTAGGAACACCGAGAACAATAAAAGAGTTATATGAAAGATTAAATGAAGTTGGACTTAAGTGGAATAAGGCTCAAGTTCAACTATTTTTACAGATGGATAAGAATATAGTTCAAGATGGAGAATTTTATAGTGTTAGTAGCGGTGATATGAAAGAAGTAGTTTTAGGTATCATTGAAAAAACAATTGGTTCTAAACCAATAATACCTATCAAGCAAATAATTAATAATATTCCTTCGGATATTGTAATAAGTGTAGAAGAAATAAGGAAAATTGCTGTGGAAAGTGGCAATTATATAAATCCAAATGCAGCAGTATTAAAAAGAATCAACTAGGAGGACTAGAAAATGAAAGAATTGAAAGAGAAAATAATAAAGTTAGGTTATGAAAAAATAGAAGATATAGATGAAAGTACATTTGTAGGAAGCCATAAGGATGTTTGTGTATACGTTAAGAAAGTTGAGGATGATCAATTAAAACCAGACTTAATAACTAACATTACTTATGAAGCAATGGCTACAGATCCAATGTCAACATATGTTTGGATCACTAATGGAACGAGTAATTCTTATATTTTAGTTGAAGATGAAAAGGCAATATCAGAGATCCCTTTAGTAGTAGAAGGTAAGGAGAAATTCCATTTTGGAAGAAGAGAATTAACTGATAGAGATATATGGTCAATTAATAAGTATCAAGAATTGCAAGAAAAGTTTGATGGTATTCATGAAATGATTTATAACATGAAAGATCATGTGAATAATTCTAATGATGCTATAGATGAGTTTTGTAAGTTGATTTTTATGGAAGTATTTAGATTAAGTCACACTGATTATATATTAAGAGGTGGCGAATTAGAAGGAAAGAAATTTGATGATATCTATAGATATGAATATATAGAAAATGCAAAAGATAAGAATAAAGCAGTTGGAGAAATAAGAGAAGCATTTAAAATAGTAAAAAATCATGAAGACTACGTTGCAACACTAGATGATGGAACAAGGGCAGGAATATTTAGTGTGGATGATTATGTGAAACTTGAAAATCCAACTATTTATATAACTGTCTTAAAAACATTACAAGATTTAGGCCCATTAAAAACAGAAATTGGAGAAAGACCAGGAACTTTACTAGATTTAACAGGAGATGTAGCAGGTAGAGTGTTTGATGTACTTTTAAGAGGAAAGTTTGAAAATAAAGGTGGAATGGGTATCTATCTTACACCAAGGCAGGTAACGGAAGCCGCAGTAGATATGGTTGTATATGATTTAACTAAGGATGGAGCAGGAAAGTTAATAGAGACTGATCCTAAGACTGGATATCCAAAGTTTAAAGTAGGGGATTTATGTTGTGGTTCAGCAGGATTCTTAATAAAAATGTTGCAAGAAATAAAAAGTCATATGCTTACTAGATTAGGTGGTAATACAAAACATTATGAGGAAGTTTTTGATTTAATGAAAGAACATTCTTTTATAGGTGCAGATAATTCACCAGGAATGGTTTTAAAAGCAAGATTAAATATGGCTATGAATGGAGCAGCAAAATGTCCAATATTCCAAACAAGAAACTCTCTTATGACAGAAAATCTTGAACCAGAAACTTTTGATGCAATAATAACAAATCCACCATTTGCTAAAGGTGGAGTTAGTAAAACAATAAAAAAAGGTAAGTCAACAATAGAAAACCCAGAAGGAATTGAAATAATAGCAAAATATTCAGAGGATATTGATGAAGATAAGCAAAACAAAATGAATCCAGATAAATTGTCATTAGGATCAAAGCCAGATAGTAAGGGTAAATGGAAGGAAGTAAACTCAATAGATCCAGCAGTATTATTTATTGATAGAAATCTACAATTATTAAAAAAAGGTGGATTATTAATGATAGTAATTCCAGATGGAATACTATCTAATTCTGGGGATAAGTATGTAAGAGAATATATAATGGGAAAGAAGAATCCAGTAACAGGAGAATTTGAAGGTGGAAAAGCAATACTTAAAGCAGTTATTAGCCTGCCAGCAGAAACATTCTCACTATCAGGAGCAGGTGCTAAAACTTCATTATTATACTTAAAGAAAAAGGAGCATCCAGGAGAAAAACAAGGCCCAGTGTTTATGGCAGTAGCAGATGAGGTTGGATTTACAGTAAAGCAAAATGTGGAGATACAATTAGGTGATGATCATAATGATTTGTTAAAAATTGTAGAGGCGTATAAGGTAGGAATACAAGAGGAGATAGAATAGGTGGTGAGAATATTGGAGCATTATAGAATAATTAATAGTAAACCAAGTATTAAATGGGTTAATAGTGAATTTATAGAAGATAGGTTAAGTATGGACTCATTTAGCGATGAGTATCTAAAATGGAAAGATAATTGTTCACTAAGTTCATGCTTTAAGATGAATAAAATAAAAGATATAGCAAAAGGAATTAATATTGGATTTACTTCAAAAAGAAATTATCAAACAGAAGGTGTAAAATTCTTAAACATTTCCAATATTCAGCAGTTTAATTTTAAACTCCAAGATGTAAAATTTATTTCTAGAGATGTACATGAAAGTTTAAAAAAATCGCAATTAGAATATGAAGATGTGTTATTGACTATTACTGGAACAATAGGAGATTCTGTTGTAGTTCCAAGTGAGTTCGGGGAAGCCAATATGTCTGCTAATATTGTTGCAATAAGATTAAGTAAACTTTATGATCCGTATTACTTATGCACGTTTTTCAACAGTAAATACGGTAAAATGCAGACAAAAGGAAGTTCAAAATCAAATGTGTGGTCTAATCTAGGTGTTCAAGAAGTAAGAGAAATTGAGGTACCTATACCGAACTGTGAAATTCAAAAATATATAGGTGATAAGATTAGAAAAACGGAAGATTTAAGGTTAAAAGTAAAGAAATTAAAAAATGAGGCGGAAATATTATTAATAGATGAGTTAAGTAGAAATAAAACGAATCAATTTAATAAGAAAAAAGAATATACTTTTATTAATAATAAACCTAATATTCTATATGTTTCTGAAACATTAGTAGATGATTCTAGGATTGAGGCTACGTTTTATAAAAGAGATGATCTAGAACTGGATTCTAAATTAATACATTATGAATATGGATTTAAGCCCTTAAAAGAATTATGTACGAAAATAACGGATGGTACTCACAAAACACCGAATTATATAGAAGCAGGGGTAACTTTTATATCATCAAAAAATATATTAGATGATGAAATTGACTTTGAAAATGTAAAGTATATATCTATGGAAGAACATCAAGAAATCTCTAAACGGTCTAATGTAGAGGCTGGGGATATACTGTTTACGAAGGTAGGCCGTATAGGGTATGCAAAGGCAGTTCCTAACAAGGATAATAATTTTAGTATATTTGTTAGTGTTGCATTATTAAAATTGAAAAAAGAAATTGACCCGTATTATGTAGAAATGTTTTTAAACAGTAATTATGGGAGAAGTCAATCATTTAGATTATGCAAAGGTTCTAATCAACCTGATTTTCATTTGGAAGATATTGGGGAATTAAAAATTCCAATTTTACCAATAGATATACAAAAGAAAATAGGCGATAAAATAAGAATGATTGAAGAGATAAAAGATCTAGAGAAGAGTTTAATTAAGCAATCAAAACAAGATATAGAAGATTTAATAGAAGGTAACTTTGATATGTCCAAAATAAAAGAAGCTAATTAAAAGGTAGGTGAACCTTTTGCAAAATGTTAATCATATAGTAAAAAGGTTAAATATTTTATATGACTATGGTGAAATAAACTATAATGAAATATTTAGCTATTTAATAGAGGAAAAGTTCTTGAAACTTATAGGCAATAAATTGGTAATAACAAAAAAATGGATTACATTTAGTGGTAAGGTTAGCAGGGAAGAGTTTATATCATCTCTTCTTTGCTATTATCCATCACTATTGAATACATTACTTTTAAAGGTATATAGAGAAGCATGTTCTATCGGTGAAAGTGGAGATGGGAAAGCACTGTTTGAGTTTGTTGATAGCATACCCAAATTTTCGGAGAGAATAATAGAAATTGAAAATGTACCTATACAAGAAAATGAAGAAATAAAGTCATTATATCAGGTTATTTTTAATGGATATCCTCAATATGGAGAAATGTTGAGTAAATTAAAGTTAATGCAATTAGCAGAGGACATTAATGATTTAGATGTAGTACCTGTTGGTAAAAATCCTAATGAAAATTGGATAAAGGGTAGAAGAATAACATCATCTATTTCATTAAAGAAAAACAAAGAAAAACAAGAATTCACCTTAATTCCTTATGAATATTCAGATTTTCAGGTTGAAAAGGAAGTTAAAGATATTTTATCTTTTCCTTGGAAAACATTTTTAATTGTTTTATCTATGATAGGTTTAGAATATAAAGTAGAGGGATTTGATGGAGTTGCAATAAGACCTTCAGAGGTAAGTAATCCTTATAATGAGCAAAATTTAGAAGTGTACATCTGCAATTCTAAAGGAAATGAAGTTAAAGTAGGTTCATTAGATAAATTTATATATGATTATTGTATCAAAAATGAGTTATTAATATTCCCTGATAAAGTACCAGAGGTTAGTAAAGTGGTTTTTGAATTATTGCCTGAACGTAAGATGGATTACAAAGATGGTGAATATGTAATAAATCAAGATTTAAACGATCTTATATATTCGAAGGACATAATAATTAAAAATAGATCGAGAAAATTTAAGAATAATCTAAAAGATTATATTGAAGATTTGAGGAAGGCACTATGATAATAAAAATAGGTACAGATAGATTTTGGGTTAGAGCATCCAATCTGGAAAGATGGGCAGAAATACTAAGTTCACTGCCTAGAGAAATACAATGTAAAAGTAAAAAAGATATCGCAAAAAATTACCTTCATTATAAAGTTGATGAAGGAGGTAGGGTTGTAAATTCTGATGAGGTCTATGGACTTTTTGGGGCTGAAAAATCAAGGACTGGCATAATTATTGTAGGTAGCAACTTTATTAATGAAAAAGATAAGGGCTATGTATTAACGGAGGGTGCAATAGATCTTTTAAATAAATATAACGAAAATGAAGAATGGGAGAAAGCACTAGCAGAACAACTATTAAAATATTCAGTAAGAGTTAGAAGTATAGTATTGGCATTATTAAATGGAGGATGTTTAGTATGTGAAAAAGGTTATCTCCAAAATTTAAAAACATCCTATATTTCTTATGGAGATAATGTCTACTATATATTTAGTAATAAGATGGAAGATGCAACTGTTAATAATTTAATAGGACTCTATCCTAATATTGTGTTTGGTCCATTTTGGAGAGAGGAACTAGATATTTGCAATGATGAAATAGTAGAAATTCAAGGAGTTAACAAGAAAGAACCATCTCTTGGATCTAGTACATATTTAAAAATACCTCTGCTGCTTTTTAATTACCTGGGGTGGATTAAAGAAGAAAGTGAAAGAAGATATATTTTAGATAAGTATAGAATCAAAGAAGATATTAGTGAAGAAACCTTTAATAGTTTAATTATGAATAATACCCTTAATGAAATTGAGGAATTAAAAGAACTAATAATGGGAAATTCAGATGCGAGAGGATTCTTCCCTATAGAGAAGGTTGGGTCATCTTTGAAGGATAAGATTGATAGAAGTAATAATGAAAGATATGATCAATGGATAGATCATTACTTTATGACTGCTATAAATAATGGGGTATTAAGAATAGTAGATAATGAACAAGGGCAACCAAGACATGGAAGAGGTCTTCTTGGAAAGAAAGATTATCAATTAATTAAATTAGAAATTTTAAAATAAGGGGGTAGAGATTATGTCAATGTGGTCACCTTTTGGTATAAGTGATTTTCCATTAAATCAACCTATGGTTGGACAAAAAGAGTTTTACGATACATTTAGGTCATTCACTAAAATGATGAAAAAAGCCAATATGGCAACAATATTCCCATTAATATCTAAGTGGGGTATAGGTAAATCAAGAATAGGATTTGAAGTTATATCAGAACCTTTAGGTATGGATAAAGGTTGGATAGTAAGTGAAGATGGTGAGCAACAAGAAGTAAGAATTTTCAAACCAAATTTTGAAGATAAAGTGCTACCATTATATATTAGATATTCACAAATGTGCCATGAAGACTTAATAGGAGATAATTGGGTTGCATATGGTACATACATTGCATTAACTTACTTATCTAAAGAACCAGATGGAAGTATTCAAGGCAAAATAGTTGAATCTATTCAAAATGCATTATTACCAATGGGATTTGATAGAGAAACACTAGGTGCAATTTTAGAAATAGAAAGCATAAACCTAGACGATATTGTTATTGACGGTAGTAAATTAGATAAATTAACACATAAAGCCATTGACTATATAAAGAAGTTTAATATAGAACATATACTAGTTGTTTGTGATGAACTTGAAACAGCAGGTGAAATTGCAAAGTATGGTATAGAAAAAGATAAGGAACTTCAAAGTAAGATTGATGGAGAGGCAATTCAAGTAATTACTAATGCTATAAAGCATGAAGATCCTAGAAAGAAATATCCAGAAGTAGCATTTTTACTTCTATGTTCCACTGTTATTGGTGGTAGTATTCAGGGGATAGGAGCATTAGATAGAAGAACTGAAATGTATGAAATGCTTCAAAATTCTTTTGCTGATATTTCAGATTTTACTGAATATCTAAGTAAAAAAGGGATGATTCCTGAATATCCAAATGGAACAATAGAGGCTGCATATACAATTGCAGGAGGTAATTTTGGATGGTTCAATGTTATTATGTATAATGTTGATCAAAAGATGGAAGATGAAACTATAAAAAAGGAAACAGGATATATTTTTGAAAATATATTAAATTCAAGCAACAGGTTCAAGGAGAGTCTTATAGATAAATCATCCTTTGATTATATAGATTGTAATGATAAGTTTAAGGAAACTATAAAACATGCTCTTTTAAAGCAAATTCCAGATAAAAAAGATTATTATTCAAGTGAAGCGATTAAGGCTATGTTGGATGCAAAGGATATAGAAGGTGGAAAGTTATTTAAAGAATTCTACTGTGTAAAATTAAAGAAAGATAAAATTGGTTCATATTTAAACTCACAAGGATATAAGAAAGATATTGGGGATATTTTTATTAATAATATTGGTGGAAATTTTGATTTAGAAGTTTTACTAAGAAGTCTTAAGACATTCTCAATAGGTGTTGGAGAAAATGAATATATAGTTGGAAAGGAAGAAGAAACATTTTTAGATCAGATAAGAATGCTTTATCCTAAAGAGGAAGTTGAAGAAGCAGCAAAGTATTTATATTCTTATATTATTGAAAAATTACAAATTGACGAAGTAACTGATGCTGATTATATAGGACCTGATTTTGCTTTCTTAAGTAAGATAAATAGAAGATATAGAGTTGATAAAGATAACTTCGGATATGTTCCAGATTCAGAAAAGAATAAGGAAATAGAAAAGTTGTTATTAGAAAGAAGCAAAAATAGAAAAGATGAAGTTAAAAGGATACTTTCAGGATCATGTAGGGCTTTAGAACTAAGTTATTCAGAGGAAATTTTTTATTCGATAAATGGTATAGATTGCGTAAGGACTAAAGTTGAAAATGGTCCATTTTTAGATGTACACAACAATAAAATAGTAGATATTATTTGGGGGAAAGACGAAGAAAAATTAAAAGATGTACTATTGGATAATAAATTAATGAAAGATGGTGTACATCCTATAATCGTGCTTTCAGATTCAGTAATTAGTAAAGAATATACTGAAAAGTTTATTAAAGATAAATATGATGGAATTGGTAAATGCTTAATTTTTATTAATATTACAAGACTTCAAAAGGATATATTAGAAGTAATCTCCTTAGATAAAGAAATATTGGATATTAGAGAAAATAAAAATATTATTACTCCAATATTTAGAGAAAAGGTAAGAAAAATAAGAGATTATATACAAACTACATCAAATGAGTGGTTTGATAGAGTTGATAGTGAAGGATGGGTTTTAAGACCAATAATCTATAAAAAGCAATCAGATTCAGCCATTAATATTTTACCAGTAGGTTTTAAACAAATGTTGATCAATGATATTGATAGTGAAGAAGTTGGAAGTCAAAAAGATTATAAACTTTCTCAATCTGATTATACTGAATTTACAATGGCACTTAAAAATATACTGATAGGTAAATTAAATGAAGGGCAAGGCTATAAAGAAACTGGATTGTTTGTTAAAGATGAGCATGGCAATTTTACGGTTGCAATCCCTTCTTGTGTAAATAGAATTTTAAAATTTAACTCTAATTGCAATAAATCAGTGGAGGAATATGAGGATAAATTTTTCTTTAGTGTTTCTAAAGATATCAAGACTAAAAAGATAGTAGATCAATGGATAGCATTTATGATAGACATTAATCTATTAACTAGAACAAAAGATGGATTTATTGGCAGAATATCATCTTATGAACTTAAGGGGAAATATGACATGGTTAAAAAATGGCTTGATGAAGACTGCAAAGAAGAGATAAAAAGTATGAAAAAGGTAATTAATGGGCCATATTTAAAAGTTCTTGAAGACAATCAAATACCTTATTACAAAGGGAAATTACAAGAAGCAGAAGGAATTAGAGATGAAATAAAAATTGAATTGTTAGAAGTTAATGATATTAATACTTACAACAATTTCAAGGATGTTATTGGTAAAATAGTAAAATTTGATGCCTTATGTAGAGAAGTATATGATAAAGATGGATGGAATAATATAAATAGTTATAACCCTAATATCATTAAAGATATTAAAATTGATGATAAAGAAAAACCTTTATGGTTTAGAATAAGGCATATACATCTATTTATTGATTATATAAACAACCTAAAAGTACCAGCAGAAAAATCTATTGCTGAAAAAATTGAAGAAGTTAAAAAGACATGTGTTTATGAAGATATTATGCTTCCAATATCACCAATTACAAATATTCTTGAAAAGTATTGTAATGAATTACAGAACTCAACTGATTATAAGAAAATGACAATGTCAGGTACAGGCACTATGGTAACTCATATTAATACACTTGCATACAAGTTGCAAGACGGTGATTTCAGTGGTGCTGCTATGAGGATAGAGGAAATATTAGAGTATTGTGGTTTAGAACCTATAGAAAATAGTGAATTAAAATGGTCAAATGATAAGGGAATAATAGGTGAATATAAGAATATTTATAAAGGTTTTAAGTTTGTTGTTGATGGATATAAGAAAAAAGCAGAGTCAGAAAGATGGATTAAATATTTTTCGGATGCTCCAGCAAATTTAAAAAATAATACTGATGTTAAGAATCTAGATACAATAATTACTCAACTAGATTTCTTTATTAACGGTGGATTGGAACAAGATGTTGATGATGCAGGAAATGATATGTTATCTAAGCCCGAAGAGTATATGAAGTTCTTAAAGGATAAAATTGAAGATATGTATCAGAACGTAGGGATGATTGATGGATATAAAAACAATGTAATGAATTTAGCAAAAGTTAAGAAGAACGAGTTGAGAGATGAAGATTTAATAAAAACTATAGATAAAATTAGAAATCATCAAGGTTTATCTCCAGCATCTATCGAAATTAGAATGGATGAATATCCAAAAGAGAATTTATATAGTGAAACTAAAACTTCTATGAAAAGGAAAATGAATGTACTAGAAAATGAAGGAGAGAAATTCTTTAAAACTTCATCTAAGATTAAGAAGACTACATTCAGTTTTTACAAAGAAGTTATTACTAAAGATGGAGATATAGATTGGGATAACCACTTAGAAGAGATGAAGGAATTGTTAGATATTAAAATAATAAGGCAGAAAATTGAGGTGTAGAATGGCTATTCAGGTATTAGAGGAATATAGAAACAGAATAGAGTATAAAGTTTTAAATAATTATTGTAACTATGATGTGGTAAAAATAAATGAATTGAAGATAGGAAGTCTTATTATACCCGGAGTTATATTAAGTAAAATGCCTAAAGAATCTATTAACATTTTAAATACTTGGATAGAGAATAAGGGAAATCAATTAGTATTGTTACCTTCATGGAATGAGGAAAATCTGAAAAAATACTTTAATACCTCTTTTGATATCAAAATAAAAAAAGATCAAGGAGTATACAAGGATATTCCTGTAGGTTATAAAATCGAATCAACAGTTAAAGATAAGACTTTGGCTCAAAATGGAAAAATATATGGTATAAATTATAGAAATAATTTAAGTAGTGGTCTAATGACGGTAATAACATTACCGTTATTAGACTACAAACTTATAGAGTTTCAAGATAAATTTAAAGAAATCTTTGTAAATATATTGCCAAAAAACGCAATATTAGAAGAATCAAAAGAAATTATAGAAGAGTTTGAAACTGATGAATTACATGTTCTTTTAATAATTTTGTGTGCATCACAAATAAATACAAATATATCTGATAATTTAGAGAAATACTTTGGGAAGAAATATGATTTAAAGATAGTGAATCAAAAGTATAAGGAATTAATTGATTTTAAATACATTAATTCAGGAAAGTTAACTGAAAAGGGAATTGTATTGGTTAAAAATGGGAAATTAAAATCCTTTATTGATGTTGTTAAAGAGAGGAGTGAGAAAGAGAATGGATGGTGTTAATAGTGGAAATACTACAATATCACAAAGTATAGTTGCTAATATTCAATTAGGTCTTCCAGCAACAGTATCTAAACTTTCGGCAAAAATGAGATTTATTGATAGGATTGCTCCTACTTTAAAAGATGGAGGAGTTATCAGAAATATTGATATTATAAATCCAGTTACCATAAATGCAACAGGTATAGCATGTTCAAGTAGAACATCAAATGCATTTGGGGGAATACTTTATGTTGCTGGTGCTGTAAGGCAGGATATCTTAATAAAAGATGGTACTATTTATAAGACAAGACAGGAAAGTAAAGTTGAAGTTGATGAAATAGATGATCTTGATAGTCAAAAGAAGTTGAAGTTTATTAATATTATAAACGCGTATAAACTTCTTTCTGAATTAATGTCAGAAGATGATAAACCTGAACTTGTAATTTTAGAAGTTCCTTTATTATTAGAAAGAGCAGATGCACCTTTAGATGACAGGACAGATATAGTTAATATATATAATAAATGTAGAAAAATAATATCTGATTTCTGGGGTAGGTACAAAGATGAAATTTATCCATTTAAAAAGGATGGAATTAAAATTGCTTCAATTGGTAATAAGAAATTTGGGGCGGTAATATTTGCATTAAGTGATGAAAAAGTTAAGTATATTCCTGATAAAATTGATACTGCTATACTATTAAAAGTGGCAGATTTAATGCCCAAACTAAGAGACGTAGGAATTAAAAGGCTAATGACAGGTATACTTGTAAAACGAACTAGAACTGCTGCTTATCAACAAGATGGTATTAATGAAGATAGTAGATACGAGCCAGAAGAGTTAAGGAATGTTGGATTGATGGGGATGCATGTAAAAGCAGGGAATACAACCCCACCACTATTGGTAGAGGTACTTGGTAATGTTACTCAATGGGATACTGAAATGTTAGATGAATTAGCATCACAGATAATATCACTGATTACATTTGATCAACAAAAAGCATTACCTATGCCACTATGGTATGCGAAGTATGCACTAAGACCAATAGAAGCAACAGATAATGGTAAGAATAGAATACTTGAATATTATAAGGCACAAGCGAGAGAATCATTAAAAAATGAAGAGTTAGAAAGTATATGGAAAGAGAATTTAGATGTATTTGAGGTATAAAGGAGGGAGAAATTTGGATAAGTATATAGGAAAACTTATTGGAAATACAGGTAATCCAAATGATTTGAAATTGGTGTTAGAAAATAGTTTTTCAGCCAAAAGAGGAGAATTTGTAAAAATAAGGCATATTGAAGTTGAAGAAGAGGGAGAAACTTTTGTATTAGGAAGAATAGTATCAATTACTAGAAATAATATTTTATATAACTCTAATATGGGAGAAGGATTAACAAGTCTTGAAATATTACCAGGTGCAAGTGTTACTGGTGAAACATTATTTGGAACTATTGAACTTGTTGGTTATAGAGATAATAATGGACAAATTAAAATTCCTAGAAGACCTTTAAATCCAGGAGAGAAAGTATATGGTGTAGACTATGAATTCCTTGCTAAATTTTATAAGTTTGATGAGAATACTAGTTTAAATATTGGAAACTTAATAGGATATGATAGGGGGAGCGATATAGTTCCAGTATATCTTGATGTTAATAAATTAGTAACAGAGCATCTTGCAGTTTTAGCAATGACTGGTTCAGGAAAGTCTTATACAGTTGGTAGAATAATTGAAAGACTTGTAGCAGAAATGAATGGAACAGTTATAGTTTTTGATGTTCACGGTGAATATGGTAAGGCTTTTGAAAAAGGTTCTATACATTTCAATGAGGATCTTAGTTTTATTGAAGATAAAAATGAAATAAAGAGTCTTGAAAATATTCAAGAACGATTTGTAAAATTACTACAAGCAGATGGTGGAATTAAAGTTTACACTCCACAACTAGATACTTTTGATTATAAGTATAGCGGTAAAAATAATCATCTGGCACTCCAATTTGATAGATTTGATATGGATGATTTGTCATCCATTTTACCAGGATTGACAGAGGCGCAATCCAGAGTTTTGGATGTAGCCATAAGGTATTGGAAAGCAAAGTATAGCAATCCACCTAGAGATATTCAAGATTTAACATATTTACTATCTGAAGAACGTGGATTAGAGGAATTGAGGAATTGGGACAACTTAACAGAAGGTGAAGCAAAAGCATTAAATAATAGAAGTGCGGCTGTAGCATCGATGAAATTAACAAGGGTTATTAATGAGGCGAAAAGTTTTTATACTAGAGCGATAGGAGAACCTACAGATATTTATAAAATGGTTGGGGAAAAAGGAAATAACGTAGGAAGACTTGTAATTATAGATTTACAAGGACTATCTGATGATGCAAAACAAATTATTACAGCATTAATATCTAGTGATGTTATGAGAGCAGCAGCAGATAAAAAAAGACAGACTAGACCATGTTTCTTAGTTTATGAAGAGGGACATAACTTTGCACCAGCAGGAGTGCCATGTATTTCAAAAAAGATAATTAAAAAGATTGCAGCAGAAGGTAGAAAATTTGGGACTGGGTTTGCAATAATATCACAAAGACCATCTAAACTTGATCCAGATGTAACATCTCAATGTAATACAATAATTACTATGAGATTGAAAAATCCTGATGATCAAAGATTTATTGCTAAAACATCAGATATGTTTTCGAAATCAGATATTGATGAATTACCATCATTGTCTACAGGTGAAGCACTTATTTGTGGTAGATCGATTCCAGCACCTCTTCTTGTAAAGGTGGGAACTAAAGCATTGCTACATGGGGGAGAGTCACCGGAAGTTATTAGAGAATGGGGTTCTTTTGATGAATAAGAATGATATTATTATTTTTATTAAGGAAGAATTTAAGAATGGGAATATTAGAGAGAATATGTTTCCTATGATGACTAAGTTTGGTGTAAGAGATTATTCAGAAACAGTGCATTCTTTGGGTTTAAACTACATTACAGCAATAGGAAGGCAAATAGAGGGTATTTCTGCAATTTCAGAATGCCCAGTATATCCGTATAAATATTATAATAATTATAGTTTAGTTGTTGCAGAAGAATCAGCAGTTTATGGTGAGAAGTTTAGTGAAGTAAGACCAGATTCTGTTTGGTTCTCAAAGGAAAACAATGAGCCATTATTAATATGTGAATTTGAAAGATATGAAAAAGGTAAAAGAAAAGATTTGAAAATTAAAGAAAAGATTGAAAATTTACTTATTGCATATCATCAACTAGGCGGTACTGTACTAATAATACTATTTGTATATTGGAGTTATTCAACTGAAAACCCTAAATATATTGATGAATGTATTTCTATTTTAGATAATGGATTTAGAAAAAGTAATGGCGATTATGTACCAGGGATAAATGGAATAAAGACTTCTTATTTAGTGTACAGGGCTGTTGCTAATGGAACAAGTGAAAATCTTAGATTTAATCAGTGGGTAGAGGTGGGATAGTATGAAAAGAAAAGCAGTAAACTTTCAACCTCATGTTGATGCTAATATTGGAGGTAAATATATTTTACAAGAGTTTATAGATGAGGGATCTTTTGGAATTGTATGGAAAGCAATAAATTTTGAAGATAATGAAATTGTTGCATTAAAAATACCAAAAAATCAAGAACGAGGAGATAATACTTTATCAGAGGGAAAAGAATTTATAGGAAGTTGCCATAAAAATGTTGTTAAGATAAAGTGGATGGATAGGATAGATGGTTTATTTGTAATAGAAATGGAATATTTTAAAGGACATAAATTATCAGATGAATTATGCGAATCAGGCTTTAGGAGCCCTAGGACTTTTGAAGAAATATACAACTTATTTATCCAAATACTTGATGGGGTTGAATATATTCATTCAAAAAATATATGTCATGGAGATATTAAACCACAGAATATTTTAACTGATGGTAAAATTGCTAAAATAACTGACTTTGGTACAAGTAAGTTAATAGAGGATTTATTTATTAAAACTATTGATGGTGGTGGTACATGGGCGTATATGGCCCCAGAAGTAGCAGGATCTAATCAAAGGTACTTAAATTCTGATATTTATGCATTAGGAGTGTTATTATATAAGTTTTTAACTGGTAGAACACCACATGAAACTGCTAATCAACTAATAAATAATGTGCCTTATCCAAAACCTAGAGAAATAAATGAAAATATTTCACTAGCAGTAGAGTCAGTAATTTTAAAGTTATTAAAAAGAGATCCAAGTGAAAGATACCAATCTGTAAGTGAAGTTAAAAAGGATTTAAAAAACATATTCAATGAAAATAATAGTATGATAGTTCACAACAATAAATTCCAAATTTTATTAGAAGATATAAATTGGATGGAAAATGTAATTGGATTGTATAAAGAAAAGAAGTTTACAGAAGCAGAGTTAATACTTAAAAATGAATATGATAATGGAAACACATCACAAGATGTAATTTACCATATTGCTTACACTTATTTTAGACAAGATAGATTCTTTGATAGCCTTGAAACTATAGAAAAGATTAATAGCAATGGTGTTGAAGATATAAGGAGAGAAAACTTCAAGGAAGACTTAACATATTTAAAGGCTAAGGTGTTATTTGAATTAAAAAGATATGAGGAAAGTATAGGATGTTTTAAAGAATTATATAATAAAAATAAGCAAAACTTAGACTATAGATATAAACTTGCTTGTTCATATGGCTTGAATAATGAACAAGAAGAGGCAATAAATATTCTAGAAGGAATTAATAAAGAGAGTCCCGGTATGCTTTATATTGTGAAGAAATTAGGACACGCCTATGATCAGATAAAAGAATATAAGAAAGCGAGAGCATTCTTTAATTATGCACTAAAGTTAGATCCTAGCGATGAAGTAATTAGTAAAAGAATAGATGAATATTCAAGGTACTTAGGCTATTTATAATAAAAGTATTGAATTTAGTTGTGAAAAGTATGGAACATGATCCATGCTTTTTTAACTTTTATGGCAGACACATATATTACCTTTACGTTAAGATAAAACCATGAGAGGGGATGTCTTATGCTAGATACAATAGAAGTAGAAGTTAATGAGTTGTTTGATGAATTAATAACCTTTGCTAATGAACTAATAGAAGAAAGGTTTTTTGCGGATATTTTAGTCAGTGACCTAAATACAGAAGATCTTAATAGGAACTTTGATAAATTTATATTTACTAAAGGTACAAGCATCTTAAAGTCTATTTCATTACTACTAAAGAATAATGATTTTTATGGCAGTTTTATATTAGCAAGAACGTTATTAGAAAGTTATGAAATAGCAAAGGCTTATAGGAGAGATCCTATCATTAGTAAAGAACTATATTACAATTCTCTAAATTGGAGATTGGAACATATATACATAGAAGATAATAAGATTAGATATAACAAGAATAAAAGTAAAGGCTGTATGGGTTTAAGTAGATTAAAAGAAGTAAATGAAGGTGATGATTATTTAAGCATAGTCTATAGTATTTAAGTGCTTATGTTCATGTGGACCTGATTACACAATGGGATTATATTGATGGAGGTGGTTTTTATAATACAAATTGTTATGTAGATAATAATATAGTTACTTCAATAGCGTTATATATATACTTGAAGTTATTAAATATGATTATTGTTTGGGGAAAATATTATTATGATGGAGATAATTATAGAGATAAAGGTAGAAAATTATATTTTAAAGAATTATTAGTTATAAAAAAAGCATCAGATATTCTTATTAATGAATATGAAAATATTGAAAACTCATGTCATGATGGAATTCAAAATTATATAGAAACATTAACATTTGCACTGAAAATAATGAAAAACAGAATTAATAAAGAAATTAGAAAGCACAAAAAGAGTATAAATAGAGAAACTTTAAAAAAGTAGCAACTAAAAATACTCTAGATAGGATTATTAAATTTTAAACTTAGAAGGAAGAAGAGGATGTTATTAGGAATCAACTATCATCTAAGAAATCAATACTTATGTTTGGTTTACATATATAGTAATTTGGCAATGTAATATTATAATTAGTGGTTATTATAAATTCTTCTAATAATAATAGTAGCAGTCTTAAATATTTTAAAGTTAGTGCTAGTGATAATGAGTTAGTATATTCAGTAGTGAATAGTTGGAAGTTGTTAAAATCTATATACTTATATATTTTAGACGGAAGAGAATTAATATTAAGTCCAAATTCTTTAAGAATATTCTTGTATCTATATAATGTTGCAGAAGAAATGGACCTTTCTAAATTACAATTTAAAAAAGTCATAATGTTTTTAGAAAGTAAAGTAGTTATTTTATGCTCCTTAGTTAAAGTAGTTATTGAATTGATTGTAGAGTTTGTAGTTGTTGGTCTAATGGTTAATCCAATAGTATCTAGTTTACTTTTAAAAAGATTATTAAGCAAATTTTGGTCACTCAAAATACTGCCTACTGTTTTAATATTCTTTAAATTTCTATATAAGTAAGGGTTTTTTAACTGAAATTCAATTCTAAGAATATTATCATTTATAGAGATATTATGCTTTCTAGCCTCTTCATTTTTATCATAGAAGTTATAGCAAAAACTTTTATTATGAGCGTGTATACTTGTGTCATAATTAGTTTTTTCAGCCCTAGAATATTTAAGAGTTTTTAAATACTCAATATAAGCAGCCTTGTCTGCCATAGATGAACATATATAGTTTGCTGCTAAGTCTAACCTAGTTAAATTCCAGGATTGAAACTTTGGTATAGAGTAGCCTCTTAAAAGAAATTTAATTATTAAGTTAACTTTTTTAAAAAAGTGAGATAGATGTTCAATATTAAGTGTAGTATGATTATTATCATATAAAAACTTAGTAATAGAAGCTGAAACTTGTAAAAAGCCTCTAGTAGCAAAATAAATGATATTTAGGTTATCTATACTAGCATAGTAAAATACTCCAAGTGAGGCATTGTTATTACCTCTAGTAAAATAAGGATTGTTATTAAAGTAATCATAATCAATGAAAATATTTATTAATGCTTTAATTGTATCCATGTATAAAACCTCCTTTCTTCTTTTAATTTGAAACAATATAACCAGTAGAAAGAAGGTTTTCAAATTTTTAGAGAACTTTTTAAATAAAAAATGCACCAGCTGACGCTGATGCAATTTTTCATTTAATACCTTTGTTTTTGTATTTGAATGCAAGATCAAGATATTCAAATTCTTCTCGTAGATCAGTAATAAGAAAATTACTACTATTTAACCCGATATCTATAATTCTTTTAATTTCTTTTTTATATTCACTATTAAGATATAAGTATAATTCATTTATTAATCTTACCCTAAAGTGATAAGTCTTATTATCTAGATATAAATCATAAAAGTCTTTTATTAGTGACTCTGATGTTAATGATTTAAATATATTTATCTCATCAAAATATATATTTACATACTTTGTAGCAAGGGAATCTATTTCTAATATACTCTCTTGTGAGTAATGATACATAGCGACTATTTTGTTATTGTAAAAATTATCTTCATGTGTAATATCACATATTTCACGAAGACTATAGTCGCAGATTGCTTCAAACAAATCATTGCTGTTATAGTAAATCTTTTGAGAGATTATAAATTTCTGTATCTTGTTAAATAGTTTTAAGTCAAATTCATAGAAGTAATCCTTGTAATGTTACTTGTATAATTTAGCACAATGAATAAATACAGGATAGGTTGTCATTGTGAAAATTATGTCCTTTACCTCTAGAAAATTTTATTTTACACTAAGTAGTTTTTCTAATTCATCGCCTACAACATCTAAAGTTCTAGTTAAATTAGTGATATACCCAATATTATTAGATTGATCAAATATGTTTTTGTATTCTAGTAATACCTTCTTTACATTCATATGAAATGCCTCCTTAATTATATTTGTTGCATTATAGTAAATTTAGTTAGTTTAAATCAAATAAAGAACTCCAAAAGTTGGAGTTTTTAAAGAAATTTTCTATATTCTTATAATGCTTTAATAACTAAATCCTTTAAAGTGCAGTTATAATCAATTGCAGCATGTTGGTAAGTTCTTTTAAGGGATAAAGGTATCTTAAGGTTTAAAGATTCTTCTGATGTAGGATAAGTATCTTTTTTAGAAGTAGAGGATGTAACTTGACTCTTACATTTATTACAAGAACTTGCAAAACCAGATTTTTGGCTATTTAAATAAATTTATTCTTCCTTATGGATATCGGTAAATTCATTATCAGTTGACTTCAAAACATCATAAAATGTTAAATATTTACTACATTGTTTCTCTATCACGTTATTAGTAGTGTTAAAGCGATACCTACTTCTAGCATTGTTAATATAGGTAGGTATAGTAATCTTCTTATCATTAATTACAATTTTGTTATCTCCTTTATTAAAATAAATGTAGTTTTCTTCAATTCTCATAAACATAATTCCTTTCAATTTTTATATAGGTAAATGTAGTTAGCAACATGTATTGTGATTTATATTTACCTTTAATGCAATATAAATAATTATTGATGTAAAATCAAATTATTATTTGGAATTTCTATAAAGGTTAATATAAAAGTGGTTTCAGAGAAAAAAGTCGTTTCAGTAATCACTTTCCTTATAGTAAAAGATCTTCTTGTTTGTGCCTTATTTTATACCCATATTAGTAATGAACCGATTTTAATTAAGATAAAACTTGCTAGACTTAATATAGATGTCTTAGAAACCATTTGAGAATAATAATTTGAATATTTATGAAAAGATTAGAAAATAACTTATAAAATATGGTAGAATAATACTAGAAATGTTAATTTAGGAGGACTATATGGAGATTTATACAATAGGTCATACAAATCACTCTATTGAAGAGTTTGTGGCATTGATAAGAAATTATAATATTAATTGTGTAGTAGATGTTAGATCAACTCCATTTTCCAAATATACACCTCAATTTAATGAAAATAATATAAAAGCAGAATTGAATAAGCGAGGAATTTATTACTTAAAAATGGGAAATGAATTTGGTGCTAGAAGAAATAATAAAGAACTGTATACGACTGATGGATACTTAGATTTTGAAAAGACAAGGAAAGATGCAGAATTTTTAAAAGGGATTGAAAGAATAAAACAAGGCTGTAATAAAGGATTTAGCATAACGTTAATGTGTACAGAGAAAGACCCATTTGATTGTCATAGAACTATAATGGTTAGTAAAGGGTTAAAAGATAATGGGTTCAAAATAAATCATATATTGCCTAATAAAGAAATTCAGAGCCAAGAGAAAATAGAGGATAGGCTTTTGGCTAAGTATTTTCCTAATAGATTGCAAATATCATTTGATACTGCAAATAATTTAACAGATGAACAAATGATAGAGGAATCATATAGAAAAAGAAATAAAGAAATTGGATATTCAATTGGAGGTGATGAGGAATGATAACTATTTACACCATAGGTTTTACTAAAAAATCTGCTGAACGTTTTTTTGAATTGTTAGAAGAAAATAATGTTGAAACAGTATTTGATGTAAGATTAAATAATTCAACACAGTTGGCAGGTTTCTCAAAAGGAAAAGATATGGAATTTTTTTTGAGAAGGATATTGTCAATAAACTATATTCATAATATTGAATTTAGTCCAACAAAAGAGATATTAGATGATTATAAAAAGAAGAAGATTAGTTGGGAAAACTATGAGGAAAAGTTCGGAAAATTACTTAAGGCAAGAAAGTTAGAAAGTTATATTAAAAATAATTTAAAAGATAAATTAGATAAGATTTGTTTTTTATGTAGCGAAGATACAGCTGAACATTGCCACAGAAGATTAGTTGCAGAATATATAAAAGATATACTAAAGGATGAGGATATTGAGATAGTTCATATTTAGGGGGATGAATATGGAGAAAGAGGTTATAATTTTAACTAAGTCAGATAAAAATGGGGGATATTGCGTAGCAGGAATTGATAAGGGAAATGGAAAGTTTATTAGATTAGTATCAGAAGATTGTGCATCACACTTTGCGTTACATGACAATGATTTAATTTATGAAGATGAGCGAAGTTATGTAGACGTAATGGACGTTGTTAAGGTAAGGTTAAAAGGTAGACAAAACTGTATAGAACAACCTGAAAACTATATAATAGATGATGGTTATTATATGAAAAAAATAGGAGTTTCTAATAAAAAAGAGATAAGTAAATATTTAATGAATCAAGATTATATTTTTTATAATAACTCAAATTCAATTGATGAAAAAGATTTACAAAGTCAATTACAAAAATATTCTTTAATTATGTTCAGAGTAAGTGAATTAAAATTATGGGCTGATAAATTCAATGAAGGAAGACTAACTGCAAATTTTATTCATCTAGAAAATGAATATAGGTTCATTAAAATTACAGATCATAATCTAACGGAGAAATATTATCAAAGAGTTATAGATTCTTCACCTAGACCACTTATATTAAATGATGCAATTTTAATAATGAGTTTGGCACCAGAATATTATGGAAAACATTATAAGTTAGTAGCCAATATTATTGAAGAAGAGATTAACTATTGGGGAGAAAATCCATTTGCATTTTAATTTACATGAGTCATCAGAAGTATCATCAATGAGTCATCACCAAACAGAAATAATGGACGAAATGTACAAAAAACGTAAAACTAAATGGACGAAATATCATTAAAAAATACCCTTTGTACATAATGGACAAAGGGTATTTTATTATACTTTTAACTCGAAAACAAGTTTATTTTAATTTGACTTACAAAACAAAGAAATAGTAACAAATTAATTTCCTATTAAATATAGTAATTGTAAATTACTTATTGAGAGAGGGAGTATGAAAAATTATAATAAAGTAATTATTGATAAAAATTTTCTTAAAAAAGTTCTTTCGGATAGAAAAGATTTAGCTGAATCCTTAAGTAGATTTGTAGAAAATTCAATTATTGCTAGAAGGTTTTTATCAACTAAGGATAACCCATGCGAAGTAAGAATACAAATGTTTGGAGATTTAATAGAAATAACTGATAATAGTGGAGGGGTTGATCCAATACTAACAGATAAAGAGATTTTTAGATTTGGATTAAATATTGGAGAAGAAATTTCATGTTTAGGAATTAAAAAATCTTTATTTGAATTAGGAAATGAAATAAAGATTTTTTCAAACAATGAAATTTGTTCGAAAGAGTTTATTTTAGATTTAAAAATTGATAGTGTAGAGCTATATTCAGATTATAAAGAGATAGAATTTAATAGCAATATGATTGAAGGAACAAAAATTAATATTAGTGATTTAGATAAAAGGGTAAAGGATGAAATAGATAATGAGAATAATATAAAAATTACTATCAATAAATTAGGAAGGATATTTAGTAAATTTATACAAAAAAATGAGTTAATACTTAAAGTTAACAGTGAAATTGTAAAGGCTAATGATATTATTGGACAAAAGGTAGCTTCAGGTAAATTGTTAGAAAATTATGAGGTAGATTTATTTAAAGCACTAGATGGAGAAGTTTCTGGAGTTGACTTATTTATTAATGATTTCATGATATATAACAGAGTAAAGAACAACTCATTTATAAGATGGAATTTATTAAATCACACAAAACATAGATTCGGAGATTGTATTGTTGAAGTACGTTATTATGGTGATAAAACTAACTTTGAATTAGATCAAGAAAAATTAATTACAGAACTCATAAAATTTATTAAAGAACATAAGGGATATTTTCAAAGTAAAATAATTACTATTCAATATGAAATAGAAATTGATAAAGTAGAAGCACTAAAGGAATATTATGATGAAGATACAGCAAAATCTATAGGAATTATTGCATTTACAAAGCTTTACGAAGACTATGTGAATACAATTAATAAGAAATTATATTAAATATATAACTCCTTTAACTTTGTTCACGCTATAAAATCATTTATTAATTATAAAAGCTAATTTTGGATCTATAAATGAAGCTTAGTAGCTTTAGTTAATAATGAAGAAAAGGTTATGAATAACGTGTACATCCTTTTTTAGTATCCAGAAAAGTATAAAAGTTGAAAGTTTTGAAAATATAATTATACAAAGCTTTTAGTAATTCAATGAGGAAAAGTAGGTCTGTTTTATACTTTCCTTACCTTCAGTTTGTATATGGACATATGTAAGTTTTCGTTGACTTAGAGCAGATCAATGGAATAAGCAAACTTACATATGTCCATTTTTCATTTCCCAATCAAAGGGAAACAAATAGATATTCTTTAATTCATAAATTAAATATATCATTATATTAAGGCATCTGAAAATAAATAATAAGTCAAAGATGGGAAGTATATTTTGAGTTAGACAAGGAAACAGGTTCCGCAGATAGTAGCACTATCTAAGGGTTCTGTTGACGCAGTATAACACAAAATAGACGAGCATTCTGACTTATTTATTTTTTGAAGATGCCTAAGAAAAACAATAAAGGGGGAGAACAAAATGATTAAAGGTTTAAAGGTTAAGATTTATGCAGATGGAGCTGATTTAAATTCTATGTTAAATGAGTATAATAAAGGAATTGTTAGTGGTTTTACTACTAATCCATCCTTAATGAGAGCTGCAGGAGTTAAAGATTATAAAGAGTTTGGAAAAGAGGTTTTAAGAAATATTAAAGATATGCCAATATCCTTTGAAGTATTTAGTGATGATAAAGAATCTATTATAAATGAAGCAAGGGAACTTTACACCTGGGGTGAAAACGTTTATGTTAAAATTCCTGTTGTAAATACTAAGGGTGATTTTAATGAAGATATACTAAAAGAACTATCAAAAGATAAGGTTAAGTTAAATATTACTGCAATTTTTACTACTAAGCAAGTAAAGGAAGTTTTAGATTGTTTAGAAAAGGATAGTACAGCTATAATATCAATTTTTGCAGGAAGAATTGCTGATGCAGGGGTAAATCCAAGTAGTATTATTACTGAAGCTATTAACCTAGCAAAGGATTATTCAAATGTTGAAATATTATGGGCAAGCTGTAGAGAATTATACAATATCATTGAAGCAGACAATTTAGGCTGTCATATTATCACAGTTCAAAATAGCATTTTAAATAAATCAAATTTATTAGGAAAGGATTTAACTGAGTATTCAATAGATACAGTAAAGGACTTTTTTAAAGATGCAAATAGTTTAGGTTTTTCAATTTTATAGTAGTGAGGTAAAAGACATGATAAAAAAACTATTAACAGAAGATTTAGTTAAAGTTAATATTAAAGCTAGTAATTGGGAAGATGCAGTAAGAAAAGCAGGTGAACTTTTATATATAAATAATAAAGTTGAAAAGTCATATATAGATGCTATGGTTAAAACTGTAGAATCTATGGGACCTTATATTGTTATGGCACCAGGTATAGCTATGCCTCATGCAAGACCAGAGGATGGAGCAAAGGATATTGGATTAGCAATTATATCTCTTGAAAAACCAGTTAATTTTGGTAGTGATGATTTTGATCCTGTTAAGCTAGTTATAGCCTTATGTGCATCTGAAAGTAAGGTTCATATAGAACTACTTAAAGATTTAAGTAATGTTTTAGATGATGAAGATTTAATAAATAAACTTGATAACTGTAAGTCAGATAAAGATCTTAGAAATTTAATTATTGAAAGTTATATGAAGAACAAATAAAAGGAGGTATTTTTTATGAAGATAATTACTGTTTGTGGAAATGGGATAGGAAGCAGTTTGATGTTAGCTATGAAAATACAAGAAATATGTGATGAGGAGGGGATAAAAGCAGAAGTAGAATCTTGTGATGTAGGTGCAGCAGGAGGAAAAAGTTGTGACTTATTTGTTACTGTAAAAGAACTTGCACCAAATTTTAATAAAGATAAAACACTTATTGTTAGAAGTTACATTAATAAAAAGAAAATTAAAGAAGACGTACTTGATAAGATAAAGAATAAATATGAAGAATTAAATAAATAATTTATTAAGGGAGTGAGGGTATTATGGAAATTATATTATCATTTTTTAAAGATATTTTAAAAGAACCAGCATTATTAATGGGTTTAATGGCATTTGTAGGTTTAATAGCTTTAAGAAGACCAGCTCACAAGGTTATGACAGGAACATTAAAACCTATACTTGGTTATTTAATGTTAGGAGCAGGAGCAGATTTTATTGTATCTAACTTAAATCCATTAGGAGAAATGATTCAAAAAGGATTTAATATTAGTGGAGTTATACCAAATAATGAGGCTATAGTTTCAGTGGCTCAAAAAGTTCTTGGTGTTGAAACTATGTCAATACTTATTACAGGATTAATTGTAAACCTTTTAATAGCTAGATTTACTAAGTTTAAATATATATTCTTAACTGGTCATCATAGTTTCTTTATGGCATGTTTATTATCTGCAGTATTACAAACTGCTGGATTTGAAAGTTGGACATTAATATTAATAGGTGGAGCATTCTTAGGTTTAGTAAGTTCAATTTTACCAGCAATAGGACAAAAATATACTTTAAAGGTTACAGATGGTGATGATGTTGCAATGGGTCACTTTGGTAGCTTAGCTTATTATATTTCTGCTTGGATAGGTGGAAAAGTAGGTAAGCCAGAAAATAGTACAGAAAAAATGGACATACCTGAAAAGTGGAGTTTCTTAAGAGATACTACAATATCAACAGCTTTAACAATGATGGTTTTCTATTTAGTTGCAGCTATAGCTTCAGGTTCAGAATTTGTATCTACTTTATCTGGTGGTCAAAACATGATTTTATTTGCACTTATGTCAGCAATGAAATTTGCAGTAGGGGTTACAATAGTTTATGCAGGTGTTAGAATGATCTTAGGAGATTTATTACCAGCATTCCAAGGTATTGCAACAAAGGTTATACCAGATGCAATTCCTGCAGTTGACTGTGCAGTATTCTTCACATATGCTCCAACAGCAGTAGTTATTGGATTTGTAGCTAGCTTTATAGGTGGTGTAATTGGAATGTTACTTTTAGGAGTAGCAGGTGGAGTTTTAATTATTCCAGGGCTAGTACCTCATTTCTTCTGTGGAGCAACAGCAGGTATATATGGTAATGCAACAGGTGGCAAGAGAGGAGCTGTAGTTGGAGCTTTTGTAAATGGATTATTAATTACATTTATTCCAGCTTTATTGCTTCCTGTACTTGGTCAATTAGGATTCCAAAACACTACATTTGGAGACTTTGACTTTGGTGTAATAGGAATTGCTATAGGTAAGTTATACACATGGTTAGGCTCTATTGGAGTAATTGCTTTATTAGGGGTTTTAATAATTGCAGTTATAGTTCCAAACTTTATGAAAACTAAAACAAAAGTAATAAACAATGTTACAGATGATGGTGAATCTGTATAGATAAAGAACAATGCTTAAGCAAGGCAACTTAGCCTTGCCTTAGGCATTTTGGAGGAGATTTAGTGAATACAAGGTGTGTGGAAATTTTAAATTTATTTCTAAACTCTAATAATGATATAAAGGTAGATGATTTAGCAAATAGATTTTCTATTTCTAATAGAATGATTAGATATGATATTGATGAAATAAATAGCTTCTTAAGAGGAATAAATTTTAAGGAAATAGATAAGAAGCCTAATTCACCTTTAAGGTTTTCTTTATCAAAAGAGGAAAAGGAAGTCTTAAGAAATCATCTAAATAATATTAATTTAAGTAATTACATTTATTCCACAGAAGAAAGAGTAGCAATTTTGTTATATGAATTATTAAGCTCTAAAGGTGAATGTAATTATAAAGTATTGCAGGATAAGTTGTTAATAAGCAAAACTACTTTATTTTCAGATATAAAAAGGGTAAAGCTTTGGCTTGAAGAATATTGCATTAAAATAATTAAGGTGTCCAATAAGGGATTTAAAATTCAGGGTAAAGAAAGTAATATTAGAAGAGCCATGACAGATTTATTAATAGATAGCAATAAGTACAATATTAATACTACACTAGAAAAAATCTATAATAATAATAGTAAAAATATTTATGATAACTTAACTAGGTTTGATATAAGTATAGAAAATATTGATTATATAAAAGAACTTATTAATGGTCTTGAAGAAGAGGTTGGAGTTTTTTCTGAGGAAGATTATACAAATTTAGTTATTGTAATATTTGTTATTGTAAATAGGTCTTATAAAAATGATGAAATAATAGATGAATTGCAAGTTGATTTTAACAAAGTTTATCAAAATGAGTATAAAGCAGCTAAGAAGCTTGCAGAAAACCTTAATGATAAACATGGAGTAGTATTAAATGATAATGAAATTAACTTAATCACTAGTAAGATATTATCTGGAAGTAAGAATAAAAAGAATTTATTTGAATCGGCAGATTATTTTAATGCTTGCCATATTACTGATAGGTTAATTAAAAATGTAAGAATTGCTTTAGATAAAGAATTTAAAATGGATAATAGTTTACTTGAAAGCTTAATAAATCATATGAAAAGTCTTATTTTTAGATTAAAATATAATATTTTAAGTACAAATCCTATAATAGATACTATTCAAAGTAATTATGCAAAGGAATTTCAAATAGTTAAAGAAGCATCTAAATTTATTGAAGATAAGTTTCAGTGTAAATTATCCATAGATGAAATAGGATATTTAGTAATGTATATAGTAGCTGCAATAGAACAAGTTAAAAAAGAAGATGAAGAAAAGATTAAAAATGTTTTAATAGTTTGTTCTGCTGGATTTGCAACAGGTAGGTTGTTAGAGACAAAAATTAGAGATCATTTCAATGTTAATATTGTAGCTGTAACATCTATTCATGGAATAAACAAATATTTAAGTAATAATAATATAGACTATATAATTTCTACAATTAATTTAGATGATAATATTGAAGTGCCAGTAGTAAAGATCTCACCAATATTATTTAATAAAGATTTAGATAGATTTAAAAATATATTTCCTAAAAGAATAGTTGAAGAATCAATACCTTCAGTAGATGGGATTATTGATATAGTTGAGAAATATTCTGAGATAGTTGAATATGAAAAATTAAGATCTGAATTAAGTAATTATATAAAAGGTGTAAGGGAAGACTTCAGTAATTTAAATGAATTTATTCCGTTAGAAAACATTCAATTAAACTTAGATGTATCAGGTTGGAAGGAAGCAATAAGGTTAAGTGCAAAGCCTCTATTAATAAATAAAGACATAAGTAAAGAGTATGTAGATGCAATGATAGAAAACGTTGAAAAGCTAGGAGCTTATATAGTAGTTGATGATGGAATTGCAATACCTCATGCTAAACCAGATAAATACGTAAATAACTTTGGAGTAACTATAAATACATTTAAAAATCCAATTACTTTAGGAGAACATAACAATGTAAGAATTTTTATTACTATTGCTAGTGTAAATAATGAAAATCATATTAAATTAATAACTCAAATAATGAAGTTAATAGAAAATGAAACCTTTATTAATGGTTTAATTAGTTCTAAGGAAAGAATTGAAGTTAAAGAGTTATTAGATAATGTAAATACTTTATATATGAATATTTAGTGATAAAGTAATCTTCATATGAACTATCATTTTATAAAAGATAGAGTTTCAGCTAATGTAGTTACTAAGGAAAGAAATAAGGTAACTACTTAGTAATAGAATAATAAAGCAAAAGGTTAGCAAAATAGCTGACCTTTTTTACTCTATAGAAAATTATGAAAAGCTTACTCTATGAATAAATTTTTATAATTTCCTTCCTTCAGCTTTGAAGTTCACCTATGTAATTTTGTGATGACTTGGAGGGTCGCAAGGTCATCAGCAAAATTTACATAGGTGAACTTATTTATTTGCAATAAATATTTATATTACAAAAATGAAAGGTTAATGTAAGAGTTATAAATATGAATATATAAGAGAAGAGCATATAATTAAATCTGTTGAAAGAAATAATAAAGGAGGAACCTACGATGAAAAAAATTATAGGTGGGATAGTAGTAGTATTAGTAATATCAGGAGTTATTTTTGGAGTGTCGAAGGGGTTTGATAGAACAACTATACTTAACTTAGGAGCTGATAAATATTATCTAAAAACTACAGAGGAATATAAGCAACATATTAGAGGAACAATATACGAATATGAGATAAATGGATATGATAAGAATGGTAACGAAAAGTTAATAACATTTACATCAAATAAACTATTAGAAAAAGATAAATATTTAAAAGTCTTTATAAAAGATGATAACGTAAAAAGTTATGAAGAAATTCCAGAAAATGAATTACCAGATAAAGTTAAATCTGCTTATGGAACGAAATAAGACAATCTGTATTAAAGGTAGCACTTGGGAATAATATCCTAGGTGTTACTTTTTTTATTTTGGGTTATGTTTTAAATAAATGTTGAAGTTTAGTACAGATAGTATTAAGAAAAAAATATATATGGTAATATTAGTAATATAATGATTTTTATTATCTCTAATAAAAATTAATATTATTTTAAACTTGTGAGGGACATATGAAGGATATTTATAAGCTGACTTTAATACATTTATTATTATTTATACAAACAATAGTAATAGGATATTTATTTGATTTTAATAATAAATATGAGATATATGTTAGAATGAATTCTGGATATGCAGCGATAATATCTATAATACTTTTAATAATAAATGTAATAGTTTTTACTGTTTTAGCTAAGAAATTTAACGTAAGATCTAGTAGTGTTATTTTTTATTATATATTTATATTGCTTTTGTTTAGTGTATTAATTATAGATAAAGATTATTTGTTATCGGCGTATAAGTTAAGCACCCCGATTGAATTGTTGCCATTAGGTTATTTATCTCCAATAGTAAATATTATTTTATTGCCTTTTGTTTTTATATTTGACTTTTTATACATTATTGGTGTATATGATTTTTCATATATAATAATACCTTGTTTTATAGGATTAATTATTGTAATTAATAGAAAAATAATTAATAATTAAAATAACGAAATAGATGCCTCCAAAGTCGCCTTAGCAATTTTTTAACGTTTAGGGAAAGCATAAAAGTTAAAGTTTTGAAAATATGATTATATAAGGGTTTTAGTAATTCAATGTGAAAAAAGTAATTTATTTTATACTTTCCTTATTTTCAGTTTGTAAGTGGACATATGTAAGTTTACGTTGACTTGGAGCGGAGCGACGGAATAAGTAAACTTATATATGTCCACTTTTTTATGTATAAGTAAGAAAAAAATGGCTAATGACAGTCTTAAATAATATACTCGTAAATGATTATAAACTAATAAAAAATATATGTAAGTATCTATTCAAAAATCTATATAAGTATAGAAATTAAGAATTATAAGAACATAAGTTCGTATATAAATTTTATTAAGGGATATAATATTAATATAGTTGCAGCTAAAAATATAAAGTGGATTTTTACAGTTTACTTTATTATAATAGAGGTGTAAAGTTGAGAAAAAATATGAATAATATTCATGATAAAGGCTACAAAGATTTGTATTCTAATAAAGATGTTTTTGTAAATCTTGTTAAAGATACATTGAAATTTTCTTGGGCAAGTGAGATAAAACCAGAAGATTTAATACTAGTAGATAAGTCATACATATTGCCAAATTATCATGACAAAGAATCAGATATAGTTTATAGAGCAAAGATTGAAGATGAAGAGGTAATATTTTTTACTTTACTTGAATTTCAATCTACTGTAGATTACAGCATGCCTATAAGATTATTTTTCTATATTAGTGAAATATTAAGACGAGAAATTGATCCTAAAGAAATTAAAGCCAAAAAGAAAAATATAAGTGTTCCAGCAGTAGTGCCAATTGTATTATACAATGGCAAAAGACCTTGGGATGCTAAGGTATCTTTTAGAAATATGATATCTAAAGAAGAGATATTTTCTAAAGGATTAATTGATTTCACATATGATTTAATAGACGTTAATAATGGTTATTCAAAAGAACAGTTGCTTAATTTAAAGAATATAACTGGTGCTATATTTTTACTAGATCAAAAGGTAAATGAAGAAGAATTTTTAGAGAGAATAAAACTTATTGCTCTAACCTTTGATAAAATTTCTAACAGGGAACGTAAAGCATTAATACATTGGATAACACAAACCACAGAAGATACAATTGCAAAGAGTTCAAAAGAAGTTTTACTAGCAAACAAAGAGGAGGTTATTGAAGTGGTTGCTAACAATTCTAATCTTATAAAAGAAATGAAAGAAAAAGCAGAAAATAAGGGGAAAGTAGACATCATTATAAAATTGCTTTCCAAAAAATTTAATAATATACCAGATTATTATAAGGAAAAATTATTACAGTTAGATGAATCTGTTATAGATACAATTGCATTAGAAATTTTCGATATGAATTCAATTGAAGATTTAAATAAATATATTAGTAATTAATAATTAATATAATACAATTTTAAAGGATGTCCAATGGGCATCCTTTTGCTTATTCTTATTTACACATTAGTTTTTAAAAAAGCTAAAATATATTATTTTTATAAATTTATCTTCTACATATATGAAAGTTGTAGGAGATGATAACATGGCATTTTGACACTTACCGAATAGTTAATTTTAAAACTTATCCTTCGAGCCATTAAAAATATATCACAGGCATCGATTATTTTCCGTTTCGTAATGGTTTAGTAATTATTGTGAGAATTGCAAATATAAATATTAATTTATATGTAAAGAGATATGAAAATGATAGTTATTTTATAATGCTTTTTATAGCTATCTAGTTAGATTGAATTAGCATATTTAATGATGTTTATATTATATAAAATGTAACCAAAGAAAGTAATAAGTAATATATTATTATTAATAGTAATATAAAGGAAAGTTTTATGAGGTATATAGGTGATATAGATTTAAATATTGGACAATCATACTTATCTGACTGGAACGAAGTTTTGGCTGTTATAGAGTTGATTGCAAATGCAATTGATGAAACGGAAACTGGAGATAAAGATATACTCATTGAAGAAATTTCTAAGGATACTTGGAGTATTACAAACTATGGAAATGAAATAATACCTGATAATTTCCTTATGAATGAAGGAAAGAAGTCAATAAAGAAAGGTAAAATAGGAAAGTTTGGAATTGGTTTAAAGGATGCTATAGCTGTTTTGACAACAAGAAATATAAATATTGAAATTATTACAAGCCAATATATATTTAAGCCTATATATAAAAGTAAATGTAATCTAGTAAAAGAGGTATCTCTTTTTATAGAAGTATATGCTAACAATGGAAGTGTTAAAGGAACACAAATCATTTTAAGTGAATGTAGTAAAGATATTATAAATAAGGCTAAGCATAATTTTTTAAAATATAGATATGGACACTATAACGTTATAGAATTCACAGAATATGGAGAGGTAATATTAGAAGATTCTAAAGTTAATAATGGAACAATTTATTTAAATGGTATGAAAATTGCAAAGGATAGTAAGTTACTATTTTCATATAATATTTTAGTAGAAGATAGGATTCTAAAGAAAAATCTTATTAGAGAAAGGAAAAATATTAGTAAAGAAGTTTACAGTAGTAGTTTGCAACAGATAATAAAGACAATTAAGGGCAAGGTAGTTCAGGATAAGTACTTAGATAGATTATTGACATCAAAACATGGAAGTATGCGGGGGGAACTTATATATAAGGAGACAATAATAAAAACAGTACGTTATGCTTTGAGTAATAATTTTAAATTAGTATTTTTCACAAAATCAGATCGTCAAAAATATTACGGACTATATAGTGATTTATCTAAGATAGATAAAATCAAATTAATAATACTAAATGAAAAATACTATAAATATATTAAAGATGATGATGAATTAATGAAAAAGAACATATTTGCTGATTCATATAAATTAAGTTATAGAGAAATATCAGTGGAAGAGCTAAATGATGGTGAAAGGAATGTATTTGATTTAGTTAAAGAACTAATCGTATTTCATAGTGGAAAAATAGGTGCATTTAATATAGTAATTAGTGAAAATAAAGATGTAGCTTATGAGCCTGAAAATGATAAGATTATTATATCTAGGAAGTCATTGCTTTATGTTCATAGATGTTTCTTAGAAGTAGTTAATGCAATAAGAGATTCATGTGAAAATGGAGAAGATTTTAAAGATTATATTTTTATGAAATTTGTTAATAATGAAGTAAATAACATAAAGTTTAAAAATAAAGTAATTGATAAAAACAAAAAATAAGTCTAAAGAAAGAATTGAAGTTAAAGAACTATTGAAAATATTGTGTTAGGATAAAAGCATAAAGCAAAAGGTCAGCAAAACTGCTGACCTTTTTTGTGAGTTTTTAGAATAAAATTTGTATAAATTACATAAAGATTAAAGTAATTGCTTTGAATCGATTGGTAAAAAATGGTACAATTAAAAATGAAATACAAAATATCCTATTTGATTTTATAGTAGATGATTTCTCATCAAACGTTTACAAAAAAAGACTGGGGGAGTTGGTAACAGAATTAAAGTTATATAAACAACTTAATAAAAATAAAGTGAGAATTTTGGGGGGAAATATGAAAAGAAGAAATAGTATTATTTCATTAGTATTGGCAAGTACAATAGTATTATCTTTAGTTGATTTAAATGGAGTAACAATTGCATTTGCAGCAGACTCTCAATTTGCTGGAGAAGAATGGTATGATCAAATTAGCACTGTTAAAGTAAATCGTGAAGCTGCAAGATCTATGTTTTTTCCGTATGAAACAGCTGAAAAAGCATTAGGAAGTGAGAAGTCAGTATTAGATGATATTGATGAAACAAATTCTAAGTGGTATAAAACTTTAAATGGAACATGGGATTTTAAATGGGCTGAAAAACCTGCAGATCGTGAAAACGGTTTAAGAGGAAGTGGAGCTAAAGATTATGAAGAAAATTGGGATACAAAAGATTGGGATAAAATAGAGGTTCCAAGTAATATTCAAACTCAAAGAGATGAAAATGGGAACTTTAAATATGATAAACCAATTTATACAAATCAAACTTATCCATGGGCGAATTATGAAAATGTAAATTATAATACAAATGGAACAAATAAGCCTGTTGCACCAACAGTAAAAAATAGTGTTGGACAATATAAAAGAAGTTTTACTTTACCTGAAGATTGGGATGGAAGAGAAACTTTTGTATCTTTTCAGGGGGTAGAATCAGCTTTTTATTTATATGTTAACGGAGAAAGAGTTGGTTATGCAGAGGATAGTTATACTGCTGATGAATTTAATATTACTAAATATCTTAAACCAGGAGAAAATACAATTGCAGTTGAAGTTTATAGATGGTCAACAGGAAGTTATTTAGAAAATCAGGATTTTATCCGTTTAAGTGGTATATTTAGAGATGTATTTTTATATTCAAAAGCAGATGTTGAAATACGTGATATTTTTGTAAAAACAGATTTAGATGAAGAGTATAAAGATGCAGTACTTACATTAGATGCAGATATAAGGAGTTTAAATCCAGAAAAGTCAGGTAAGTACACAGTAAAGGCTGATTTATATGAAATAGATAGTGATACAAAGCTTTGGAATGAACCACTTTCTTTTGATGTAAAAGTAAATGCAGGAAAATCAACAGTTGAAGAAGGTGCAGAAGATACAGGACAAGGAGGAACAGGTTCTAAAGAAGTTGTAAACCCTAAAAAGTGGTTTGCTGATACACCAAATCTTTATAGGCTATTAATTCAATTAGAAGATGAAGATGGAAATATAATTGAAGTTACCTCTCAAAGAGTAGGGTTTAGAGAAATTGATAAAGTAGATATAAATGAGGCAGGTCAAGAACAAGCACAAATCAATGGGAAAAAGATAATGTTTAGAGGAGTAAATAGACATGAGTCAGATCTTATTGATGGACGTGCTATTACAAAAGATGATATTAAAGAAGATTTAACAATAATGAAGCAATTTAATGTAAACGCAATTAGAACTTCACACTATCCAAATAATCCATATACTTATGCATTGGCAGATGAACTAGGATTATATATATGTGATGAAGCAAATATTGAATCTCATAAGGGTGCAACAGAGGCAGGAATTCCATCTGCTGAAGCTGAGTGGAATAATTCAGTTATGGACAGAACAATAAATATGGTAGAAAGAGATAAAAACCATCCATCTGTTGTTATTTGGTCATTGGGAAATGAGGCAACTTATAGAACCTATCCTATGGATGAAAATTATCCTTTCTATAATTCTACACAATGGATTTTAAAGAGAGATCCATCAAGATTGAGAAAATATGAAAGAGATAATCGTTATACTAAAGGAAATCCTGAAAAATCTATTGTTGATATTTACTCATCTCAATATTGGTCAGTATCAGGAGTACTTGGTCATGTAACGAATACTGCAAATAAGGCACCATATATTCAATCTGAATATGCACATGCAATGGGAAATGCTCTTGGTAACTTTAAAGAATATTGGGATGTATTTAGGAACTATGAAAATGCGCAAGGTGGATTTATTTGGGATTGGATTGACCAATCTATTTCAACAAAAATTGAAAATGTTACAAAATATTATTTGAAAAATTCTAATGGCTCTGAATCTGAAGTAAAGGGAACTTTAGAAGAAGGTAGAGAAGAAGGTGGAAAAGCATTAAAGGGAAGAGCTTTTGTTCCAAGTGTAAATGCTAATAGCAACGAATTAACTTTATCTGCATGGGTAAAGCTTGATGGAATGACAGGAAGCGATCAGGCAATTATTTCAAAAGGCGATAGTGGTTACAATTTAAAAGT
This sequence comes from Clostridium sp. CTA-7, assembly GCF_054768095.1. Taxonomy (NCBI): domain Bacteria; kingdom Bacillati; phylum Bacillota; class Clostridia; order Eubacteriales; family Clostridiaceae; genus Clostridium; species Clostridium sp. CTA-7. The sequence continues at coordinate 44,384 of NZ_BAAAAV010000003.1, read as the reverse complement.
TAGCAAATCTGGCAATAAAATTGAATTTTTTGTAGATGGTTGGAGCGCTGGAACACTAACAGTTGATTTCCCAAAAGAAAATATAGGTAAATGGACTAATATTGTTGGGACATATGCAAATGGTAAATATTCTATATATATAGATGGAAAGAAAGCTGGAGAAAAGAATATTTCAAAGCAAAATCCAGTGGATAGCAAAAGTTATAATATTGGAATTGGGGATGATCCAGAATATAATGGTCGTGTTTTCAATGGTTTAATTGATAGTGTACAAGTTTTAAATAAAGCACTTACAGAAAAAGAAATTAGTGAAAATTATAAAGCTCCAAAGGAAAATATAGTATATTCTATGAGTTTTGCAGATAATGAAGTTAGAAAAGAATCAACTAACTATCCAGAGGGAGAGTATTTCTTTGGATATGGTGGTGACTGGGGAGAAAAGGTTACTGATAATGATTTTTGTGGAAATGGTCTAATGAATGCGGACAGGACTCCATCAGCTGAATTATATGAAGTTAAAAAGGTACATCAAGAGGTATCTTTTTATGATGATGGAGAAGCAAAGAATGGAAAAGTAAGAATTGTAAATGAGTTTTTAAATTCAAATTTAAATGAATATGATGTTAATTGGAATCTATTAACAGATAATGGTATTGAAGCAGAAGGAAAGCTTTCAGAAGAAGAAAAAAATATTTTAGCTGGTGAGGAAAAAACAATTCAATTAAAATTACCAGAAATTAAAGTAATAGAAGGTTCTGATTATACATTAGAATTTAATGTTACATTAAAAGAAGATAAACCTTGGGCTGGAGATTATTATGGTCATAAGGGAGATGAAGTAGCATTTGAGCAATTAACATTAAATTATACACCTGAAGTAGCACGTCCTGCTATTGATGTAAGTGATTATAATCCAATAAATGTAGAAGAAACAGAAAAAGAAACAGTTATTACTGGTGGAAAAGAGAAAGAATCCTTTTCAGTTACAATTGATAAAACAACTGGTTATATAACAAACTATGTTGTTAATGGAGATGTACTACTAAAAGAAGGTCCAAAGCCAAATTATTGGAGAGCAAGAGTAAGTAATGATCCTGATTTTACTGATGGTATGAAAAATGCAGCAGATAATTTTAAAGTTGAAAATTATACAATAGATGCTAAGGAAAAAGTAGTATCAGTACGTATAGATGGAAATATTGAAGGTATAGACTCTCCGAATAGTATTGATTATATGATTTATGCAAATGGTGATATTGTAGTAAGTAATAGCTTTACCCCTTCAAACTCAAGTTCTATTGGAGAAATTGCAAGGATTGGTATGAAGATGGTTGTTCCTAAAGGATATGAAAATCTAGTGTATTATGGAAGAGGGCCTCAAGAAAACTATATAGATAGAAAAACAGGTGCTAAGCTTGGTATTTATAAAGATACAGTTACAAATGCCTTCTCTAGTAAATATACTAGACCTCAAGAGAATGGAAATAAAACAGATGTTAGATGGACAGCTTTAACAAATGGAGAAAATGGAAAAGGTATAATGGTAGTTGCTGATGATAAGATGGAAACAAGTGCATTACATTATAGGGCAGAAGATATAAATAATGTATGGAAGAGTTTTGGACATCCATTCCAAGTGCCAACTATTGAAGATACAGTTTTAACAGTAGATTATGCACAAAGAGGTCTTGGTAATGCAAGTTGTGGACCTGGACCTTTAGGGGAATATATACTAAACAAGGGACAAACTTATACACATTCATTTAGAATTACACCTATTGCTACTGAAGCTGCTAATGAAGATGAATTTGTAAAAGAAAGAATGGAAAATAGTAAATTAAATGTAAACTCAACAATGCCGGTTACTGGAGTTACATTAGATGGCATTAAGTTAGATGAGTTTGACCCTATAAGGACAACTTACAATTATGAGTTAATTAATAAAAAGGATATTGCACTTCCAAAGGTAGAGGCTATTAAAACAGCTGAAAATGTAGATGTAAAAATAACACAACCAACCATTGAAAATCCAGTTGCAATAATTGAAGCAGTTTCTTCATTTGGTATAAAAAAGGAATATAAAATTCAATTTAATATTGTTGATGAAATTCATGTAAGTGATATGAATTGGATAGTGGATAAGAGTGGATACAGCTCAAATAAAAGGGATTTCTGTACATGCGGTAACCCACTTGGAGTTTGGATAGATGGAGTAAAAACTCCGTTTACAAAAGGAGTTGGATCTCATGCACCTTCAGAAGTAAAGATTAACGTTAAGGGTAAGAATGCTACAAAATTTACAGCAATTGCAGGAATTGGCATGGAGCAAGGTGGAAATGGTAATGTGAATTATGTAGTTAAAGTAGATGGCAAGGAAGTATTCCGTAAAGATGGTGTAATGTTCAAAACATCTATTCCAGTAAATGTAGATATTCGTGGAGCTGAAACAGTATCTCTTATTACAGAAACTAATGGAGCAGATTCTAATGACCATGCTGTATGGGCTGATGCAAAGTTAATTTATGAAGTTTCAAAGATAGGCTTAGAAGAAGCGATAAGAGAGTATAAAGTAATTGAAGGAAATAAGGAAGATTATACAAAGGGAAGTTTTGAGTTATATACAAATGCATATAATGTAGCAACAGAAATATTTAAAGCAGAAGATGTAACTCAAGACGAAATTGATAATGCAGTTAATGCTTTAGCGTCTGCTAAGAAAGGTCTTGTTTATATTAAGGATTTAAAAGTAACAGTAGGAGAATATAAGGCATTAGATTCTACATTATTTGTAGAAGATAGCTTTAATAAATTTAATGATGTATTAGCAAGAGGAGAGGTTTTACTAGCAAATCCACTAGCAACAACAGAAGAAGTAACATCATTAATAAATGAATTAAGAAATGCATTTAAAAATTTAATTCCATTAGATGAAAGTAGAAAATCTTTAATTAATATTATTAATGAATTTAATGAAAAAGATAAAGATTCTTATACAAAATCATCTTGGAGTGCTTATGAACTTAGTATTAAGGAAGCTATTGAAATATTAAATGATGTTAAAGCAACTGATGCAGACATTCAATTAGTAATAGCGAAAACAGACGAAAAGGTAAAATCATTAGTTGATTTGACAATATTAAAAGAAAAAATTAAAAACTTACCTAATTATGATCAGGTAAATTACACTATAAATTCATGGAATGAGTATATGAGTGTAGTTGAAGAAGCAAAGGCTGTTTTAAATAAATCTGATTCAAGTAAGGAAGAAGTTAATAAGGCAGTAGAAGATTTAAGAGATATAGATAATAAATTAGTAGATGTATCAAAATTAAAGCAATTAATTGTGGAAGCAGAAAAGCTTGAAGAAAAATATTATGAAAAAGATGCTTGGAAGTCATTACAAGAAGCAATTAAAAAGGCTAAAGATACATTGATTTCAGGTACAAAGGAAGAGGTTGCTAATATTATAGAAATCTTAAATAACAAAATGAATGATATAAAAACACCAGAAAAACCAGATCCAAAACCACCAGTTGTAACACCAGATCCAAAACCAATTGAAACTCCAAAGCCAGGAACTGGAGGCAATAATGGTAATAGCAATATAAATGGTTCTGATAATAATGGTGGAAAGTTACCAAGCACAGGAGGAACATCATCTTCTGCTGTAGGAGTTATTGGAGTACTAACTTCAATTGCTGGAATATTTATGATGAAGAGAAAAAATAAATAATTAGTATTGAGACAATAGGCGAATTTGTGTAAATTAAAGAGCTTTATTTTAGAATTTTTATTCTAAAATAGAGCTCTTTTTTCTGTTGTATCTAAGATATTACTAAATATAAAATCAGAAGCTGGAGACTTAACAGAAAAGGTTTCAGCTGAAGTAGTTACTAAAAAAACAAATAAAGTAACTACTTAGTAATAAATTAATTAAAATTATATACCAAAAGGATTAAAAACACTTTCGTAGTTAATACTAATTAAGGAGGTGTTAGTATGTCTGAGTTAGATGAATTATTAAAAGATATAGATATATTAAGGGAACAACTAGAGCGTTTAATAAACGAAAAACAGGGGAATTTAGTTGATCAGGAAGTAGTAGCAGCGAGCAAGGTATTAAATGCAGCATTAAATCAGTATAATAAGTTTATTGATGAAAAGTTAAATAAGAAATGAGCTCTTAACAGGGCTCTTTTTTATATTTCAATAAACCTTTTATATATTATAAGAAAGTATAAATTCTTGGCGTTTTATAGGGAGATATTGGTTTCCCATTGACTAGTTCCAGAAATTTCATGAAGTCTGTAAAAAGTCAATATTACATGTACTTCTAATTATGAAAATGGTATAATTTAATACAGAAGTAAATTAAAGGTTAGTTTTCATGATTTATGAATTTAGTACACTATTAATCAAATCACGGAAGATAAGAAGTTTTCAGTACTATTTCCTAGATTAAAAGAAGTAAATTATTATTGAGAGGTCAAATCAGATGAAGAAGTTTAGTAATGGTATAAGTAAGTGTTTTAATTGTATACGCTGGAAGGGGATAGGTATTATAGCCGTAGTATTAAAACCTACTATAAAGTATTTAGAATCTAAAGGTACACAAGGATATCCTATATTAGGTGTTGTAGGTAATATCCTATTAGCAGTACCTAGTATAATATTTTTTATAGTAGCATGCTTGTGTTTAAAATGGGACCTATTCATAGATATACATAGTCATAAAAGAAAGAATAGAAATAAATCAGAGTTTGTAGATGATTCTAAATTTATCAATAAGGTTTTACCAGATTTGATAGGATTTATGTTATTTATGGAACTTCTAGACAGAGAGAAAATAGAAAATATAATTAAAGAAAAAGAGGATAAATCTATCTACAACTTTGGAGTGGATACCTTTTGAAAAATATTGCTAGAAAATGAGAAACGATAATAAAAGCTTTATTACAAACATTTAGATGTAAAATGCTTTAAAATATATTTTATGGAGGTAAATTATGAGAAAAATATACGTTTTAATTATAGCTTTAATTGCAAGTATAGGCCTTATTTCATGTAGTGCTAAAACAAAGAACGAGGGGCCAAAGGAAAGTGATACTAAAGTCAGCAATGAAAAACAAGAATCTACAAATGAAAAGTCTTTAGATGGATTAAAGTACACAGTATTAAAAGTTTCAAAAGAAGCACCTATAGGTGATATGAATGCAGATATGTCCTATAATGAAAAGGGAGAATATTTTCAAACAGGATTAACTGCTAAAAAGGTATCTGATTATGATTATGTTGTTATTGACTTAAAAGTTGAAAATACTACTGATAAAGCTGTAAAGTTATTTCAAACTGGATGGTATGCAACAGCAGCAGATGGTTATGAATTTAAAGACATAATAGTTACAGATAAACTAAACAATGAGCAGGTGCCATCTAAATATTCTTTTGAGGCAAAAGTTAAGATTCCAGTAGAAAAGAGCTTGAATTTAGATAAAATAAATTTAAAATATAATCTTAAAGATTACAGTGATTTAGGAGCTGCAATGGAAGATGCTACAAAAGGTATGTCTAAAAGTGATATACAAAAAAAATATCCTCATCTTTATAAAGACAATTTTATAGAGTTTGGTACTTTGGAAATTAAATAATATTTATATAAAACACTTACTCAGGTAGGTGTTTTATTATTTTTATCAAAAATAATTTTTAGTAATTCAATGTTAAAAAGTAGATTTGTTTTATACTGTCCTTAACTTTAGTTTATAAGTGGATATATGCAAGTTTGTGTTGACTTGGAGTGAAGTGACGGAATAAGTAAACTTACATATGTCCACTTTTTTATTAGTTATCTATACTTTTTAAAAAATCTTTACTTTTCTTTGCAATATTTTCAGGAGAATATAAATATATAGAATGTTTAGCTTCATAAGTAATTAATTCTCCTTTTTCAAATTTAGATATATAATCATTGTAATATTTAAATCTTCCTTCTATAAAATCCTTCTTTTCTAATCTCTCTTCTTCTCTTAAAGGAGTAGCAAGAAAAATGCAAATAGGCGTTTTGCTAGGTAAATCTAGACTATTGGATTTATTTGAGTTATCTATTAATAAAGCAAATTCATTAATTATATCATTAGAAGATAAATTTTTATATGTTAGAGCTTTATATATTTCTTTATCATCTTCTGAAATAAGATTTGAATTTAAAACGCTCTCATCAAGACTAAGAGAAGGTAAAAACCTATGAACTCCAAGTTTAGCAAAAAGAGATTGGACTTTCATTATAGATAAGTTTGATTTCATTCTTTCACTTTCCATTAAATACCCTTCTGGGAATCCAATATCAAGTCCAATTATAGCCTTAACTTCACTTGGGTATTTTTGTGCCCAATATATTGCTTCTAATCCAGATATAGAATGAGGAAATAAAACATATGGAGGTTTTTCACCAGCTAAGGTTAAAGATTTTCTTGTTTCATCTAAAATAGTATCAATATCTCGAGGACTATTTGAACTTTCGCTAAAGCCATAACCCGATCTATCTACAATAGCTATTCTATATTCATTAGACATTTCTTTATATAAGGGATTTAAGTCTATTGCTGGGGCAACGTTACCTAATCCAGACATAAATACACAGGTTAAATCACCTACGCCTTCAGAGTATACATGGATATTTTTATTATTTACTTCTACAAGTTTGCCAGGAGGGTTTAAAATCTTAGATTCTTTCTTTAATTGTATTTTATTATTTATAACAGATACAGAAATAAAAATTATAAAAAGAGCTATAGCAGCAATTATGCTAAACTTAGTAAATTTTAATATCTTTTTTAATATTTTTTTCATTTACTTCACCATCCCAAATATATTAATTTAAATTTTCAAGTTAATTTAGTCTATCAATAGAATGTTAAGATAAGCTATATACTACCTTAAGGCAACCTTAAATTTCATATAAGCTTAAGTTGTATAAAATTAATATGATATAATGAGAAATATTAAAAAGGGAGATAAGAATTATGTATTCAATTAAGAAAAAAAAGATATTAATTGTAGATGATGAGCCTCAATTGTTAGAAATGCTAGAAACCATATTTAAAAAAGATGGTTTTAATGATATATATACAGCTAAATCCTGTGAAGAAGCAATGAATAAATTAATTAATAATAATCCTGATATTGCAATTCTTGATGTTATGTTGCCAGATGGAGATGGATTTTCACTTTTTAATGAATTTAAGAAGTACTGTGAAATACCAGTATTATTCCTTACTGCAAGAGGAGAAGCAGAGGACAAGCTTTTAGGCTTAGGACTTGGAGCTGATGATTATATAGTAAAGCCATTTTTACCAAGAGAACTTACTTTAAGGTTAAATGCAATATTAAAAAGAACATATTCTAAGAATTTAAAAGAAGAATTGCCAATTATATATCTTAATTCATCAACAATTGATTTAGGAAAAGCTGAAGTAGTAAAAGATAATGAAAAGTTTTATTTAACTGCTAAGGAGCACGCTATTTTAACTGTTTTATATGAAAATACAAATAAAATAGTAACTAGTAATGTGCTTTGTGAAAAGGCTTGGGAAGATGATTCATATGGTTATGAAAATACACTGATGGTACATATAAGACATATTCGTAAAAAGATAGAAGAAAATCCTTCTAAACCTAAAGCTCTTATTACCGTTAAAGGCCTTGGATACAGCTTAATAATAAATAACAGGTGATTATTATGAAAAATAGTTCATTAAAGTTTATTTTAAGATATATAGCTACAATTGTTTTAGTTGTCTCAATAGTAATTGCATTAAATTATGGTAGTATTATTTATTTTACTCGTTATAGTTCATATATAAAAGAGCCCACTAAATTAGTAGAAGATATTGCAAAGGAATTAAGTGAGAACAAAAATGAGTTATCTGATAAAACTTCAGAAACAATAAAAAACAATGATATGTGGGTACAACTTATAAGTCCAAGTGGTGAAGTTATTTATAGCAATAATAAACCAAAAGATATAGGAAATTATTATTCGATAAAAGATATTGCAGTACTATCTAAGAGCTATCTAAATGATTATCCAGTTTTTTTGTGGGAAAGTGATGAGAATTTAGTTATACTAGGATATCCTAAAAATTCTATAGAAAAATATAATTTTTTTATACCATCAAATTTTAAAGACTCTAAATTAACTAGTTTTTTATATATAATTTTACTTAATATAGGGGTTACTGTTATCTTATCTATAGTTTTAGTTAAGGTATTAAATAAGCCACTAACTAAATTAATAAAAGCAGTATTTTCATTAAAGGAAGAAAAAGAAGTATTATTAAATGAAAAAGGAATGTATAAGGATTTAGCAAAAAGTATAAATGAAACATCAAAAATAATTATAGATAAAAATAATAAAATAAAACTTCGCGATAATGCTATTGAAAGCTGGATTGCATCAATTTCACATGATGTTAGAACACCTTTATCTATGATTTTAGGATATTCAGCAGTGATTGAAGAAGATAATGAGCTGTCTAAAGAAACAAGGGAACAAGCGAAAATAATAACTGAAAACTCTATAAGAATAAAAGAACTTGTTACAAACTTAAATCTTGCAACATCATTACAATACAATATGCAGCCATTAAAGATAGAGGAATTAAGAGTAGGGAATTTAGTAAGAGAAGCAATAGCTAATTGTATAAATAGTAATGTTATTAAAAGTTCTAGTATTGATATACTTATAGAAGATGAAGGTGCTACTATTCTTGCAGATAAATATTTGATTTTAAGAGCCATAATAAATTTAATAATAAATAGTGTAAAGCATAATAAAGAAGTCTGTAATATAACAGTTACTGTTCCAAAGGTATATAAAGATCCTTATGCTATTATAATAATTTCAGATAATGGATGTGGTATCTCAGGGGAAAAAATCAATAAGATAAATAATGAAAATACTTTTTATAATAAAGAAAATAAAAATCATGGATTAGGATTAATTATTGTTAAAAGCATATTAGAGGCTCATAATGGAAGCTTTTTAATTGAGAATGGAAAGGGAAACGGAGCAGTTGTGACATTGAAGATTCCTCAAAAAAGAGATAGCTATGTTTAATATATTTTAAATATAAAAAGATAATAGATATATTTGTATAAATTAAAATATATCTATTATCTTTTATTTTACATTATATTATTTATCTATTTTTTGTTTTTAATAAATTTAACGGCTTCATACCACATTATAGAAACTATTGATACAGATAAAACTATAATAAGTTGATTAAAGCTTAAAGCTGCTAAATTTAGTACTTGTGCTAATGGGGTATATAAAATTACAGCAAGTCCTAGTATAGTTCCTATGATGACTGCCCACATAACCTTATCATTAAGAAGATTAATAAAGGATTTATAGGCATATTCGTGATTAGAATTATTTACTTGAACTAAAAGTAAATTAGAAATCATTATTATAGAAAGTCCCATTGAGCGTGCTACAGAGGCATCATAAGAATTGCCATTTAAATATATATAGTAGGTTCCAAAAGATGCTGCAAATAGTACTATTCCTTGGATAATACTTTTAATTAATATACTATGAGTTAGAATATTATCATCTGGGTTACGAGGGTTACGATTCATAGCATCATCTTCTGCGGGGTGTCTTTCTAGTACTATAGAACATGTTGGATCTATAATAAGCTCTAAAAGCACTACATGAACTGGTAATAATAATGCAGAGGAAGTTATTCCTAAAAAAGGTGTTAAAAGTGATGCCAATGCAATGGGAATATGGATAGTAAATACATATCCTATTGCTTTTCTTATATTATCATAAATTCTTCTACCATCTTTAATTGTATCAACTATTGTTGAGAAATTATCGTCTAAAAGTATTAAATCTGCAGCTTCTCTAGATACTTCAGATCCTCTTTTACCCATAGCTATTCCAATATCAGCATATTTAAGGGCAGGAGCATCATTAACTCCATCACCTGTCATAGCAACAATTTCTCCATTTTCTTTAAAAGCCTTAACTATTCTCATCTTATGAGATGGAACTACCCTTGAGAATATACTAACATTTTTAATTTTTTCTCTAAGCTCTTCATCGCTCATATTATTAATCATATCTCCAGTTATAACTTCATCACTATTAGAAATACCAATTTGTCTTGAAATAGCACTTGCAGTTATACCGTTATCACCAGTAATCATTACAATTCTAATACCTGCTTTTATACAGCTTGATATATCATTTTCTATAGATTCCCTTGGGGGATCCTGAAGCCCTATTAATCCTATAAAGTCTAAAGTACATTCTTCTAACTCATTAGGTATAGAATCCTCATTTGGCAATAACATTTTTCCTATAGCTATAACTCTTAAACCCTTTGAAGACATCTCAAAAATTTTATCTTCAATAGTCTTTCTGTAATTATCATCTAGTTTACAAAGAGTTAAAATACTTTCTGGAGAACCTTTTGAAGCTAATATAATTTTATTATTTTGCTCCCATATATGGCCCATCATTTTTCTTTCGTTTGTGAAAGAATACTCAGCTAAAAGTTTTCCGTTAAAAATTTCATCTTTAGAAATATTATTATCTTCACAATATTTAATCATGGCTTGTTCCATAGGATCATAAGCATCTGTTTCACAAGCCATTCCCATAACTCTAATTAAATCATCTATATCACTATTAATTGACCATATATCAGTAACAGCCATCTTGTTCATAGTAATAGTACCTGTTTTATCAACACACAATACTGATACTGCACCAAGTGTCTCTACAGAGTTTAAATTTCTTACGAGAGATTTCTTCTTAGCCAATCTCCATGCCCCCATTGATAAAAACACTGTTAAAATCACAGGAAACTCTTCAGGTATCATAGCCATTGCTAAAGTTATTCCTGATAAGATACTTTCTATTATCCTATCTTTGATTGTAAGTTCAGATAGATTTATATAGGTTAATAGGCAAACTAATATAAATAAGATTGCAGCAATGTATGCACAAATTTTAATTAATTTTCTAGTTTGATTTTGCATTGGTGTAGGGGCTTCTGGTGCTTCTACAACATTTACTCCAATCTTTCCGTACTCAGTTTCGGCACCTATTTTTTCTACTTCAATTAATCCACTTCCATGAATTACTAAAGTTCCTGCATAACAATAATTTCTTTTCCAATAATCTTTATTATCATAGTTATCAATAGATTTAAAAACACCTTCTGCTTCACCTGTTAAAGATGACTCATCTACGCAAAGGTCATTAGTTTTTATAATTTTACCATCAGCAGGAATTTTCACTCCTTCATTTATAATCATTAAATCACCAGGAACTAAATCCTCACTATTAATAGTAATTTCTAATCCATTTCTAATTACAGAAATATGAGGTGCTGATAAATTTTTTAGTGATTTTAATGTCTTATCTGTTTTCCATTCTTGAATTACGTCGATACTAATAACCCCAGTTACAAATATTAGCATTATTATTCCATCACGTGGTTCACCAAGAATAAAGTAAATTGCTGCTGCTAGAAGCAAAAGTAGAAACATAGGTTCTTTTAATACTTCTAAAATTTTTAGTAAGAAATTCTGTTTTTTTTCAGGAACCAATTGATTTTTCCCATATTTTTCTTGTGCTTTTTTTACTTCTTCATTTGTTAAGCCTACAAATTTCTTTAATTTTTTTGATTCTGTCATAAAAGTTACCTCCATTTTTATTCTTAGATTTTCTAAGAATTTTTGTTTGATAGCTCTATGGCAATGCATTAAAGATCTTATTTTCAGTTATTGTTCTTAAGGTAAATAAAAAAATACCTGTAGAACAATATACTGTCCCACAGGTATATAATATCCTGTTGCCAATATGGCCCGGCTCCATAAATAAAATAATTCATCGGCCTGATCAGTTTGTACTGTAGATTAATATGCAGTGCAAAGAGATTATATATTATTATAGTGCTGTAATTGTTAATATGACACTATGTTAATAAATATTTTACAAAGTAAATGCTTTACTTAGAGAGTGAGTACAAAAAATACTTTGTGATAACATCATAGAAACTATATGGAATATAGTGACTTTCATATCAACATCTTCAGCTAACAGAGCTATTTAAAAGGTATAATTATAATAACAAATAAAAATGAAAATAATATAAAGAATATATTAAAAGCATAAAAAATTATTACTTTTACCGTTTATATTTGCTATTATAAATATAAATGATAAAATACATATATATAAATTGAAATAAGGTGATAAAATGTTAGATTTTGATTTAATGAATGTATTTAATGGGTTTATAAAAAATTATATAAATTTTAATTTAAAAAAGGATAGTATCAAGTTTTATATAGTCAAGCAAGAAACGAGATATTTTATAATGTTAGGGCAATTATTAGGTTATTCAGTTATTTATAAGGGACTAAATGAAAATGACAAAATAGCTTCTAATAAAATTGAACTTTCATGGAAAGATAATGATTTTAATAAGATGGCATCTGGAGTAACTAAGTTACAGTTATTTAGAGAGAACGATTTAGAAAATGATTTATCTGCAATACAAAATTTATTAAATAAAGTAAAAGAAAATCCAAATTGTGTGTATATCCAAATAATAGAAACATCTTCCAAGACAAGAATAGATTATCTTAATAATATAATTGCAACATCGACTACAGGCATAAAAAAAGATATTTTAGCAATTTATATAATTAGAGATATATTAAATGATACAAGTTATTACAATGCATATTTATTTGAAAAAGGGAAAATTACTAAAGATAAGGTAGGTATTTGTTATAGTGATGCAGTTGGAAATATGAAAGGTATCTTTAAAGTTTAGGCATCTTCAAAAAATAAATAAGTCAGAATGCTCGTCTATTTTGTGTTATACTGCGTCAACAGAGCCCTTAGATAGTGCTACTATCTGCGGAACCTGTTTCCTTGTCTAACTCAAAATATACTTCTCATCTTTGACTTGTTATTTATTTTCAGATGCCTTAATTTACAATAAGTCTTTATAAGGAGATAAACTATGGAAATACAAAAGGGAAAAATAATAGAGGTATGGAATGATAATCATAATAAGGTATTAAAATATAGGCAAGTAATAAGAAATAATACTTTAAATGAAGTTGCAGAAATAGAAACTAAAAGTCTGAATTCCTTAATGAGTAAAGTAAGACAGCAGCTTAATGAATGGGATAGAATAACTTAATTAGTGAGGAAAATATGGGAATTAAAGCAATAAAAAAGAACGAATTTAACATGGTTATAAAGTTAAAATTTGAAAATATTTTAGAGGGTTTTGATAATTATAAATATGTTGAGCTTTATCCTAGGAAGAATAAAAGCCAAATCAATATAGAAAATGATTTTATTAATACATTAGAAGATTTTTTTCATTTAAATTCTGATAAAGATAAATTAATAATTGATTTTTATAAAAACAAGTTAAATTCAGATAGTATTAAATATATAGAATCTTATCTTAATTATGATGAAAAGGAGCTATTTCATAATATCTTAAAGGAAGGTAGTGAAGAAGATATATTTTTTGAAATAACTGATAAGAGATATATAAAATTATTAACGAAGCTTTGTGTTAAGGAGTTGTTTTTTATAACTTTCTACTTTACTAAAGGACCAATAACGGTATGGGGAAATTATAATTTAAAATTCCCTTTATTTTATTGTAATGAATATTCAATACAAGAATACTTAAAAATCGCAAGAGATAATGACTTACTATAATTAATTAAAATATTCATTCATAAAAAATGCTTATATATCATAATAATTACTATTATATTATATAAGTGAGGAATCATAATGAATCTCTTAAGGGAATTAATAGAGAAAATTAACATTGAAGATTTTGAAGTGGAAAATACTAATGAGTTATTAGCAAACTGTATATATTGTAATAGTGATATTAATATTAAAGTTGCATATATAAATAAAGATAATTTAAATATATATTGTTGTAAGGAATGTTTTTTAAGGGATTTAAGCTCTAAATATTATTAAGGGTAAATAGATATTTACCCTTAATTTTTTTTACTTTTTAGGAAATTATATTTCTAAATTTATTATTGATAACTATTTTAAGATATTTAGCTATTAAAGTTATCTCCTAAAGAGTAAAAAATATGAATATAGTGCTGGTGCAAGATTTTTCTCAGGCAAGCTTTGGGCACTGAGTAGTGTAACTTCCACTATTTGGACTCTTAGTTAAATGCATATGTCCACTTTTAATTAGTAAAAGCCTTATATAATCACATTTTTAAAGCTTTAAACTTTTATAATTTCTAGGCATTAAAAAATGCTGATTATTTCATCAGCATTTCTATCATTATATCTAAAGTAGATTTAGTTTTATTTAAATTATCAATGTAGTCAGAAATATGATATTTGTAATATTCAATTCCACTATCTGTTATTGAATATATCTTTTTACTTCTTTTATTTAGAAATTCATCTCCTGTCCAATTACTTTTAACATATCCTTTTAACTCTAAATCATAGAGTGTTTCATATATGGTACTTGATGAAACTGGAAATGGCAACGAGGTTTCAGAAAATCTATTTCTAAACTCTTCAAGGACTCTATTACCAAATATAACATTTCCTTTTGATAACTCCTTTAATATATAAAAACTATAAAGCATTTTTGTATTTACTACATTTCTAGGTGCCACAAGTCTATTTCTTTTTTCCATAAAACAACCTCCTAATATGTATTTTATCATAAAAACTATTAAGTGTACATTTAAATAATATACTCGTAAATGATAATAAAAAATATAAAAAATATAACAGAACATAAGCAATATATAATGAATAGAATGTAATAAACCAAAGAGTAGGAGTTGATAAACATGTCAAGAAGATCTTGTTGTACTAGCTGTTGTAGGAGTAATTGTTGTAGTAGAAGAAATTGTTGCTGCGTTAGAAGAAATTGCTGCTGTGACGGATTTGGCGGTGGATTCGGTGGTGGATTCGGCGGTGGATTCGGCGGTGGATTTGGATGTGGCGGCTGTTTCCCATTATTATGGATATTATTGCTAGGCGGCTGTTGGTAGTAAAATAATAATAAAAGGGTGCATTATGCATCCTTTTATTATTATTTATAAATTGTAACGATACATTTGACTTATTGTGTTAATAAATTTACCATAAATATGAAAGATAAATTAATTCTATTAGGTTATTATAAAAAATAGTTTAAAGTTAGGAGATTTAAATATGAGATTTAATACAAAAAGATTAATAGTAATTTCTTTATTAGCTGCATTATGTTACGTAGGTACATTTATTAATATAAGGATACCTATAGGAACTAGCACATCAATGATTCACTTAGGAACTACAGCCATATTCATATCTGCAGTGTTAGTTGGAAAAGATGCTGGATTAGCAGGGGGGATTGGATGTGCATTATTTGACTTGTTAAGTGATTTTGCTGTATGGACAATCCCAACATTTATAATAAAGGGTTTAACTGGATATGTAGCAGGTAAAATATCATTTTCAAAGAAAAGAAATGGTGAAAGTTTAAAATGTAATATAATTGCATTTATATCTGGTGGCATAATATCATTAGTGGGATACTTTTTAGCTAATTTATTTATTTTTGGAATGACATTAGGAAATGCAATAGCTTCTTTAGTTACATCAATAACAACAACGACTATAGCAATAATTATAGCAGTACCTTTAGCTACAGCCATAAAAAAAATTGTCTCAAAGACTAATATAATCTAAGATAGGAGGTTTTATTATGAATAAACCTATAAAGAGAGTAGCTGTTATTCATGATTTATGTGTTTTAGGTAAGGCAGCTTTAACTAATATAGTTCCTATTTTAAGTGTTTCAGGTTTAGAAGTATGTCCAATACCAACATTAACTCTTTCTACTCACACTGGTGGGTTTGGAGCACCTGCAATACAAAATATGAACAACTTTTTTTATGAATTAATAAATCATTATAAAATTTTAGATATAAAATTTAATGGAATATTCATTGGGTATTTAGGAAATGAAGAAAACCTACATAATAGTATTAATTTTATAAAGAGCTTTGGATATAAAAATGATATTCCAATTTTATTCGATCCAATTTGTGGAGATGATGGCAAATTGTATTCTAATTTTGACAGTAGTTATGTAGATAATATAAGAACTTTTATTAAATTTGCTAATATTATAACACCAAATTATACTGAAGCATGTTTATTATCAAGAAATCAATACAGAAATAAAGTAAGTGATAATGATATTTATAAAATTTGTATTGAATTAGCGTCATTAGGTGCAAAAACTATAATAATTACCAGTGTTCCAGTTAATGAAGATAAATTAGGAGTTGCTGTTTATGATTCAGAAAAAAATGAATTTAAATTAATAGTTCATAATAAAGAAATGTATAGTTATCCAGGTACAGGTGATATTTTTTCATCCGTTTTGTTTTCTAATATTGTTAATAAAAAAGATATTTTTGAATCAGTAAAATCTTCAATAAATTTTACAAGAAATTGCATAATTGAAAGTTCGAAATACAACTATCCTAGAAGGGAAGGAGTATTACTAGAAAAGTTTTTAAAAGATCTAATATAAGAGTTATATTTTTATTTAACTCTTATATTAGAATTTTTTTTTTATATAAGCTAATAATAATCTAGAAATAATAACATAAGTAAGGTGATACATATGAAAAAATTATATTTAAAAGATATAAAACAAAATCAAACTGTTGAAAGTACTTTTATGATTATAAAAATACTTTCATATGATTTAGAGAATTTAATTGCAGTAATTGGAGATAGCTCTGGAGAAGTAAAATCATATATAAAAAATATAGGCACTGAACTTAAAGTAGGCGATGTTATTTTAATAAAAGGTAAATTAGCTTCAAAGTTTAAGGTTAATTTTATTAAAAAAATTTCAGACATAGATATATCTGATTATTTACCTTCAGTAAAACGTCCAATAAATGAAATAATGAAAGAATTAAATGAGATAAGTGAAAAAGAATTTAAAAGCTTAGAAGCAAAATCTATAAATGAATATTTTTTTAATAATGAAGACTTTTTAAATAAGTTCACTAGAGCAATTGGAGGAGTTTTTAATCATCATAATTATATTGGCGGGTTAGCAGAACATACTTTAGCTGTAACTTCTCTTGCAAGAGATTTTGCTTATAAATACAATTGTAAAAATAAAGAAATAGCTATATTAGGTGCAAAACTTCATGATATAGGAAAAATAAGAGAAATGAATTATGATGGCCCATTTTCATATACTTTAGAAGGTGAGCTTCAAGGTCATATAGTTATTGGATTAAATATGCTGGATGATGCTTTTAATAATAATAAAGAGATTTATTCAGAAAATTTTATAAATAGATTAAAAGCTATAGTAGTTCAACATCATGGTAAAGCAGAGTTTGGTTCACCTAAAGAACCTAATACCTTAGAGTCTTATATAGTACATTATGCAGATTATGTAGATGCAACATTAAATAAAATAAGCATAATATCAGAAGGATTAGAATCAGGTGAATGGACTGAGTTCGATAGAAGAATTAATGGGAAAATATACATTTAAGAATACTTATAATATAAGAAAATTTCACTTGAATTTTGAGAATCATAGTTTAGTTTATATTATGTTTATCAAATAAAATACAATATAAAGATTATATAATCAGTACTTTCATATGGTACAATATAATAGAGGTGAAATTATGCTAGAAAATAGATGTTTTTGTGAAAAATGTAATAAGATTCAACCAATTGAAGTGAATAGTTATATGGAAACTAAGGATTTTAATATAGGAAAAATAACTTATGAAAAATTATATGGAAATTGTTCAGTTTGTGGAAGTGAAGTTTATTCATCAGATTTATCTAAAAAGAATAAAGATAAATTGAATAAAAAAATAAAGGAATTAGAAGATGAAGTAACAATATTGAAGATACTAGAATCTAACAAAAATGGAGAGTTAAAATTAAAAAAAGGTGATAAAGAACTCCTTAATGAAATAGAAAATATTTTATCAAATAAAAATAAAAAGTAATTTCTTAAGTTATTAAAAATAGTTTAGTCTAATATAATATGGTGTAAAAGTATATAATTGCTTTAGGAGGACGCTAATGTTAGACTTACTAGTATATTTAGATGAAGCACTAATAAAAAATTTGAATTCACTAACATTAAATGGATATATTGATATAAGAACTTTTAGGAGAATTAAAGATAGAACATTTGGAGGAAATGTTAGAATAGGTGATAGAGAGTCCAATGGTTCAGAGTTTAGGTATCAAAAAGATAAAATATTAGGATATAAAAGTAAACATAAAACTTGTGAAGATAATTATGAAAATGCAAGAGATCGAAGCCTAGGATTTGAAGGAAGAGATTTTGATAGAAGTGAGCAAGAAGTAAAGAAGATAAGTACTGTATTTACACTGCATAATGATTTATTGAATAAAATGCATAAGAGTAAAGATGTGAAAAAATTTGGATCCAGGTTCATAGTAAATGGTGAAATTAAAGAGGGAGATTATATACAAATAAATGGGTGTGTTCAAGAAACTTCCATGCCTATATATATAGATACTTTACTTGATAGTATTAACTGTTATGGAGTAGATTTTTTAAATACTTTTTTAGAAAAAAAAGAATTAAAAAATTTAAATTTCGGTATAATTTGTAAGCTTTTAGAAGGGCTAAGAAAATCTATAACAGCAAATGGAGCTCATGATTTGTTAATTCAAAATGATAGTGCATCTTTAATACTTACAATAAATGAAAATAACTTTTTAAGTAATCACTCCCATATGTTTGATTTAGTGCATTGTTCTTGTAAAGTATTTGGGAAGGTCATGATGATAAAGGAAGATAATGATAAATGTATAAGTTTATTAAGAAAATCAGCGCAAGAAGAGTACTATCAACAAATAATAGATTCTATTGATCCATATTTAGAAGTATTAAAAGAAAATAATATAATTCTTCCTAAAAAACCTGAATGTAATATAAAAGGAAAAATAATAATGATATTACCTATAAGCATATGCATATGAATAAAAATATGCATATGTTTTTTACTCTATAAGAAATTATATTTTTAAAATCTATGGATAAATTATTTATAGCATATAAGTTATTAAAGTTAGCGCATAGAGTAAAAATAGAATAAAGTGCGCGTGCAAGATTTTCCTCAGGCAAGCTTCGGAAATGCACATGCGCTAAAAAGTCGACAGCTCGGCAAGCTCGCCTTGACGACTTTTTTATATAATTTAATATAGAAAGAAAAAAATTTTTGATGTATAATTAATACTTAATGAAAAACATAAAGAAAATAAAGAAAAGAGGCAATAGGATGAAAGTAGGATTTGACCATAAGAAATATTTAGAAGAACAATCTAAGTATATTTTAGAAAGAGTAAATAACTATGATAAACTATACTTAGAATTCGGTGGAAAACTTATGTTCGATTTACATGCAAAAAGAGTTTTACCTGGATTTGATGAAAATGCTAAAATAAAGCTTCTTCAAAAGTTAAAAGAAAAGGTTGAAGTAGTAATTTGTGTTTATGCAGGAGATATAGAGAGAAACAAAATAAGAGGAGACTTTGGTATTACATATGATTTAGAAGTTCTAAGATTAATAGATGACTTAAGAACTTATGAGTTAGATGTAAATAGTGTTGTTATAACAAGATACGATGGACAACCGGCTACAACTGTTTTTATAAATAAATTAGAACGTAGAGGAATAAAAGTATATAAGCATGAAGCTACCAAAGGTTATCCAACAGATGTTGACACTATAGTAAGTGATGAAGGATATGGAAAAAATCCGTACATAGAAACTACTAAGCCTATAGTAGTTGTTACTGCGCCAGGACCAGGAAGTGGGAAGCTTGCAACATGTTTAAGTCAATTATATCATGAACATAAAAGAGGAAATGTTGCAGGATATTCTAAATTTGAAACATTTCCAGTTTGGAACGTTCCACTAAAGCACCCACTAAATATAGCTTATGAAGCTGCAACTGTAGATTTAAAAGATGTAAATATGATAGATTCATTTCATTTTGATGCCTATAATAAAGTAGCTGTAAATTATAACAGGGATATAGAGAGCTTCCCTGTACTTAAAAGAATAATTGAAAAAATTACTGGAGAAGAATCAATTTATAAATCACCTACTGATATGGGAGTAAATAGAGTAGGTTATGGAATAGTAGATGATGAAGTTGTTAAAGAAGCATCAAGACAAGAAATAATAAGAAGATATTTTAAAACTGTTTGTGAATATAAAAAAGGTTATGTAGATAAAGAAACTTCTGATAGATCAAAATTAATAATGGAAGAACTAAATTTAAAGGAAACTGATAGAAGTGTAGTAATACCAGCTAGAGAATATTTATTAAAACAAAGAAGTTTAAAAAAGAAAAGTGAAGGATATTCATCAGTTGCTTTAGAATTAGAAGATGGAAAAATTGTTACAGGAAAAAGTTCAGATGTAATGGATGCTTCTGCAGCAGTTATTTTAAATTCTATTAAATATCTTGCAAATATATCAGATGATATGCATTTATTATCTCCTGTTATATTAGAACCTATTAAAAATCTAAAATCAAAAACTTTAGGAATAAAAAATACAGTTTTAAATTGCGAGGAAATATTAATAGCTTTAAGTATATGTGCAGCAACTAATCCAACAGCTCAAGTTGCACTTGAAAAATTAACTATGCTAAAAGGATGTCAAGCACACTCAACAACAATAATACCTACGAATGATGAACAAACATTTAGAAGACTTGGAATAGATATAACTTGTGATCCTGAATATCAAAGTGAAAATCTATATTATAATAATTAATACTAATTTAAACTATCTTTAGATTATTCTAAAGATAGTTTTTTACTATAAATTATTAAAATTTAATCTTATACTATAATTTTAAATTAATATTTTGGAAATACTATTCTTAATTAGAATAGGAGGTTTTTAAAATGAGTGAAGATTTATCTGTTAAGATTATTCCTTTAGGTGGAGTTGGAGAAATAGGGAAAAATATTACAGCAATTGAGGTTGAAGATGAAATAATAGTAGTAGACTGTGGTATTGGTTTTCCAGATGAAGAAATGTACGGAGTTGATTTAATCATACCTGATATAAGTTATTTAATGCAAAATAAAGAAAAGGTTAAGGGTATTTTTATTACTCATGGCCATGAGGATCATATTGGCGCTATTCCATATATATTAAAGCAATTTAATATGCCTATATATGGAACAAAAATAGCACTTGCAATTATTAAAAATAAACTTATAGAGCATGACTTACTAGAAAAAAGTAACTTAATAAGTGTTGATCCAGGCCAAACAATTCATTTAGAAAAAGTAAGTGTTGAATTTATTCAAAGTACACACAGTATTGCTGAATCATGCTGTTTAGCAATAAGAACTCCAATTGGAGTAATATTTCACACTGGTGACTTTAAAATCGATTTAACGCCTATAGATAATAAAGTTATAGATATTGATAGAATTTCTACTATAGGAAAAGAAGGTGTTATCCTATTATTGGCTGATAGTACTAATGTAGAAAGATCTGGACATACGATGTCAGAAAAATCAATAGGTAATACATTTAAAAGAATTTTTACAGGAGCAAAGGGAAGGATAATTGTAGCAACATTTGCATCTAATATTCATAGGATGCAACAAATTATAAATGCTTCTTTGGATAATAACAGAAGAGTTGCATTTTCAGGAAGAAGTATGGAAAGTATTTCAAAGCTTGCGGTGGAACTTGGATATCTTCATATTCCAGAGGATATGTTGATAGAAATTGATGATATAAAGAATTATTCTAATGAAAACATAACTATTATTACTACAGGAAGCCAAGGGGAGCCTATGGCAGCTTTAGCGCGAATAGCTTTTGAAAATCATAGAAAAATAAAGATAGAGAAAGATGATTTATTTATTATTTCTGCTGCCCCAATACCTGGTAATGATAAATTAATATCTAAGGTTATAAATCAGTTATTTAAAAAAGGAGCAAATGTCATATATGAAGATTTAGAAGAGGTTCATGTTTCAGGTCATGCATATAGTGAAGAACTTAAACTTATGCATAGATTAGTAAAACCAAAATACTTTATGCCTGTTCATGGAGAGTATAGGCATTTAAAACACCATAAGGATTTAGCTTTAAGACTTGGAATGGACTCAAAAGATGTCTTTATAGTTGAACGTGGAGAAGTGTTAGAGATAAATAATGATTGTGCTACGATATCAGGTAAAGTTGATAGCGGAGTTGTTTTAGTTGATGGCTTAGGTATTGGAGATGTAGGAACATTAGTTTTAAGAGACAGAAAACATTTAGCACAAGATGGATTAGTAAATATAGTTGTTACAATAGAAAGAGAAAGCTATAGCATAATTGCAGGGCCTGATATAATAACTAGAGGCTTTGTATATGTGAAAGAATCAGAAGAACTAATACACGAGTTAAAGGAAATAGCTACTGAAGAACTTCAAAATTGTTTAGATAAGAATATTTTAGAATGGTATTTAATAAAAACTAATGTCAAAAAGTCTTTAGAAAGATATATATATGATAAAACAAAAAGAAGACCAACAATAATACCAATAATTATGGAAATTTAGAAAAAATACGATATAATAGATATAAAAATAAAATGGAGGGGTTTCATGAAAAACGTAGCAGCATTTTTTGATATTGATGGAACAATATATAGAGAGGGACTAATTACTGAAGTATTTAAAAAAATAATAAAATATGAATTAGTTAGTGAAAACAAGTGGTATAAAGATGTAAGACCAGCATATATAAAGTGGGATAAAAGACAAGGGGATTATGATACATACTTATTAAAAATGGTTGATGTGTATTTAGAAGCAATAGAAGGAATAGATAAATATCACATTGATTATATTGCTAAAAAAGTAATAGAACAAAAAGGTGATAGAGTATATACATTTAGTAGAGAGAGAATTAAATGGCATAAAGAGCAAGGGCACATAGTAATTGCAATATCAGGGTCACCTAGTGAGTTAGTTAAGGAAATGTCTATGAAATATAATATGGACGATTATAAAGGAACAATATACAAGTTAGATGAAAATAATAAGTATAGTGGAGAAGTTATACCTATGTGGGACCACGAAAGTAAACTAAGTGCTATAAATGAATTACAACAAAAATATAATATAGATTTAAGCAAAAGTTATGCATATGGAGATACATCTGGTGATATAACTATGTTTAAGTCAGTTGGTATACCTTATGCAATAAATCCTACAAAAGAACTTTTAGATAAGGTTATGATGGATAAAGAAATAAGAGAAAAAATAAAGGTTATAGTAGAGAGAAAAGATGTAACATATAATTTAGATATAAATTGTATCAATATATTATAGTGAGTTTTATATATTCTTAATTTAATAATACATAGACAATGGAGTTTCTAGGTTATATAATAATTAATGGATTACAAAGGAGAAGTATTTAATTTAAGGAGAAGAGTATGTTAACTATTGATAATAAAACTTTAGAAGAGAAAATAAAACAACTTAGAAAAGCTATTGAAATAGTTGGAGGAAATGAATTATTAGAAAATATAAAAAATGATAATGAATTAGCACTTTTTATATTACAAAGTTCTTTTCAAGATGAATATGCTTCAATAGAAGTTTTAGAAAGAAAGTATTCTATTTCAGAACTTCTTAAAATAAAATTAGAATATGAAAAAAATTATATAAAAAATAAGAAGAAATATATTGAGAAAATAGTATATAAAATAAAAGAATATAATACTTATTTAGATTCTCTTACTAGAAAATATAAAAAAGATGGTGGCATTGATTCATTTAGGGCTATTAGAAGTGAAATAGAAACTAGATATTCTAATGATATAGACGCTTTTATACTATCAAAATTAAATGAGTTAAATATAGAAAATTGCAATGAATTTTATGGAAATTACTTAAATTCAAAAAAAGAAGATTTTATAAATTCTATAATTAATGCAATAATGTAATTAATTTATAATAAATTTTTATCTTAAGGGAAAGCTATAGAATGTATAGTATAATCTTAGGAGGTATTACAAATGAATAAACTTACAAAAAGATTCCAAAAGAATTCTAAAAGAAGGAAGATTAAAGGTAATTTATTGCTAGAGATGGCAGATGATTTTATGGACATAATTCACAATGCAAGACTATACAAGAGAATTAATAAAAATAAAAAATAATATAAAAAATAATGCCTAATATTATTGAAATATTGGGTATTATTTTTTATATTGTCAATAATTATCATTTATATATAGAATGTATATTATATAATTATATTTAATTTGAGGGAGGTGTATTAATGCAAGAAGAAATAAAAAATATCTTAGATGAAATAAAAGAAGAATTGACTAATATTAGAAGGAAACTACATTCTAATCCTGAATTATCTTTAAAGGAATATGAAACTAGTAAATATATATATGAAAAATTAAGAGAGTTTGGAATAGAGGAAATTAGTAATAATATTTATAAAACCACTATTTTAGCAATAATAAGAGGAAAAAATCCTGGGAAGACTATACTTTTAAGAGCCGATATGGATGCATTGCCAATTGAAGAAATAAATAATTGTGACTATAAGTCATTAAAAAGAGGAGTCATGCATGCTTGTGGACATGATGGTCATGTAACATGGATGTTAGGAGTTGCATATGTATTAAATAAGTTAAAAGATAAAATAAGTGGTAATATAAAAATATTATTTCAACCAGCAGAAGAAGAAGTTGGTGGAGCAGAGGAATTACTAAAAACTATAGATATATTAAATTTACCACCAAAAGTAGATTTTGCAATTGCAGGTCATATATGGCCAGAGTTAAATTCAGGAGAATATGGAATTGTAAATGGAAGTGCAATGGCTGCAGCTAATAAGTTCATTTTAGAAATAGAAGGAAAAGGTGGACATGGAGCAGAGCCGCATAAAACTATTGATCCAATAGCAATCGCAAATCAAATTTATATGACTAGTCAGCAAATAATAAGTAGACATACATCACCATTTAGTAATGCAGTTTTGACTATAGGTAAGTTTATAGGGGAAGGAGCTTATAATGTAATCCCAGATAAAGTTTTAATGGAAGGAACAATTAGAGCAGAAAGTTATGATAAGGTTATAGAGATGACTAAATTATTAGAAGATTTAACAAAAGGAATAGCGTTAAGTCAAGGAGCAAAGTATAAATTGACATCTTTAAAACCAATTAAAGCAGTTATAAATGATGAAAATTTAATTTATAAAGCTAATGAAATATTAAATAAAACAAATTATAAAGTTAATATTTTAAAGCATGGATCAATGACAGGTGAGGATTTTTGTTATATTAGTTCAAGGGTACCATCATTATTTATATACGTTGGAACTAGAAATATATCTAAAAATATAATTTATCCACTTCATAGTCCTAAGTTTAATTTTGATGAGGATATATTAGGAAATACAGTAAATGTTTTTTCCTATTTAGCAATAAATTTGATTAGAGAATAAAATAAAAATAACTTAGAGTACCAATTTAAGTATCTAAGTTATTTTTATTTTTTGAGGATGCCTTAATACATTTGATTTATTTTAAAACCCATATTTGTAAAGTATTCTTTAATTAAATTTATATGTTCAAATCCATTAGTTTCAACAGTAACTTCTACTAATACATTTTTTATTCTATTTAGAGCTTTAAAGTGATTATGTTCAAGTTGAACAACATTTGCATTTAATTCAGAAAGTATTCTAGATATATCAAGTAATTGACCTGGAGTATCTGGAAGCTCTACTGAAAAGCAAAATAACCTTCCTCTTTCAACTAATCCATCATTAATTAAAGATGAAATAGTTAGCATATCTATATTTCCACCACTAATTATAGAGACTACTTTTTTATTTTCAATATTAAGTTTTTTTAGTGCGGCAAGAGAAGCGGCACCAGAAGCTTCAGCCAATAATTTATGCCTTTCGCACAATATTAAAAAAGCCTCTGCTATGTCCTGATCTGAAACTGTAATAATATCATCAACATATTCTTTTATTATGGTATAAGTTAAATCTCCAGGACTTTTAACTGCTATTCCATCTGCAATTGTATTAACTGAATTTAATGAAATTAGAGAGCCGCTTTTAAAGCTTAATTCCATTGCATTTGCACCTTCAGCTTGAACGCCTATTACTTTTATTGATGGATTAATTTCTTTTGCAGCTAATGATATACCACTTATTAATCCACCTCCACCAATAGGACATAATATTATATCAACATCTTTAATTTCTTCCAGTATTTCTAAAGCTATAGTTCCTTGACCGTATATTACTTTCATATCATTAAAAGGATGAATAAATACTGAATTATTATTTTCTTCAATACTTTTAGCTTTTATAAAAGCATCATCATAGCAAGAACCATGAAGTACAACTTTACCACCTAAATCTCTTGTAGATTGAACTTTTAAGTAAGGGGTAGTTTCTGGCATAACTATAGTAGAGTTAACACCTAAAAGTTTAGCAGCATAGGCTACACCTTGAGCATGGTTTCCAGCAGATGAGCATACAACTCCTTTATTTTTTTCATCTTCATTTAATGAGCGTATTTTATTAAGAGCCCCTCTTATTTTGTAAGCTCCTGTAACTTGTAAGTTTTCACATTTCATATAAACAGAACAATTTGAAATTTTTGAGAAAATTGGACTGTATAAGATTGGAGTCTTATTAATTACGTCTTTAATATTTTCTTTAGCCTTCTCAATTTCTTTTAAATGCATACGTTTCCACCTCTAGTATTTTTTATTCTTTAGGAAATTATAAAAATATTATATCACTGCTTAATAAATATATGAAGATTTTAAATTTAATAAAAAGTATATTTTATATTAAATAACAAAAAATATAGATATATATTTACTGAAAGGAGTAATTGATATGGAAAAAACTTATGGAAATATGCATAAGGTTGGTAACTTTACTAAAAATGCTGTTGAAAATTTCGAAGAAAACATAGTTAATAAAACTAATTTTTTAGAAAGTATAGATAATACTAAGTCTGAAAATAATAATTTCAATATTAAGGAGAAGTCAAATGAATAATAATTTTCCTAAGGAGTTTCCTCCTCAACATCAAATTGTTCAACCTGGAATAGAAGGAAATATGAACCCTAAACCAATATATAAAGCAGAGGGATATAGTACAGGATCTAATAGATTAAAGGATAAAGTAGCAATAATAACAGGTGGAGATAGTGGAATAGGAAGAGCTGTAGCATTAGCTTATGCTACAGAAGGTGCAAAACTAGCTATAATTTACTTGAATGAAGATAATGATGCAAACGAAACAAAAAAATTAATTGAAGATAGTAATGGGGAATGTCTGTTAATAAAGGGTGATATAGGAGATGAAGCTTTCTGCATCTCAGCTGTAAATTCTGTAATAAGTAAATTTAATACTATTAATATACTAGTTAATAATTCAGCAGAACAACATGTATGTAATACTTTAAATGAAATCACTAAAGATCAGCTTGAAAGAACATTTAAAACAAATGTATTTGGAGCTTTTTATATAACAAAGGAAGTTTTAAATCACTTAAAGGCTGGAGATTGCATTATTAATACTACATCAGTTACTGCTTATCATGGACATAAGACTTTAATAGATTACTCAATGACTAAAGGTGCTTTAACAACATTTACAAGATCATTAGCACTAAACTTAGCAGATAAAGGAATTAGAGTAAATGCAGTTGCACCAGGTCCAGTATGGACACCTCTTATTCCATCTTCTTTCGGTATAAATGAAGTTTCAAATTTTGGTAGTAAAACACCAATGAAAAGAGCTGCACAACCAGTAGAATTAGCAGAAAGTTATGTCTTCTTGGCCTGCAATGGGACATCATACATAACAGGAGAAACTATCCATGTTAATGGAGGAGAAGTAGTAAACTCATAAAAATAAAAAAGATATTATTTCGCATCACTAGATACGAAATAATATCTTTTTTTATTGTTTACATAAGCTTAATATATTTATTATATCCTATAACTGCAGCACCAATTGCTCCTGCATACTGACTTAATGGGTGAGTTATAACATTTTTATTTAAGTATTCTTTTAAAATTTCTTTAAAGACTTCTGAATTAGCAAGTCCACCAGTAAAAAAGATATTTTCTTGCAAAGTTAGCTTTCTAGAAAAATTAGCAGTTCTTTGGGCAATAGAATGAAGTATACCTAATGCGATATCTCCTCTATCAACATCCTTAGAAAGAAGACTAATAATTTCGCTTTCAGCAAAAACAGTACACATACTAGAAATGCTAACTTTATTCTTTCCTCTCACAAAGGAATCTATGTTATTTATATCCTCTTCAAGAATTCTCATCATAACTTCAATAAACCTACCAGTTCCAGCAGCACACTTGTCATTCATTATAAAGTCTACTATATTTAAAGAATTATCTAGCTGTATAGCTTTACAGTCCTGCCCACCTAAATCTATAACAGATCTAGTTGTACTATTTAAAAAGGCAGCTCCTCTAGCATGGCATGTTATTTCAGTGACTTTTTTGTTAGCTTCATATAATAAGTCTCTACCATAACCTGTAGTTATAACATATTTAACATTACTTGAGTATAATTCATTATAAACTTTATAAATGCTGTCTTTAGGCTTTGCTGAAGTTCTTATCTTATACTTAGCGACTATATTATCTCCGTCAAATAAAACTCCTTTTGTATATGTTGAACCTGAATCTATTCCTAATGTATATATATTCATTAATAACCTCTTTATAAAATTAAAGCATTTCTATAAAAGCAGCCATTCTTGTATTCAATTGACCAATATCACTAGTAGAAAAATCTGTTTCAACACTCATATATGGAATTTTCTTTTCGTTATTTGTGAACCTTTTAATAGCTAGTGTTTCAATATTATAAGTATGGCAAGCTGTTAAAATAACATCTACAACAGCATCAACTCTATACTCTTCAATCATCCTGTCAAGAAGTTTTATGCGATTTGGATTAGGAGTCATGCAAGAGCAGCCAATAGATAAATATTTACGAGCTAGTGCATCATAAACATCAGGATTTTCTTCATCAACTAATTCATCAACAGCTTTAGCTCCAGTACAATTTTCAAAAGCTACAACATATGCACCATTATCTTCAATAGCTTTTATAACTTTTTCAGTTGCAGCTCCTAAAGGGCAACCAGTAATTAGTATTCTAGGTTTAGATTCATATTTTTCATTGCTATCATATTCAGATTTAATTTTTTCTATTAAACCATATAATTGATTTGGAATAGCTTCTTTATCAAAAGAGAAGGTTGTCCCATTTAAAACTTTAAATATATCTTGTCCCTTTAAAGGTACAGGATCTAACTTTCCTAATTCATAAAACTCCTTAAGAGCTTTTCTTTCATTATTTTTTATTTTTATAGCTTTTCTTATGTTTTCTTCACTAATAGTTGTTTTAAATTGATTTTCTAAGGTATCTTTCAATCTTATAATTTCATTTTTCCAAAGTTTAAAGCCATCTTCACTTTGAGAGTTTGGTAATTCCATAACATGGACAGGTTTAAACTCTGAAAGATATTCATACATTTTCTTTTTTCCATCACAAGTAGTTTCTCCAACAACTAAATCTGAAAAATAGAAAAATGGACATTTATCTGTCTTTCCAAAACCATAGCTAGATTTAATCAATGGGCATAGATTACGAGGTAAATCCTGTTCAGCATCTGGGATGGTTTCATCAGAAGAAGCACATAGTGAAACTGTTGAAGCTCCCATAGCTAAAGCTATTTCTTGAGGAAAGTATGTGCAAAATACACCGATTAAAGGAATATCTTTTTCTTTAAGTTCTTTGGCTGTAAGAAATGAGTTTCTTCTTATTTCTCCAAAGGTTTCAAAAATTTCTGGTAATTCTTTTTGTAGTTTCATAAATCTCAATCTCCTTTTGAGTTAGTCAATTATATAAAAACAAGAAATAAAAAACTTGTTTATATATCTAAAGAGTTAAAACCATAGTAGAATTTAAAATATTAAAAATGTATTATGTATTTTTAATTAACATATTTTATTTATAATAATATTTTACCATAAACTTACTAAGATAGTAAATTATTTTACATTATATACAAATTTAAACAAAAAATTCGCAATGATAAATAGAAATAATAGTATGAAATTACAATTTAATAAAGGACTGAGAGATGAATTTTGAGATAAAATGGCGATGACAATAGCATATTTAAAAAAGAAATTTTGTTATTATTTCTGCTTTTCATCTAGATTTGATATTAGTAATAAAAAATAATATTTTATTAATCTTAACAATAAATTTGTTACTATATAATAGTAACAAAGTCAATATTAAATCATATCATATAGATATACATCAATATAATGTTTTGTAATATAAGTAATAATAAGCTAGATATTGACAGTATATAGATAATAATCTATATTTATATATAGAAGGTTATCTATATAAGGAGGATTAGTATGAATAATAATTATGAAGTAAATGCAAAAATTTTTAAAGCACTAGGAGATCCTAATAGATTAAAAATACTAGATATTTTATCTTGTGGTGAAAAATGTGCTTGTGATTTACTAGAAAACTTTAATTTCACTCAACCTACATTATCTCATCATATAAAAGTTTTAACTGAATGTGGGTTAGTATTATCGAGGAAAGAAGGCATATGGAATTATTATAAATTACATACCACTAATGCTAACAGGTTAATTCTAAATTTAATGAATATTATTACTGATACCGAGGAATGCATTTGTAAGCAAAAGGAATGTGTATGTAAAAAAGATTAAAAATCTAAAGGAGTGTATATTATTATGAAAAAAATGATTATTTTTGATCCAGCAATGTGTTGTTCCACAGGAGTTTGTGGACCATCTGTAAATCCAGAACTTTTAAGGGTTTCTACAATAATAAATAACTTAAATAGCAAAGGAATATTAGTTGAAAGATACAACTTAACAAGCAACCCTCAAATATTTGTTGATAACAAAACAATAAATGAAGTTTTAATGAAAAAGGGAGTTGAGATCCTTCCAGTAACAATGGTTGATGGTGAGATTGTAAAAGCAGGTAGTTATCCTACTAATGATGAATTTTGTACTCTATTAGGAATATCTGCGGAGCTATTAAAAGCTGAATCTAAAAAAACTAATAATTGCTGTTGTAAAGGTGGATGCTGTTAAATTTAAAAGGAGTGATATAGGTGTACAAAGCATTTGATATAAAAGAGATAAACTTAACTAAATATTTATTCTTCACTGGAAAAGGTGGAGTAGGTAAGACTTCAACAGCTTGTGCAACAGCAGTATCTTTAGCTGATGAAGGTAAGAAGATAATGTTGATTAGTACTGATCCTGCATCTAATCTTCAAGATGTTTTTAATACAGAGTTAAATAATAAAGGAGTTCAAATAAAGGATGTTCCTAATTTACTAGTTGCTAATTTTGATCCTGAACAAGCAGCAGCAGAATATAAAGAAAGTGTTATAGCACCATATAGAGGAAAATTACCAGAAGCTGTGCTAAATAATATGGAAGAACAACTTTCAGGTTCTTGTACTGTTGAAATTGCTGCTTTTAATGAGTTTTCTTCATTTATTACTGATGAAAAAGCAGCTAATGAGTTTGATCATATAATTTTTGATACTGCTCCAACTGGACATACATTAAGAATGCTTCAATTACCATCAGCTTGGAGTAATTTTATAAGTGAAAATACTCATGGAGCATCATGTTTAGGACAATTATCAGGACTTGAAAGTAAAAAAGAAGTTTATAAAAATGCAGTTTCTAATTTAGCTGATGACAAGAAGACTACACTTATTCTAGTCTCAAGACCAGAACCATCACCATTAAAAGAAGCCGAAAGAGCATCAAATGAACTTAAAGATATTGGTGTTAAAAATCAAATATTAGTTATAAATGGAGTTTTACAAAATTATGATGATGAATTATCTACTGCATTATATGATAAACAACAAAGTGCATTAGAAGAGATTCCAAAAGGATTAAAAAATCTTATAACTTATGAAATACCATTAAGACCTTATAATATAACAGGGATTGAAAACGTAAGATCATTATTGAAAAATAATAATATTAAAGTAAGCACAGATTTAGTAAATGCAGAATCTATTCCGAGATTAAATAATGTTATAGATGATTTATTCAATACTAATAAAAAGGTTATTTTTACAATGGGAAAAGGCGGAGTAGGTAAAACAACTATTGCAGCAGCTATAGCAATTGGATTAGCTAAAAAGGGGAAGAAGGTTCACTTAACGACAACAGATCCAGCAGCTAATTTAAACTTTGTTATAGATGAAGGTTATGGAATAACTTTGAGTAGTATTGATGAAAAAGAAGAACTAGAAAAGTATAAGGAAGAAGTTTTAAGTAAAGCAAGAGAAACAATGAGTGACACTGATATTGAGTATATTGAAGAAGATTTAAGATCACCTTGTACTCAAGAAATTGCAGTTTTTAGAGCTTTTGCTGAGATAGTTGAAAAGTCAGAAAATGAAGTTGTAGTTATAGATACTGCACCTACTGGTCATACCTTATTACTTCTAGATTCAACGCAAAGCTATCATAGAGAGATTCAAAGATCAGAAGGGGATATACCAGAATCAGTTAAAAAGCTTTTACCTAAACTAAGAAATGAAAAAGATACAGAAGTTATAATTGTAACTTTAGCTGAAACAACTCCTGTTTATGAGGCTATGAGATTACAGAAAGATTTAAACAGAGCAGGTATAAATAGTAAGTGGTGGGTTATAAACTCAAGCCTTTATGCAACTAATACAAGTAATGATATATTAAAATCTAAGGCTAGCAATGAAATAAAGTGGATTAACAAAGTAGATGAAATATCAAATGGAAACTTTGCAGTAATAGAATGGAAAGCAGAAGAAGTAAAAGGAGACAAATTGTTAGAAATAATTAAATAGAAGGAGATATTAAAGATGAAAAAGAAGGTAGCATTTATATGTGTTCATAATTCATGTAGATCACAAATGGCAGAAGCATTAGGTAAACTATATGGAAGCGAGATTTTTGAAAGTTATTCAGCAGGAACTGAAACTAAACCTGAAATTAATCAAGATGCAGTAAGAATAATTAAGGAATTGTATAAAGTAGATATGAATGAAACTCAAAAGTCTAAACTACTTATTGATATACCAGGTGTAGATATTGCTATAAAAATGGGATGTAATGTTGTGTGTCCTGTTATATTAGCTAGCCATGTTGAGGATTGGGGATTAGAAGATCCTACTGGTAAGAGTGATAAAGAATTTATTAAAGTCGCAAAAACTATAGAGGAAAAAGTAAAAGATTTAGCAAGAAGAATTAAAGATAATGAAATATAGGAGGTAATTATGGGAGAAGAAAATAAAGGAAAGGGACTGGGAGTCTTCGAAAAGTACCTAACATTATGGGTTGCTGCTTGCATAGTTGTAGGAATATTAGTTGGTCAATTTTTACCTATTATTCCTGAAACATTAAACAAGTTTGAATATTACAATGTATCAATACCAGTAGCTATTTTGATATGGCTTATGATATATCCAATGATGTTAAAAATAGATTTCTCAAGTATTTTAAATGCTACAAAAAAGCCAAAAGGACTTATTGTGACTTGCGTGACAAATTGGTTAATAAAGCCATTTACAATGTATGCAATAGGAGCATTTTTCTTATTTGTAGTATTTAAGGGAATTATTGCACCTGAGTTAGCTAAGGAGTACTTATCAGGAGCAGTTTTATTAGGAGCAGCACCTTGTACAGCTATGGTATTTGTATGGAGTCACTTAACTAAAGGAGATCCAGCTTATACTCTAGTTCAAGTAGCAGTAAATGACTTAATTATTTTAGTAGCTTTTGCACCTATAGTAGCATTTTTACTAGGTGTAAGTGATGTATCGATACCATTTGAAACTCTAATATTATCAACTGTATTATTTGTTGTAATTCCTTTAGTACTAGGTTTCGGTACAAGAACTTTAGTAATTAAAAGCAAGGGGAAGGATTATTTTGAAAATGTATTTTTAAAAAAGTTTGATAATGTAACTATAGTAGGATTACTTTTAACTTTAATAATAATATTTTCATTCCAAGGGGATACTATATTAAACAATCCAATTCACATATTATTAATTGCAATTCCGCTTACAATTCAAACTTTTTTAATTTTCGGATTTGCATATGTTTGGGCAAAACTTTGGAAGTTACCTCATAGTATTGCAGCACCAGCAGGAATGATAGGAGCAAGTAATTTCTTTGAACTTGCAGTAGCAGTAGCAATTTCACTTTTTGGCTTACAATCAGGAGCTGCACTTGCAACGGTAGTTGGGGTTTTAGTTGAAGTTCCGGTAATGTTAACTTTAGTTAAAATTGCAAACAAAACAAGAAAGTGGTTTCCTATTGAAAAGTAGAATAATATTTTATGTATTAATATTAATAATAGAAAGGAGGTCATATGATTTATGAAGTGGGAATACAAAGTTATCGAAATAAACTCTATAAAAGGATTAGGTGATTCAGAAGAATTACAAAAAGAGCTTAACAATTATGGAGAAGCAGGATGGGAATTAGTAGGGGGATTAACAAAGCCTCATGAAGGTGTAGGCTGGATTCCAAAGTCAGATGAAGGTTCAGTAATATTTAAAAGGGAAATTGTTTAATCATTAAAAATGTTCTTAAATTGATTAATAAAATAGAGAATTACGTAATAAAGGTGAGTATATGATTTTAAATATAAAAATAGCCAGTATAGAAATTAATTAATTAATTAATGGTCCGCTAAAACACATAAATTAAATTTTATATACCAGCTAGTTTGATTATATAATATATAAAGGAATAGAGTAAAGTATTATCTTTACTCTATTTTTATGAAATAGAAGTATAAAAATAATAAATGAATCATAAAAAAGTGGTTCCTGAACTTCAATAAATGATAATCTTTTTATTAAATTATTTTATGGTATGCTTTAAATAGTAATATTTATATAAAGTGATATAATTATATTATTTGGAGGGATACGATATGGATGAAAAAACAAATGTAATGAGAATTTTAGATAAAAAGAAAAGTAATTATAATAGTTATTGTTATGTAGACACTGATGCTATAAGTGGATTGGAAGTTGCTAATGCATTAGGACAAGATCCTAAGCAGGTCTTTAAAACACTTGTAACAGTTGGAAAATCAAAGAATTACTATGTTTTTGTAATACCAGTAGAAAAAGAATTAAATTTAAAAAAAGCAGCAAAAAGTGTTGGTGAGAAATCTATTGAAATGATAAAATCAAAAGAATTATTGCCATTAACAGGATATATTCACGGAGGATGTTCACCTATTGGAATGAAGAAATCTTTCGTTACTACAATTGATATATCTGTTGAGGAGCTTGAAACATTTATTTTTAGTGCTGGTAAAATAGGATATCAGGTAGAACTAAGTTTAGATGAATTAAGTAAAGTTATCAGGTTTCAGTTAGCAGATATAGTATAAATAATAAAAACTCCCAAAAGGGAGTTTTTATTATTTATTAAATAAGCTTTCTATCCAACTAAAAATTTCAGAGAAAAAATTACCTATTGCATCAAAAAGACCTTGAAAGAATCCACTATCTTGAATATCCTTGCCAGACTTTTTAAGTGCTTCTGATATCTGATTACCTATATTTTTCAAAGTATCTTTAACATTATCGTAATCTATATCTAAGTCATTTATATTAACCATTAAAGCTTTTATTTCTTCTTTTTGTTCATCTGATATTTGAACTGTATAATTCTTTGTAACATTATCAACTATTTTAGAAATTTCTTCACTGTTTTTTGGTGCTTCTTTTATAACTTTTGTTTTTACATCATTTATAACTTTAGCAGCTTCGTCATATCCAATTTCTTCTCCAAGCTCTGAAGTAGTTTCTATTTCTTCTTGAGCTGTCTTTTTATTTTTTAATGATAATTCTTCACCTTTAGCACTTTCAAAACCCTTTAATATTCCTGATAGAGCAGAGGTTCCTGTAACAGGAAATGGTGAGCTTGCTTTAATTTCAGCATTAGTTACTCCAGATGTAACTAGAGCATTTGAAAGCATAAGAGAGGTTACTTCAGTTAAATTATTAGATTTTACTTGTATCCCACCATTATTAGTAAGTTTAACGTAAGAAGAAGAGTAGCATCCTCCTTGATAATTTGATTTATCATTAGCATCTAGACCTAATTGTTTGATTATATCATCATTAGTTATTCTATCTATACTAACTTCATTTTCTGAAACTCCAAATTCTTTTAACATTTGAGCTTCCTGAGCATCTGTTAAGTCAATACCAAAAGTTACTCTTTCCTTATTTTGAGCTTGTACAGTAAAACTAAATAAAGAAAGAGCAACAGTACAAGCTGTAATTAGCTTTAGTATATTTTTTTTCATAATAAAACTCCTTTTTAAAATATAATATTACTTTACTTTAATATTATTAAAGAAACTAAAAAAATAGAAGGCTTTTAAGATTTATTTAAGAATTTACTAACAAAAATTTAAAATATAAAAGGAAGTCTAATAAAATAGACCTCCGTGATTGATATTAAAAAGCACCAGAATCTCCGCCACCACCACCAGAGAAACCTCCTCCAGATGAAAAATCATTAAAACTATTGTTACTAAAATCCATGCTATTATTAAAGTTTGAATTATTATTGTAATTATTATTTGTTGAATTGTGTATTTCATTAAATAAAAATGCATTAGTCATATAATAACTATAAAAAGAAGTATTAAAATTATTATCAAAAAGAGAGTTTTCTTTAATGTCTTTTGGATCTATCTCCAAATCATAATAACTTATTCCTAATGCAGAAGCATATATAATTGATTCTTTTATATTAGATATATTTTTACTATTTATTAGTGACAATAAATATTTTTTATAAGCAAACCACTTAAGATATTCGTTATAAGCATCGTTAGTCAATACTTCTTTATCTTTAATATTTATATAATAATTGTTAGATCTTCCATTTAATCTAATTTCGTTTATAAAGTCCCAATATGAATTATGAAAGTTTTTAGCTATATTTTTACTGACATCAATTTTTGTTTTTATAGAGTTTAATGAAAATTCATTATTACTATCTTCATATGTCTTAAACCAATCCATTAAAATCTTTAAATGCGAATATTCACATCTTGAACTATCCTTTATTCTTTTAAACTTAACATTAACAAGTTCATTTTCATCTGATAGATCACTACTTAACTTATAAAAACCTTTATTTGCAAGATACATAAGTGTAGAAGGAACTATAGACCATTGAATATTATTCTTATCATATAAATATGCAACTAAAGTAGGACTTAAATTAGAAGGCGGAGAAGTTAATACATCCTCTTCTATAAAAACAAAATTTGATCTATATTCATTTAAAGCTTCATTGAAGATCTTTTTTGAGCGTTTGCTTGAAAGATAGAAAGTTAAAGCTATTAATAAAATTAATGAAGATGGAATTAGTATAGGTAATAACATATTAGAAGAACCTTTTTCTACATGTTTATTCATATTTTTGTCTATAATATTTGTATTATTATTTTTTTCTACTGATGGTATTGTAAGAAATTCTTTTTGAAACCTTAAATCAATACCTAAATCAGAAGTTAAATTTTCTCCATTAATTTTAATTTTATTTTCTGTAGTTTCAGTACTAAAGCTACCATCACCATAAACTGTGTAATACAGATTATTAGCATTAAAATTAGTTGAATTCAAATTGATATTTAGTTCAATATCATTAACTGGATGTTCTTTTGAGGCAGTGTAAAAGCTCCAGTTTAATGAACTAAAATCTTCATACTTTACAGCAGCAGAGTTTACTAAATACTGAATTTTAAATTTCTTTTTTTCATTGCTACTTTTAGAATAAATTTTTACTTGAACTTTATCACCAGTATTTATAATTTCATAGCTATTATTTGATTTATCATCTTTGTTTTCTAAATTATATAATCCATCATTATCTTCTATTGTTACATTGTAAATTGAATATCCTTTAGAACCATTTAAATTTAAGTTCAAATAAATACCATTAAAATTTCCATTAAAAGTATAAGTAAACTCATCATTTACTAAAACATCTCCATTGCTTTGTATCTCTGCATTTATTAATAAATTATCAATTGAATAATATTTATTGTCTGCAGATACAACAATAGGAATTGTTAGTGAAAATAATAAAGTTAAAAAGAAAATTAGTTTTTTCATTATTTTTTACCCCCTTATATTTATTAGGATAGCATATAATATGTATTTTCTCCATATTGCTAAATAGTATTTAGATAGAATTAATGTTCCTTTTGATTAATGTTTTTATTTAAAAACAAAATACTGTATAATAGAATATATGGGAATTATTAGGAGAGTAGATTGATGAAAAGAATATTTGAATTAACAACAGGTGATATCGAAAGTTTAGATAAGAATACACTTAAGGAGATAATAAAGAACTCAGAGGGAAGAACTGTTATGTCAGAAACTATTATAAGTTATACTCCATATATAAGAGAAGTATCGAATTTAGAGCTTGCTGCAAGTTTTGGAGCTGATATGATAACTTTAAATACGTTTAACTTTGAAAAGCCTTTTATTTTTGGAATAGATGGAGGAGCTAATTTACTTTCAGGGATAGATGGCTTAGCTAATAAAATAGAAGATCAAATAAAATCTAATATAGTAAATAAAGATTATATAAGAAATATAAAAAAATTAGTTGGTAGAATGGTAGGAGTAAATTTGGAGCCTGTACCAGAGGGAAGTAACTATGAAAGAGGTTATAGATTAAATAAAAATAATCTTGAAAAAGTTAAAGAGTATGGTTTTGATTATATAGTTATAACAGGCAATCCAAATACAGGAGTTAACGAAAAAACTATTTGTGAAGGAATAAAACTTGCTAAGGAAGTATTAGGAAATAGTACATTGATAATTGCAGGAAAGATGCATGGTGCAGGCAGTGGTAATATATATGATGAAGGTGCTATAAAAAGCTTTATAGATTCTGGAGCAGATGTGATATTAATACCAGCTCCAGGAACTGTACCAGGGTATGATTTAGACTTAGCAAAGAAAATAATTGGGATTATTCATGAAAGTGACGCTCTTGCTATGACTACAATAGGAACTTCACAAGAAGGCTCAAGTAAAAGTATTATAGAGCAAATAGCATTAACTTCAAAAATGGCTGGAGCAGATATACAACATATTGGAGATTGCGGCACTTTTGGAATAGCTTTACCTGAAAATATAATGGCCTTATCAGTTACAATAAGGGGGATAAGGCATACTTATAGAAGAATGGCACAATCAATATTAAGATAAAAATATTAATTATTTACAATAAAGCTTTAATGATATTTTATATTGCTAAAGCTTTATTGCTTATCAAAATAATAATTAATTCTCAAAATGATATTAAATTAGACTAGAAATTTAGTCGGTATAACCAAATATCATTTGGCATATTCATTGCTAATATATAATAAATAATGTAAGCGGTATTGTATATTATAAATTCATGTAAGAAAGAGAAGTGAATCCAATGTCATTACTAATAAAAAATGGTACAATTGTGACAGCTAGTGATACATATATAGGAGATATATATATTGAGGATGGTATTATAAAAGAAATTGGAATAAATATAAATAGATTTAGTGAAGAAATAATAGATGCTAAAGGCAAATATGTTTTACCTGGCGGGGTAGATGTTCATACTCATTTAAATTTAGATGTAGGAATTGCAGTTGCAAATGATGATTTTTACACTGGAACAGTAGCAGCAGCTTGTGGAGGGACAACTACCATAGTTGATCACATGGGTTTTGGACCAAAGGGATGTAATTTAAAACATCAAGTTGATGTATATCATGGATATGCTAATAAAAATGCAGTAATAGATTACAGTTTTCATGGAGTTATACAGCATGTAAATGAAGAAATACTTAATGAAATGGAAGAGATAGTTAATGAAGAAGGGATACCAAGTTTTAAAGTTTATTTAACATATGATTATATGGTTAATGATGAAGAAGTTTTAAAGGTATTAAACAGACTTAAAGACCTTGGAGGAATTACAA
Organism: Clostridium sp. CTA-7; assembly: GCF_054768095.1. Taxonomy (NCBI): domain Bacteria; kingdom Bacillati; phylum Bacillota; class Clostridia; order Eubacteriales; family Clostridiaceae; genus Clostridium; species Clostridium sp. CTA-7. Next base: position 4,069 of record NZ_BAAAAV010000003.1, on the reverse strand, counting down.
CTGTTCATTGTGAAAACCATGGAAGTATAAAACTCTTAAGAGAGTATTATGTGAAAAATGGATTAAAGACTCCTAAGTATCATCCATTAAGTAGACCTGTAGAAGCGGAAGGTGAGGCTGTAAATAGAATGATCAACTTAGCATCTATTGCGGAGGATGCCCCCCTTTATATAGTTCATCTATCATCAGCTTTAGGGTTAAGTTATATAAAAATGGCAAGAGATAGAGGGCAGAATATATATGCTGAGACATGTCCTCAATATCTAGTTTTAGAAAATAGCAAATACGATTTAGAAAATAATGAAGGGTTAAAATACATTATGAGTCCTCCATTAAGGAAAGAAGATGATATAAACTCTTTATGGAGAGGTATTAATGATGAGTATATACAAACTATAGCAACAGATCATTGTCCATTTTCATTTAGCAAGGATAAACAACTTGGAAAAGATGATTTTACAAAATGTCCAAATGGAGCTCCAGGAATAGAAGAAAGAATGCCTTTAATTTTTTCAGAGGGAGTAATGAAAGGAAAAATCACTATAAATAAATTTGTTGAAGTATGCTGTACAAATCCAGCTAAAGTATTTGGATTGTATCCTAAAAAAGGATCAATACAAGTAGGAGCAGACGGAGATATAGTTATAATTGATCCTAATATAGAAAAAATCATAACAAATAGCGATTTACATTCAAATGTTGATTATACGGCTTATGAAGGAATTAAAGTAAAAGGATATCCTATATACACTATATTAAGAGGTGAAATTATAGCCAAAGATAATAAGTTTATAGGAAAAAAAGGATTTGGAAAATTTATAAAGAGAAAAGGTTTATTTAAATCTTTATAATGGAAGTAGGAGATAAGAATAATTATCTCCTATTTCTATTATAGAGGTATTATTTAAAATAGTGTGTCTAATACATAAATATATAAATATAATAGCTATTATTAATAAATTTTTGAGAGGCTATATGAAAAGAAAAAAACATAAAAAAGAAAATAAAAAGAAAAATATTAAAAATAGGGACTTTTACTTGTATCCAGCTCTTACTAATACTATAAATGGTAAGAGATATGGATATATAAATAAAGATAAAAATATTATAATTCCATTTAAATTCAATAGCGCATACGATTTTAACAATTATGGGGTAGCAATAGTTTCAGAGGATAGTATTTTTAGGCTAATTGATACAAAAGGAAATTATATATCTACTGAGAAATATGAAAGTATAAATCCTTATAAAGAAAATAGAGCAGTTTATGTACAAAATTCAAAAATGGGAGTATTAGATGAAAAAGGATATAAAATAACAGAAGCAAAGTACGACTATATAGGAAATTATAATAATGGACGTGCTGTAATAGAGAAAAAAATTGATAACAATTATAAATACGGATATATAGATTTAGATGGGAATGAGATAGTCGAATATAAGTATATGGAAGCTTCTGATTTTAATGATGGATTTGCCATAGTGAAAGTTAAGGATGAAGAATTCGCTTTAATAGATTTAAATGGAAATGTGGTTAACACTTACAATTATCAGTACGTTGGCCCATATGGGGAAGGCTTAATGACATTTTCCAGACTTCTAGGTGGACCTTATGGATATATAAATAAAGATGGTGAAATAGTTATATCACCTAAATATGCATATGCTGATAAATTTAATGATGGAGCAGCTATAGTTAGTTTAGAATTTAAAGCAAATGGGACATTTGGAGTTATTGATAAATTAGGAAAAGCTATTTATGGTGAAATATATAATGACATTAGATACTTAGGAGAAGAAAAATTAGCATTAGGCTTGCCAATAGGAAAAGATAAACTCGTAACTAGAAGCATTTATGCTATTGCAGATACAAGTGGAACACTTTTAACAAAATTTATATATAGAGAAGTAGGCAGTTTTTTTAATGGTTTATCCTATGCATCAGATGAGAAAAAAACATTTTTTATAGATAAAAATGGGGTAGTAGTTAAGGACTTACCAATAGTTGAAGGTAGTGGAGAATTAAGACTAAAGGGAGATTTAATATATGCAGATATAGATTATTCACCATATTATTTAGATAAAAATAAAAATATAGTATATGAACCAAATAAAGAAATTAAATTAAGTAAAGATTACTCAATTTTTATTAATAAATATAAACCTAATATTAATTATTTAATATATATACCTAGTGTAACTGGATTGAAAAGTAAAGAGGTAGAAGAGAACATAAACTTAAAATTAAAAGAGATGTCTTTATTTAGACCTTATGATGAAGATAAAAAAGTAGAAAATATAATTATAACTAGTGAAGATGTATTAACTTATGATTACTATGGAAATTTTACTATTCTATTCTATAAAAATAATATATTAACACTAGATTTAGTTGGATACTATTATCCATTAGGTGCAGCTCATGGAATGCCTACAAGGAAAACACCTACTATAAATTTAATTACAGGTAATTTTTATAAATTAGAAGATTTATTTAAAGTAAGTTCAAATTGGAAAGATGAATTAAATAAAATAATAGATGAAATGATAAAAAAAGATCCTAATTATGAATATGTATTTAAGGATGCGTTTAAAGGCATAACAGAAAATCAAGATTTTTATATAGACGAAAACAATTTATATATTTACTATCCTCCATATGAAATAGGACCTTATTCTGCTGGATTTATTACATTCAAGATACCTTTTAGCAATATTGATATGCTTTTAAATAAAGAAGGGGATTTTTATAAATATTTAAAATAATAATTATGGAATCTATTACTAAAATTACTTGTAATAGATTCCACACTTATATAATATACTCGTAAATGATAATAAAAATTATAACAATCTAAATAATAACTTTAAATTGCTGATTATTATACAATTTCATAATTATTTATAATAGTTATAAATAAGATGATATATTTATTAGTTATACTAAATATTATATAATTAAAGAAAATATATATTAAGTAAGGTGATAAAAATGATAATAGAGGTTAGCAATGAGTTGTTTGAGAAGCTTACCCCTACAGAAAAATCTGTAGTTGATTATATAAATTCAAATACAAATAAGTTATCTAATATGTCTATTGTAGACGTAGCAGAAGAATCCTTTACTTCACCAGCGACTGTATCAAGAACAATTAAAAAGTGTGGGTTTGAGGGATTTTCAGAGTTAAGATATAAGATTTCAGCTAAGGAAGAGCATAATTATGATTCTAAAAAAGTAAATGAAATACTAGGGAAATCTTTAATAGAAGTAACTAAAACTATTGAAAATATCTCCATAACAAATGTTTTAAATATAGTTAAAATAATAAAAGAATCTAAACGTATTTACATATTAGCAAGAGGTCTTACAGAGCTAGTGGCACAGGAGTTTAATTTAAAGCTTCAACTTTTAGGTTATAATACCTTTCTAATTGTAGATCCTAATATAATGATGAAAATTTGTAAAACAATAGATAGAGAAGATGTAGTTATTGCTTTTTCATTAAGATCAGAAACAAAAGAAATATTAGAATCAGTTAAAAGTGCAAAGAAATCAGGGGCAAGGGTGGTTACATGTTGCTGTGTAAGAAAAGGTATTTTAGAAGAGTATTCAGATGTAACATTAATTGGATACAAGCAATCTAGAACATCAATTAAAGAATTTGAAGTAACATCAAGGCTACCACTATCTATTATTTCAAGAGCAATAATAGATTATTTAATAATATAGATAAAAAAGTATTTTGAAAATCAGATTAAAGCAATTTTCAAAATACTTTTTTTATTATAATCAAGTAAAATAGCCAAACTTACAGAGTAGCTTGAAAAATAACTTTGATTTTTGTGAAAACATTTTCTTAATATAAGTGATAAAATTAAATCATAGAAAAGAAAATTGGAGGTACATTATGAAAAGTATAATATCAACAAGAGAAATGTTAAAGAAAGCTCAAAGAGAAGGATATGCTGTACCAGCATTTAATATTCATAACTTAGAAACATTACAAGTAGTGGTAGATACAGCAGCTGAATTAAAATCACCAGTAATTTTAGCAGGTACACCATCAAC